>NZ_JBVVQI010000019.1:0-132727 GCF_055811495.1 Mesorhizobium sp. WSM4830 | reverse complement strand
AAAGTTGACTGAACTGCCGGAATTGACCGGGGCTCGTTGCCGAGCAGGTAAGCGAGGACATGGCCTGCCGAACGGCCTGGGCAAGCTGTCGAGGTCCGACCGGGCTACATAGCCGAGCTCCGGCCATCCCATGCCAAGGTCGCAACACCGACGGCGACTCCGGGTTCGCGGTCGAACTCGGTCAAGAGCCAAGTCGCGCGCCCGGTTGGCAGGAGAAGCTTCACGACGGGCTCGTGATCAAGCTCGGGCTGTTCAACCTCGCGGGCAACGCAATTCGCTTGGTGATGGCGCTCCAGGCGGGCGTCATTTCTGCAGGAAGGTGAAAGAGGATCTCGTTTCGTCTCGATGACGGGATGGGCGTATTTCGCGCGCGACAGGGGGAAGTACGATCCGATGTCATTGAGATGGGCAACCAAGGCCGCGACCAGCCTGATCGAGAGCTGGCCACCGCGCCTCCATCGCTAGCCCGCTCGCAATCGTCCGGTGGCGGCGTGGTGCTTACCTCAACGTAACGAATTCGGACCGGCCCGGCATCTGGCGATGTCATGCTTTGTGCGCGATGTTGCAACCAAGTTCGAATGTCGCGGCGCCAGCAAAGTAGAATGTCGCATGGCGGTGGGGACGGCCACAACGGGAGCGCGCGACTCGCGGCCGACCTGCATCTCGGCAACCATCTCCAGGGCGGCGTCCAGCCGCTTGTTCTCGACGATCGCCGAACGGTGAACCGAGCGCAGCTCATCGAAGGCTCTGTAGGGCAGGGCGACACCCTCATGCATGATCTCGAGACGGCCATCAGCATAGTCGCAGACGACCACCTTCTTGCAGGCAAGCTTCTTCGCCAATTCGGTCGGGTGGAGAATGAACATCACCTTATCGTAACGCAGCGTCAGAGCCTGCGTCAGCGTGCGGACCTCCTTGCGGCACAGGGCCATCAAGAATGCGGTTCTTGGAGGGACGGCCACGCGCCTTGTGGCGAAGAGCCGGCGCGCCTTCAGATTGAAACGTCTTCATTAGCCGCTGGACTTGCCTGGCCGAGACGCCGAGCAAAGGCGCTCGCGCAATGCGGCGAGCGTGGCGATCTCATAGAGCCGGCGATCAGGCTTCTGCTGCCCAAAGATCAGTTTCCGATCGGTTGGACTGAGATGGCTGGCCGGAACACGCTCGGGCAGTGCACCCCGTCCCTCCGAATGAAGCCTTCGGAGCATCGCAATGGCTGTGAGCAAGGAGTCGTGGCGGCGCGCTGAACGGAACGCAAAGGTCGCCAGGAACGCCGACGCATATTTGATGACGCCACTATGCTGCTCGGCCGCCAAGACCAGCGGGGATGCCTCATTTTCCTCGACCATTGCTGCAAGCTCCGGCTTCATCCGAAGCAGCCGGTGCCAACCGACCTTCTGATCGACCACCTCAAGTGCGTCCTGACCCCTATCGTTGGCCGATTGCAGCGCCGATATCGTATCGAGGAAAAGACGCAGGGCCTTGGAGGTATCTGTCCGATGGTCCATGTGCCGCCGTTTCTTGCGGCTGTGCGCCTGGGAGAACAGCCGTCCGATCAGCTTGATGAACATCGTCACGGCGTCATCGGTTAGCTTCTCGCCGAGCTTGATCACCTGCGCGACGATCAGGGCGTGACGACGGCTCGCGTTGAAGTCGTTGGCCAGCCACGCCGGCGTGGAATTGCCCTCACGGACCATCTGGTCCCACCGCCCGGGAGCCACGCGCGCCCGTAAACCGGGATCGATTCCAAGCGTGCGCAGGAATGCAATCCGCTCGGTCAGTCCTATCAGATTTGAAGCCGCGGGCGCTTCCGGCGCCGACCGCAACCAATGGAAGCGGGTCTGACTGATCGCCGCATCAACCTCGAGCAGCTTGTCGAGCGCCTGCAGCTTCTCAGGGGCCAGACCTTCGATAAGCGCTTCCTCCGCGCGGCGGCGAGCTATGGCACGAGCCGCAAGACCCATTCGCTCGATGATCTCTGCCGCGGGCAACAGTGCTCCGCGTTCTCGCAGCGTGGCAACGATGGCATTCACAATCGAAGCGCCGCTGTCGGACATCGCGGCCGCCTCCACTGCCGTCAACAGCGCGGCGCGACGATCCTGAGCTGTCGCGCTTCTGACGCCGAGGCAGATCATCAGGCGCGCAATGTGATCGCGACGCGTTTCTTCCCGGCGGGCATAGGTTGTGAACACAGTGGGATCGGCGCCGATCTGGTCGGCGACATATTTCAGCATCGCGCCGGGCGGAATTTCGCCTGCCGCCAGCACCCGACCTGGATGTCGCATCACGCAAAGCTGAACAGCGAAGCCGAGCTTATTGTGCTCGCGCCTGCGCAGGTCGATCTCGAGGCGATCAGCCGCGGACAATGAATAGTGTCGGATCAGGCTGTCCTCATCAGCCGGAATATCGAAAAGCTCCCGTCGATCCGGAGCTTTGAGAATCTTGCGCCTGGCCACTGCTCAACTCCGCACACAACACCAACTGCCGCTGAATGTTGCCGAGCAGACTGGATGTGGAAACAGCAGCTATTCTGCTGCGACGGTATCCACTGGGATCAGACGTCGCGCCCCGGCAATCGTGAGACCAAGCAAGCTCAGTTCATGCTCGTTCGCCCTTAGCGTACGATTTTGAGCAGCTCTTGTTCTGACCCCACATATGCGATTTTGGCCAACTTGCGGAACG
Organism: Mesorhizobium sp. WSM4830; assembly: GCF_055811495.1. Classification (NCBI taxonomy): domain Bacteria; kingdom Pseudomonadati; phylum Pseudomonadota; class Alphaproteobacteria; order Hyphomicrobiales; family Phyllobacteriaceae; genus Mesorhizobium; species Mesorhizobium sp. WSM4830. Next base: position 130,048 of record NZ_JBVVQI010000019.1, on the reverse strand, counting down.
ATCCGAGAACGTCACGGCTTGTTCTCCTTGGCTTGGAGGAGCATGGCGACGTTTTCGGCGGCAAATTTGAACCCTCTGCGGTCGGGAATTCGCTCAGCGGAGATCGGGTAGCGTGGCCGCTTTGGATCGATGCCGGTGATCCGGAACCGTTCGCTTCCGGTGCGGAACTCGCGTCCGAAGTCCGAAGGGGCCAATCCGAATTGCTCTGCCAAGAACTCGAACCTGTCTTTTTCGAGATTGAATGCGGTGCCGTCGGAAGCGGGAATGCTGACGCGGAACACGGGCTCGAAGAAGAAGCCGGTATCCGTGCCGTGCCATCCGGCGCCCTCGATGACCAGGCCATGGTCCTCAGCGATCTTCTGGCAGACTTCGAGCATGCGGGTCTGGATCTCTTCGCATGTCGCTGGCGTCAGACGGGTTATGAGCCTGCCCTTCGTCATTTGCCCTTCCTCACCTGATAGACAGTACCGCGTGAGACGCCGAGATCGCGGGCGATTTGTGTTGGGCCCTGACCCTGTTTAAGCCTTTGCTGGATCGCGTCGCGGTCGATTTTCGGCGGCCGGCCCTTGTATGTGCCGCGCTTCTTGGCGGCAGCGATTCCCTCCGCCTGGCGCTCGCGCCGCAGATTGGTCTCGAACTCGGCAAAGACACCAAAGCATGTCAAAGAAGGCCTTACCGGCGGCGGTCGACGTATCGACAGGTTGTTCTGTCGCGGAGAGATGCGCGCCCTTCGTCTTGAGCTTGTCCACGATCATCTGCAGGTCGCGCAGCGATCTGGCCAGGCGGTCAATCCGGGTGACGACAAGCGTCTCGCCAGCATGAATGAAGTCGAGAATGGTGTTGAGTTGCGGACGGCCTTCCAGGGTAGAGCCGCTCTTCTGCTCCTCGCGAATGACCTCGCAGCCGGCGGCCTTGAGCGCGGCGATCTGCCCGGCGAGGTTCTGGTCGGTGGTGGAGGTGCGGGCGATATCCAATGCGGGTCATGCAAGCTGTTCATTTTGGGTGTGCCGGCGCGATGCTCTGTTCATAACGACGATTGAGCCCAAAACAGGCTTTCCGGTTGCGACGTGTTCATGGCGGGTGTTCAGGCCGGGTATACCCAAATTAGAACACGCCCATCGGTTCCGGCGGTCAGTTACGCCGTCGTCGTGGTTTCAGCTTTCTGGTAACCTCCGCCACCCACGCGACTGCACCGGGCGTGGCCTGCCAGGCCTGGCCGTTTTCGTCGACGTAGTCAGCTGCCTCATCCTCGCCCCCCAAAGTGATATAGCCGTCGATGGAAGCAACCAAAGGCTGCTTGCCGGAAAGGACGCCAGGCGTCGTGCCCACGAATATCACCATCCTGCCACTGCCGCCGAAATCACCGGAGCTCAACCCGGTCGAAAACCTCTGGCTCGTCATGCGCGAAAACTGGCTGTCGAACCGCATCTTCAAATCCTATGACGATATCGTCGCCCATTGCTGCGATGCTTGGCGCAAGCTCGAAAACCAGCCTTGGCGCATCATGTCCATCGGCCGAAGAGAATGGACAAATGGGTTCTGATCAGTGAGGAAGCGTATTATATTACATATGAAACGTAATATTAATTCAATGAGTGGGAATTGAGTGATAGAAAGAAATAGATACTAGTGATCGTTAGCAAGCACTAATAGAAGATATCGCGCGCGAGTATTTGGAACATGCTCAGTGGCAGGAGAGCGACTTCCCCATATGAGAGGAACGCGATGTATTTTTGGCTGAGAAATCCATTCTTATCCAAATAAATATTGCGTCAATCGCCGATTAGCGAGATGCGTTTGCAGTAATTGTTATTACTAAGTACAGAAGCTGGCAAGCTCTCTTCTAATACACACCGTTAATTGCGCCTCCGGTGAGCAGCAATTGTTATGCTGTGGCCAGCGTTCCAATTTAACGGGGGAGGCATTCTGAGGGCGGCCACACTAGATCTCAAGAAATATAGCTATCACCGGAGAGCGGTATGCTGAACAATACCATCGCAAGAAATTCATTGCCGAGTATCGATCTTCTGTATGATTATGGACCGTTCTTGCGATTGAGCGAGTCTGAAGGTGGTATTGGGAGCTTTGCTCAAAACAGCCGGCGCCCGCGGGTTGGAATTGTGGGCGCCGGCATCAGTGGCTTGGTGGCGGCGACTGAACTTTTGCGCGCCGGAATAACGGACATCGTGCTATTTGAGGCGCGGGATCGTATGGGTGGGCGGGCTTGGTCACAAATCTTCGACCCGCGCGAACCGCATCTCATTGCCGAGATGGGCGCTATGCGCTTTCCTTCCAGCGCAACCTGCCTGTTCCATTATCTGGACAAATTGAGGATAGATACCGCAGCTTCCTTCCCCGATCCGGGCATCGTGGACACCGAGGTGCACTATCGAGGTGCGCGTCATTTATGGCAGGCCGGCGAGTCTCCGCCGCCACTGTTCAGACGCGTTCATCAAGGATGGCAGGCTTTGATAAGCGACGGTTACGTGCACGAAGGGATTCAACTGCCCGCACCGGCGAAGATCACAACTTTGCTTCGGTCGCATCGCTTTGACCAAGCTCGTGACGCATGGCAGGCCTGGCTAGATTCGTTTCGCGACATCTCCTTCTATTCGGCCCTCGTCACCATCTTTACCGGACCGCAGCCACCAGGGCGCGTACCTTGGAAAAGGCCGGAAGATTTTGAGCTTTTCGGATCGCTGGGGATTGGATCTGGAGGCTTTTTACCTGTGTACCAAGCCGCGTTTACTGAGATGCTGCGTCTAGTAATTAACGGGTACGAGGACGATCAGCGCCTGATTATGGGAGGGATCTCCCTGTTGGTGAAACGGTTGGCTGAACAGGAGCTTAACGGTGTGAGTTTGCGGCAGCGTGTCCGCTACGGTCATGTAAGCCGTATTTACAAACAGGGCGGTCAGATTCTCGTGACATGCGCAGGAGGGCAGGTCGTGCCTTTTGACCGCGTCATCGTCACTACCAGCAATCGAGCTATGGAGCTGGCCCATCGTCTCACGGCGGATGGAACCTTTCTTACTAACGAAGTTTTGCGAGCGGTCAGAGAAACTCACCTTACCGGCTCTTCCAAGCTGTTTATGCTGACGGAAAACAAGTTCTGGTTAAAAAAGGGCTCGCCGACAACCATCTTGTCAGATGGCCTTGCCAGAGCGGTTTACTGCCTAGACTATCAGCCAGATGATCCGGATGGTAAGGGCGTGGTGCTGTTAAGTTATACATGGGAAGATGATGCTAACAAAATGCTTTCCATTCTGGACAAAAAGGAACGGTGCCAGCGTCTGGTCGATGATCTGGCCACCATTTCCCCTGATTTCGCCCGTCATCTAGTCCCGGCTAACGGTGACTATGAACGTCATGTCCTGCAGCACGATTGGCTGATGGATCCATATTCAGTAGGTGCCTTCAAGCTCAATTATCCTGGTGAAGACATCTATTCAGAACGGTTATTTTTTCAATTCGCTACCGCAAAAAGACCGGAAGAAGACACGGGCTTGTATCTCGCAGGATGTGGATGCTCCTTTACCGGCGGGTGGGTCGAGGGCGCGGTACAAACGGGCTTGAATGCCGCATGTGCTGTTATCCGCAGCAGTGGCGGCCAGCTCTTGAGCGGTAACCCTATTGATTCGATGAATTCCGCTTATCGATATTGAGAACCGGTAAATTTAGCGTTCTTTAGAAAAGGCTTCTTAAATGTTTGCAACGTCCACACTCGAGGAGATTTGCAATCAAATACTTGAACCGCGCCGGGTTTTGGCAAAGGCATCGAGGCACTCTCCTACAAACCGAACGATTGACCAGGATGCCGTAAGTTCATTGCCTTTTGGGCCGGCGGTTGCCGTGAGGAGGAAGCGTCCCAAACCTGCAAATCTCCCGTGCTGTCGAAGGCGAGAGATTGGCAACACGAGCAGGAGCGACATTCCTACTTTGCCAGATCCGGACATTTTAACTTAGCTGCTACGGGTCAAAGTCGCATAAAAGGGCAGACTGGAACGTCAGTCTACAGACCGCTTGCCTGCAGAGCTCTGCGCATCTTGTGCTTTGGGAGCATAGCATAATTGCACGTTCTCATCGCCTGGCAACTTCATCATTGACGTCACCGTGGAGAGCGAGAGAAGACTGACCCTCCACCGCTTCATCGTGGACAGCTGCTCCATGAACACGTCGCTCCCTTGCATCGAACCGCCTCGCTAAGGTGGATCAGTAGTCTATCGTGGCGTTATTTCAGCAGCCTGCTAGCCTAGGCGCTCGCCGCCAGGTGCGGGCGACGCCGGCATCAACCGGCGGGCAGATGCGCCGAGGGCAACAAGCGCGCCTGACGCAACGCCGCCAGATCAGCCGAGCCGGTGCAGAAGCAGGCGACGGCCAACTGGCGGATGACGATCTCGAAATGCGCGACAACCGCCTCGGTGGACACCGTCGCCGCGCGCAGCACGCCGGCCGCCTGCCCGGCGATGTCCGCGCCCAGGCGGATGGCCTTGGCCACGTCGACGCCGTCGCGGATCCCGCCCGACGCGATCAGCTTCACCGTTGGCAGCGCCCGACGTACCGCCTGCATGCTGGCCGGGGTCGGAATCCCCCAATCGGCGAACGCCATCGCCACTGCACGGTCGGCGGCATCGCGGGCGCGGTCGCCCTCCACCGCGGCCCAACTGGTGCCGCCGGCGCCGGCGACATCGATCACCACCACGCCCGCCTCGACGAGCGCACAGGCCGCCGAGGCGGACAGGCCTGCCCCCACTTCCTTGGCCACGATCGGCACGCCCACGCTGCGCGCGGCGCGAGCGATCTGCGCCAGGACGCCGCGCCAGTCGCGGTCGCCCTCCGGCTGTACCGCTTCCTGCAGTGGATTGAGATGGACGATGAGTCCGTCGGCCTCCAGCGCATCCACCGCCCGGCGCGCCAGGTCCAGGCCGTCGGCCTCGCGCAGTTGCCCGGCGCCGATATTGGCCAGCAAGGGAATGTCTGGGGCCAGGCGGCGCAGCGCGTGCGTCAGCCCCAGGGAGTTGCGGGATTGCAGGCTCACGCGCTGCGAACCGACGCACATGGCGATCCCCAAGGCTTGCGCTGCCTCGCTCAGATGCCGGTTGATGGCCTCGGCGCGTGGCATGCCGCCGGTCATGGAGCTGATCAGCAGCGGCGCGCGCATGGTCTTGCCCAGCAGCGAGGCGCGCAGGTCGATCTGCGTCAGGTCCAACTCGGGCAATGCGCAGTGTTCGAAACGGATGTACTCCCAGCCGGCGGCGCCCGTGGCCGGCGCCGTCCGCCGATCCAGCACGATGTCCAGATGGTCGTCCTTGCGCCGGCTCAGGGCGGTGTCGCTCATGCTCGCTTCATCCGTCCCATCGGGCGACGGCGTTGCGTCGGATCGGACCGCCGGCAGCGCGGGCTCGCCGCCGCCTCCCGCGCGTTCAGGCCGGCGCACGCTGGCTTTCCCCCGCAGCGTCGCTGCGGTAGCGGCTGGTCGAGGTCTGGTAGTACTGCGCGCGGATGGCCGCCATGGCCTCGATCAACGGTCCCCACGGCGCGGGAAAGCGTTCTTCCGCCATCACCCGGTGCAGCATGCGCGTATGGCCGGCCAGCTCGTCGTTGAGGAACTCCACCACAGGCAGAGCCGGATAGCGCTGCAGCAGCAGGATCGCCGCGTTGTCGGCCTCGCCGGCCGACCTGTCCTTGTCGCGTCCATGCAGATCGTTCTGCAGGCGCCCTATCGCGGAGATGAGCCGCAGGACCTGGCGAAACGCCGGACGCGCGCGCAAGGTCGCCATGTCCAGCCCCCACAGCAACGACAGGCAACAGAACACGTTCGCGTAGGCGATCGAATCGATGCCGTTGTGCAGGTACTCGGCGTAGGACCAGCGTTCCGCCCCTGCCGCCTGCGCGTGTCCGGCGCGCAGCGCCGCGCAGTAGCACCGGGTATCATCGAGAAGCCGAGCATAGTCGCGACGATCGTAGGCGAGCGCGGCCAGCGAAGCGCGCAGCACAGCGCAGCCCTCGAATCCGGGGAGCGCGCACGGCACGCCCTGCGCCAGCGCCTGCTCCACCGCGGCGAGCTGCTCCGGCGCGATCAGGCCAAGGTCGTTGCAATCGTCGAGCCAGAACAGCAGCGCCAGTTCGCGATAGAACGCCACGATCAGCGTTTCGTCCTGCGGATCGCGGCCGGTGCGGGCGCTGGTGTCGCGCAGGCTCGGGTGGATGCGCTGCAGGATGTACTGGCCGCCCCTGACCGCCTCAACGGCATGCTCGTCGTCGAACCCGGTCAGGGAACGCCCCCATTCCAGCACCTGCTGCAGCGCCTGTTCGGTCTGGATCATGGCGCCGCTCCTGCTCCCTCGGCTACGACGCGCCGCCCCCAACCAAGCGCCAGCCACAACCCGGCGAGTTCGGCCACGCGCACGACCCGGGTGGGGCAATACAGTTCCTTGCCGATCCACAGCGGCGTCCGCGGCAATGCATGCGCCGCATGGCGGACGAGCATCCATTCCAGCGCACGCGCCACCGCCTGCGCGATGCGCCGGCGCCCTGCCGGCTCTTCGCTCCCGTCCATCACGTGCAACGCGAACAGCGCATAAGCCGTTTCCTCGAATGTGGACGCGCGACCGGCGCCCCAGCCGCCGTCGTCGCGCTGCGCCTGCAGCAGCGCCGCCAGCGCGCGCTCGTCGCGCCACTGGGGCTTGCCTTGCGCCAGCGCAGCGACCGCATGCGCGGTGGGATACAGCCAAGAAACGTGCCATTTTTCGTTGTCCCATAGACCGTGCGGGTTGCGATTGGCGTCGACGTAGGCGCTGGCGCCGGCGGCGGGCTTTCCCAACAGTCGCAACGCATGCAGGGCATGGATGTTGGTCGACACCGAGGCATTACGCTCGCCGGGGAAGGTGACGAAGAGCTCGCCGATTTCGAAATGGCGCAACGCATCGACCGCCGGGTCGCGGCCTGCAAGGCGCAGGACGCACAACGCAACGGCGGTGTCGTCCCCATCGGCCGCGAAGTCCAAGGCCGGGCCCAGACCGCGCACGCCCAGGCGGGCGTCGAGCTGCGCGACGATCACGCGCACCGCTTCGGCGAGCGCGGGATGCGCGAACAGCCCGGCCAGATGCAGGGTGTACAGCGACCAGCATGGCTCGAACACATTGATCGGCCAGACATTGGGAACGACACCTTCGATGCCGCTGCGAGTCGCCCGCGATGCCGCCTGCAGATACGCGTCGGCGCGCCCGACCTGCGGCGTGCTCCCCAGTGTCATGGCGTGCGCACGCCACGCGGCGGTGGCCGCCGGACTGATGCCGATGCTGCCGTCGTCATCCGGGCATGCAGTGGTCGGCGACGTCCCCCAGGCTTCCCAGGAGTGCAGCAACGGATGGCCGCTCGGCAACGTCGCCATCGCCCCGAGCTTGACCAGGCACGCTTGCCGCAACGGCAACAGCGCCGGGTGGCGCGGAAACGCCACGCCGCCGAGCAGGGATGAAGCCTCGCCGCACAACTGCGGCAGGATCAGCTCCGCGCCGATCGGCGCGTCTTCCGGCACCGCATACGCGTAGGGATCGGGCTGGCGCTCGAGGAACCGGGTTGCAGCGTGGACTGAGTCGGCAGCGCCGGGAAGAGGATCGGCACGCTGCAATGCCAGCAACGCCGCCCACGTGGGCGCATGGCGGAACAGCGGGAAGTCCGCGCTTCCCCATCCGCCATCGGGCTGTTGCTGCGCGATAAGCCACGCGTATGCGTCCTGCCGACCGGTGACGTTGCCGTGGAACTGCAGAGCTCGCGCCGTGTCGTAGACGGACGGACCGACGCTGCCGCCGTCACTCATCTCGCTCAGCAGGTGGCGCAATTCGGAAAGGATCTGTTCGGACAGCGCATCCACGCGGGATGTTCCTTCTGCAGAGGATTGACGAGAACCAGGATCGGGCAGACGCCGCACGTCGCCGCGGCCCCGTCGCGGCCCGGCGCATGGGCAGCGCCGGACGGCCTCCCTTCTCCGGCGCGGCGACGCGCCCCGATGCTGGCGCCGGTCCGCCGCAGAAGCTCGCGCGCAGCGCGCCGCATGCGCCGCGGGCGTGCTGGGCAACCGCTGCGATCGGCGCCGCGGACTTGGACGCAGTGCAGCATGCACCGCTGCCGCCGGCGATCGCAGCGGCACAGGGGCGACTCCATGCGCACGGGCGCGCTCATGCGCATGGCGCGTGTTTGAACAGATACGCGTTGGCCCGCTGCAGCATCTGCGCCAACCGTTCCGCACGCGGCCCGAGCGGGGCAATGGCCTCCCCCGCGTCGCGCAACAGATCCAGCGCGAACTGGCGCGCTGCCCGCAGCCCCATGATCGACGCGCAGGTCGGCTTCTGCGCCGCCGCGTCCTTGCCGGCGGTCTTGCCCAGCGTCGCGGTATCCGCGGTCGCGTCGAGAATGTCGTCGACCACCTGCAGCGCCAAGCCGAAACAGGCGCTGTATCGATCGAGCGCACAGTACAGCGCAGCGTGCGCGGCATCCTCCGCGATGGCGCATAGCGCGCCCATGCGAACGGACGCGCGCACTAGCGCTCCGCTCTTCATCCGGTGCATCGCTACGATCCTGTCCAGCTCAACGTGCTTTCCGACCAGCGACAGATCCATGGCCTGCCCGCCTGCGGCACCCTCGGCGGACACCGCCTGCGCCAGTTCGCGCACGAGCGCGACACGGTTGTCGCCCGGCGGATCCAGGCTCGCCAGGGTCAGGAAGGCGTGCGCCTGCAGCGCATCGCCGACCAGGATCGCAGTGGCTTCGCCGAACTTGACGTGCACGGTCGGAATGCCGCGGCGAAGCACGTCGTCGTCCATCGCGGGCAGGTCGTCGTGGACCAGGGTACAGGCATGCATCATCTCGATGGCGGCGCCGACGTCGTCGAGCATGTGCGCCGGCGTGTCGGCCAGTGCGCCGGCAGCCAGACAGAGCAAGGCGCGCGTGCGCTTCCCGCCATGCAAGGTGGCGTAGCGCATCCCCGCCATCAGCTCGGTGTCACTGTCGCCTTCGGCGCAGAGAAGACGCGCCAGCGCCTGTTCGACCCGCTTTGCGCCGTCCTGCATCCAGATCTCCGGCAGCAGCCTGCCGGATGCGCCGCGCGCCTGCGCGCCCGATCCGCCGAGCGCGGAAACGCCGGTTCGGTCGTCGTGTAGCGTGGAACCGGTCTGCATGATGTTCATGTCCTTGTACCTGATAGGAGACGGCCACGCCGGGCGGCGAGCCGCCGCGGTGTTGCCGGCGTCGCACCGAGCGCACGCACCGAGTGAAGCAATGCCGCGCGTCGCCGGAGCCGCTGCCTCGCCACACGGGGCATGCGATGCCGGCTCATGAGAATCCGATGCGGATTTTCATGGACGGATGTGCGGTCGGGTAATAGCGCCGGCCTTTTTCGACGCCGCTCAGCAACCGCGGCCGCACCCCGGCCTTGTGCATGGTCAGCGCCAAGGCGATGCAGAATTGCACCATTTCCAGCCATACCAGGTGGTAGCCGATGCAGACGTGTGGGCCGGTACCGAATTGCAGCATGTCCACCGGCCGGATAGGCTCCGTGCGTTGCAGCCACCTCGCCAGACGGAACTGATCAGGCGCCTCGTGCAGCAGCGCCGAGGTCGAGAAATGCAGCAGCGGGATGCACAGATGGGTGCCCGCGGGAATGCGCCGTTGTCCGAGTTGCAATTCGTGCAGCGCGCGGCGCGGCAGGAGCGTGGTCGCCGGATGCACGCGCAGCGTCTCCCGGAACAGCGCCTCGGCGACCGGACACTGGGCCAGGTCCGCATGCCGGGTCGGCACCGCGCCCACGCGTTGCGCCTCCTCGACCAGGGCGTCCCACAGCACAGGCTGCCGCGCCAGCTCGATCACCATCCAGGCCATCGTCGAGGCGGTGGTGTCGTGACCGCCAAGCAGCAGCAAGCGGATATTGGCGACCAGGACCTCATCGGAGAGCGCATCGTCGCTGCGATCGAAGGTGCTCACCATGTCGTTGATCAACCCGGTGCGCGCGGCATGCGAGCGCGCGTCGCGGATGAACTGGCGCAACTGCGCGTCGATCCAGTCGCGGGCGGCGCGGCCGCGCCGCAAGGGCAGTCCGGGCAGGTCGATCGGGGGCGCGACGATCAACTGCAGCAGTTGCCGGTACTTGCGACGCCATCCCGGCAGGTCTTGCGCGGGGATCCCCATGAGGCTGAAGATGAGCTTGAGCATCAGGTCGCCGGTTTCGGGCAGGATGGTGACGACGCCGCGGTCGCGCCACGCCTGCACCCGCTCTAGGATGACGGGCGCGAACAGCTCGCCGATGCCGGCCTGGGTCAGCCCCTTGGGCAGGAACGCCGCCTTGATCGCATCGCGCGCCTGCCGGTGCGCGCCGCCGTCCTGGGCGACCAACGTTCCGCCAAGCAATTCGGGCGCGATCTCTTCGATCAGCGCCGAGGACACGTCCTTGTGCCGGAGTAGTGCGAACGCATCTGGATCCGTGCAGGTCATCAGGTGTCCGGCAGGGCCGAAATCCAGCCAGAAGTGGCTGCCCAGCATCCGTTCCGCGCGCCGCAGCAGGCGCGGCAGGTCGCAGACGATGACGGGAAGATGCCCGACCAGGGGGAAAGCGCCGGGCACGACCGGGATGTTGTGCCGCAGCCGATGCCGACGGTTCAGCGGGTTGAGCAGCATGTCCATCAGCAGCGCGGCGCCGCGGCCGCTTCGGCGGTGTCGCCGGCAGGCCGCACGGCGCGGCTGTTGCCACCGTCGGCGTACGTCGGCACATGCGCCAGCATGCCGCCGTCGATGCACACGACCTGGCCGGTGATGAACGCAGCATCGTCGGAGAGCAGGAACGCCACCAGCCCGGCCACGTCCTCGGGGCGGCCGACGCGCGGCAGGAGCTGGTGCCGGCGCAGATGCCGTTGCATGCGCTCGTCCAGCTTGGCGAGGAGACGCTCGGTCATGATGAGACCCGGCGCAACCGCGTTGCAGCGGATCTGCGCATGACCGTACTGGGTGGCGAGCGAGGCCGACAGCATGTTCATCGCCGCCTTCGACGCGGCGTAGGACGTCTGCGCGGTGTCACCGCTGAGCCCCTGGCACGACGACATGTTGACGATCGCGCCACCGCCGCGGGCGATCATCCGTGGGATGGCCTGTCGGCAGCAGAGCAGCGTGCCGCGCAGATTGATCGCCATGGTCTGATCCCATACCGCCAGGTCCAGGTCGAGGATCGCGCGGTCGCGCGGGGTCAGATGCATGGCGCTCGCGTTGTTCACCAGCAGGTCGACCCCACCGAAGTGCCGCTCCGCCGTCTCGAACAGCGCTGCCACCGCCTGGGCATCGGCGATGTCCATGGCCAGGGCCAGCGCGTGGCCCGCTTCGGCCGCGATCCGCGCGGTGCAGGCGAGGGCCGCCGAGCCATCAATGTCGGCCACCACCACTCTGCCGCCCTCGCGCGCGATGGCGAGGGCGCATGCCTTGCCAATGCCGGCGCCGGCGCCGGTCACCACGGCCACCTTGCTTTCAAACCGTCTCATCGTGTCCTTCTGGATTGCGTTGGTCTTTCGCGGCATGCCGCTCGGTTTCCGCCGGAGAAGGCGCAGGGTCGGCGCTGGCGCGCTCGCCATGGCCAGCGTCGGTTTCGATCACCCGAATGGCGGCGACCGGGCACTGGCTGGCCGCGAGCCGCACGGACGCGTGCAGCGACGGCGGGACCGTCGCCATGCACACTTCGGCCACGCCGTCTGGTTCGCGCTGGCGAAAGGTGCCCGGCAGCGTCAGCACGCACTGGCCGGTGGTTCCGCACAGATCCTGGTCGACCACGACGCGCATCTCAGCCCCTCTGCGCATGCAGCCGCACCGGCAGCGCGCGGAACGTCCTAAGGAACGCGGAGGGCTCCCGGGTCGGCTGCTCGGCCAATGCCAGCGTGGGGAAGCGCGCATGGATCCGCGGCAAGCTCTCGGCCAACTGCACCCGGGCCAGTTGCGCACCGAGGCAGAAGTGGATGCCGTGGCCGAAGCTCAGCATGATCTTCCCGTCGCTCGACATGCCAGGACTGGTGCCGTAGAACCGCGCGGGATCGAAGCGGTCGGGATCGGCGAAGGCGTCCGGGTCGCGATTGCCGGCCGCGATCAGCACGCGCACGTCCGCGTTCTTCGGAATCACCACGCCGCCCAGTTCGATGTCGCGCTGGGCGATACGCGGAATGGAGCTGAACATGGCGGGCGCGTCGCAGCGCAGGACTTCTTCCACGAATGCCTTAACGCCCACGGCGTCCCCCTGCAGCCAGTGCCGCTGTTCGGGATACGCCAGCATCGCCAGGACCGCATGGTCGATGCTCGCAGCAGTGGTCGCGAAGCCGCCCAGCAGCATGCCCCACAGCATGCTGATCAACTCCGCATCCGACAGCGTGTCGGCATCGTCGTCGTGTGCGCCGACCAGCATCGACACGATGTCGTGGCGGGGATCGGTGCGCCTGCGCTGTATGAGGTCGCCGAAGTAGGCCTGCACCTTGGCGCTGGCCTCGTCCGCCGCGGCGAGCTGGGGATCGCTGGCGTGCGGGCTCAGGCCTTCCAGAATGGCGCCGATGCCGGCGGCGAGCCCGAACACGTCGTCCTGGGGCATGCCGAACAGTTCGGCGAAAACCAGCATGGGCAAGGCCAGCGCGAATTCCCGATGCAAATCCACCGCCTCCCCGCGCTCCAGCGCGGGCGCCATGCCGTCCAGGCGCGCTGCGACGATGCGCCCGATGCTCGGCCGCAGGTTGTCGATCTGGCGGATGGTGAAATCGCGCGAGATCAGCCGGCGCAGCCGCGTATGCGTCGGGGGGTCCTTCATCGCTAGCGTGGACCCCAGCAGATTGAGCGACAAGCTGGTCGCCGCACGCGGGAAATAGCGCGCCAGTTCGCCCGGCGCCGGTCCCCGAAACGCATCGCCGGTGGCCTTGAGCGCCCAGTAAATATCGACGTGGCGGCTCAACAGAAAGAGGCCCGACGCCGCGCGATGCACCGGATCGTGCTCGCGCAACCACCGCATGAACGGATACGGGTCGTGGATGCACGCTGGCGACGCCAGTTCGGCGAAGGCGTCCCGGCATGCTGCTGTGGTTTCTTGCACGTCCATCCTGGTTACCTGTTGGCTGGCTGATCAGACCGGCGCGCGCCAGGCGCGCCGGCAAATTGCGGAGAAGATCGTGATCCCCGGCGGCGTCCGCGCATCACCAGAGCACCGGGAACTCGTCGAACCCGCCAGTGATGATCTCCTTGCGCAACTTCAGTTCTTCGGGCGCCACGGCCAGGCGTAGCGCGGGAAAGCGCTGGAAGATGGAACCGAACACCACCTTGAGTTCCAGCCTGGCCAGCGCCGCGCCGATGCAGTTGTGCGGCCCGTAGGAGAACGCCAGGTGCGGGTTTTCGTCGCGTCCGACGTCGAAGATTTCTGGGTCGTCGAAATGGCGCGGATCGAACGACGTCGCCGGCAGGCCGACCAGCACCTTGCTCTCCGCGGGAATACGCACGCCCGCGATGGTCACGTCGGTCCTCGGATAGCGCATGATGCCGTCCCAGCCCGCGCCCGGCGGGTACATGCGCAGGATTTCCTCCACCGCCTTGTCCACCAGGGACGGATCGCCAACCAGGCGTTCGCGCTGTTGCGGATGGCGGAAAATGGCCAGCAGGCCGAATTCGATCTGCGCGACAGTGCTCTCGTGCCCCGCCACCAGTATGCCCGCCGCCAGGCCGATCGCCTCTTCCTCGGTTGCCTTGCCCTGGTCGACCGCCGCGATCAGATCCGTCAGCAGGTTGTCGCCCGGATCCTGGCGCTTGTCCCGCATCTTGCCGCGAATGTAGGCGCGCAATTCTTCCCAGGCCAGGCGCGACGCGCTGCGCGGGCCGCTTTCATGCTGGTGCGTCATCACCTCGTCGGACAGCCCGGCGAAAAAGGCGTGATCCTCGTAGAGCACGCCCATCAGCGCGCTGATGACCATGGCCGGAAGCGGAAAGGAGAGGTCGCGCCGCAGGTCGGCGGGCTGGGGCTGGGCCGCTAGCGTCTCGAACAACTGCGCGGCGATCGCCTCGACCTGCTGCGCGAGCAGCTTCACCCTGCGGTTGCTGAGGGCCGGCGCCACGATCGTGCGTAACCGGGCATGCTCGCCCCCCTCGTGCGAGACCAGCCACCCCGGCGAACCGAGAATCACCGAATCCGGGGTGAATGCCGCCGGCGGCATTCCCGCGGGCCGGAATGCCGCGTCGCACAGCACCGTCTTGGCCTCGTCGTAGCCTGTCACCCACCAGCCTTCGTGTCCGGACGGGAAGCGCACGCGGTGGATCGGGCCATTGGCGCATAACGCCAACATCTCGGGCGAGGGCTCGATGTGATGGACGCGCCACATCGGCAGCGTCGGCAAGGGTTGTTCGGACATGGTGGCACTTCACTCTCTAAGCGATGGAAAGGGCGGAAGGTGACCGGCAGGCGCTGCGGGCAGCGAATGACGTTGAAGACCAAGACACTGAGCCGCTTGGACGTATAGCAGACCAATACCCCAATGACCTTCAACCAAGATGAGCGCTCTTCTTTACCATTGCTGTTAACCCGATGTTGCGTGCTGTGCGGCGGTCCGAGGGTATTCGGCATTACTTCTGTTAGCCGTGCCGGACCTCAGGCTTGCGGTGACCGTACCATTGTCAACGGCTGGGGATCGTGAAGATCTTGTAAATTGATGTGAAGGATCTGTTGCAGCGGTTTGACCACCGGCGGTGTCGTACAGAGCGTCTCAACGAACCTCGGCGGCCTGGCCCGTTCAAGCGAGGTTAAGTGTGATTGGTGTGTGATCTTGTGGGCCTATAATCAAAGTCTGCCAGCGCGTATCGGCTTCTTCCTTGCCGCGAGCTTGCGCTCCGCGCCGGAGCGCGGCTCCTCGCTGAGCGCTACCTCCAAAACTCATTTCCACGAGCGGCAGGCACCTGGGTTGAAAAGAGGGAAAACCGGAGAGATATCCGTCATCCGACCGGCGGTGTTTCCGGGTTAGTGTAAGAGCCCGGGGGCAAACCGGAAAGCGGTCTGTTACGGGCTGAGCGGCGGGGTGGAGGGGGTTTGCCCTTCCTCCTCTGAGCGTTTACGGCGAAGTACTCGTAGTCGATGCCGTGCGGCCGCAGATATCCATCTGGATGGTTACAATGCAGGCCGTCGACGATCGACTTGAGCAGTTCCGTCTGCCGACGCCATTCCGTCCAGATCGACCGGTCGCCGCAGGCCCGTACCACCCGAGAATGGGACGGATGCGGACGAGTTGGTCACTTAAGCGCAACGGCAACCGGACCTTGCCGCGAGGCGAGCACGTCAACGATCGCTGTGGTAAGCTCACGTCAATGTCGCCGAAGTGCCGTTCTGGCTGGCTGAGGCCGACGCGTGCGCCTACCGCCAGACTACCCCGCTCAGGAGCGCGACGGCAGCACTCCCATCTCCTTTAGCAACCGGCCAGCGCCGTCAATCTTGTCCATGGTCCAGAGCATGAAGCGACTGTCGACATGGATGCTGCGGCTGAGGTCCGCGTCGCGCCCCCAGTCAGCGATTACGCCCTCGAGCGTGCCGTCGAAGGCGAGACCCACGAACTCGCCGCGTCCGTTCAGCGTCGCCGAGCCGCTGTTGCCGTTGGTGATGTCGGCGGTGGACAGGAAGTTGACCGGTAACGTGCCCAGCGCCGGCGCGACATAGGGGCCATAATCCTTGGCTCGGATCGCTGCGATAGCCGCATCTGGAGCATCGAACTCACCCTTGCCCGTTTCTTTGGCCAGAAGTCCCTCGGCCGTGGTGAAGGGCATCCAGATCTGCCCGTCGCGTGTTCGCCCCGCCACCTTGCCCCAGGTGATGCGCAGCGAGCCATTCGCGTCGGGATACATCAGCCGGCCGATTGCCTGCTGGTAGGCACGCTGGCCGTGCATATAGATGGCGCGAGCCGCCTGGGTGCGTCCAGCGCGGTCCTTCGCAGCGTGCTCCGCAGCTATGTCGCCGGGATAGAGAGCGACCGCCAGCTTGATGAAAGGATCCTCCGACGCCTCGAAGGCAGCAGCGGGCTTGTCAAGCCAGCCGAGCCGCGTTGCCGTGTCTGCGAGCTTGGTGTCTGCATAAAGTCGGTCAAGGCCAATTTGGCCCAAAGCGCTTTCGAAAGCAGTATCGCGGTCCTTTGCATCCAGCCGGCGATATTCGTCGAGTGCGGCCTCGAACAGCTTTCGATCGATGTCTGGCAAATAGGCGCGCTCGATCTGCGTCAGCTGATCCGAGATTTCTTTACGGTCACGATCCTGAAAGCCGCTTTCACGGTCTTCATCGGCCTTCTCGTGCTCCTTTGTCCAGCGATAGAGAATGCGTGCCGATGACAGTAGTTGCGCGCGATTGAGCAACGCCTGGCGCAGCCTCGCCAGCGAAGCCCGGCTATTCTCGCCCACCATCCCGTCCAGTTCGCGGATTGCTGCGTCAAAGCGCGTCTGCCGCACGGGATACTCGGCGACCCAGGCGCGAAAAGCTTTCTCCTCGATGGCCTTCCGCGCGTCGAGGCCGATCGCGTCGGCGCCGGCTAGATCGCCCGCCAGCTTCTTTTTGTAGTTTTCCACGCCTTGCAGGATGGAGGCGTAGCGGATCTGCGCTTCGCGATTGCCTGCCGTGGCTTGGTTGATCTGAGCGGCATAATCCGAGAGCAAACGCTGGGACAGTGGTTCGTAGTCGGCGAAGTTGAACCGGACTTCATCGGCGGTGAGGAGCCGGTGGGTTGCGCCGGGAAAGCCGGCGACCATCACGAAATCGCCTTCTTGGACGCCTTTAGAGGCCATGCGCAGCCAGCTCTTCGGCCGGTAGGGCACGTTGTCGCGCGCATAGGGCCGGGAGGAACCATCAGGAGCGACATACGCGCGATAAAAACCGAAGTCGCCCGTGTGGCGCGGCCACATCCAATTGTCCGTTTGACCGCCGAAGTTGCCGATGCCGAGCGCGGGCGCGTAGACGAGGCGCACGTCCTCAATTTCAAGCTTCTGCTGGAGGTAGTAGAAGGCGCCGCCATAATAGGGCCTCACGTCGCAGCGGCGATCGGGCTGTTCTTCACATGCAGCGATTAGCGCCTTGCGGTTCGTGTCGAGCTGCTCATGGCGGGCAAAGCCGCTCAGCATGTCCGAGACGCCCCTAAGCATCTCGGCGGTCACATCCCGCACATCCTCGATCACATAGATGCGGCTGGCGGGCGCGGCGGGTAATTCTTCACTCAGGCTCTTCGCTAGAAAGCCGTTGGTTAGATAGTCTTGGCTCTCCCTGCTGTTATACTGCATGGATGGGAACACGCAGTGATGATTAGTCGCGACCAGTCCTTGCGGGCTGACGAAGGAGGCGGAGCATCCGCCCAGTGATACGATCGCGTTAAGCGGGGCAGCATACAGTCGGCTCAACTGCGCGGGATCGATCTGGAGCCCATCCGCCTGCATGGCCGCGCCCACTTCCGCAGTCTGGCCCGGCATCCACATACCTTCGTGCGCCGACGTAGCGGTGACCGTCCAGAGCAAGTTCATGGCAGTTGCTTGGGCCAAACATTTCAAATTCGAGTTCATGCTGATCTCGCTCCCATTCTATGTATTGTTCTGCGCAGACTGGATTGATGAGCTATTGGGCTGGCCGGCGTCCGCAAGCGAGCGCGGCAGCCACTGCGTGAAGACTGATTGGACGGTCAACGCAATGACGCCCCCCTCACATCGGATTGGTTTGTGCAACGTTTGCGGATCATCCGTTGCACCAATCGTGCCAAGGCAACAAAGCTTTCGACGACCCAAATGGTAAGCTGCCTTCGATGTCCGACCTCCGACATTTGGTTGGAGACCCGACACCCTCGTCCTCGCTAGCGACGAAGCCCGCTGCCGAACGGCCGTCGCCTGTCCATAATCTTGAGAGTGCGTGCTATCGTTAGGCGGCGGGAGCGATCACGTGTTCGGGTTGTTCGCTCTGATCGGCAAGCGCTTTGCGCCTCGGCTGCGCAATCTCAAAGATCGGAAGTTCCACACCTTCGAGAAAAATGATGCCTACCCGGCGCTGTCGGACCACATCGGAGCGCCGATCAACACCACGCTTATTCTCGACCACTGGGACGATCTTCTTCATCTGGCGGCGTCGATCACGACGCGATCAGTCGTGTCAACGATCCTGAAGAAGCTGTCAGCATCACCGAAGGAAAGCCAACTCGCAAGGGCCCCGCGCGAACTCGGCCGAATCGAGCGATCGCTGTTCATAATCGAATGGTACTCAAGTCCAGCGCTACGCCGACGTTGCCAGGCCGGCCCCCTCAACAAGGGTGAGGCGGCGCATAAGCTGAAGCGCGCCGTCTTCTTCCGCGAGCGCGGTGAGATCCGGGACCGATCGCTCGAAAGCCAGGCGTTCCGCGCCTCCGGCCTCAACCTCGTCGTCAGCGCGATCGTACACTGGAATACGGTGTATATCGAACGGCCGCCACCCACTTACGCAACGTGCGTATCGAGATTCCGGATCATCTGCTCAAGCACATCTCGCCGCTGAGCTGGAGGCGTTGCAGCATGGGCCTGGTCACGAACGCTTCAATCCGCAAACCTTTTTTGCGTCGGAAGCTCGGCAAGAATGTCGGAAGACCGACCAAAAAGCGTATGGGCGAGGCCGCCGGTATGGAGAAAACGGTGCAGCCAGACAGTGCGCCAGCTCGGCATGCGTTTTGCTACGATTCTGCTGTCACCGGGCGGACGCAATGGCGGATCAATGATTGTCCCGCATGGGTACGTTCGTGACGACGAGTTTCTTGCGGAAGTGCCATCAAAGGTCGTCTCCGCCGGTAGAGACAGTGGAGGTGAGACAGAACTGTGTGGAGGGCATGCTGATAGGCGTACGTGCACAGCCGGATTCCCGATCAGTCCAACTGCCGGCCTTTACATCATGAGCTTCTCAGAAACCGAAGAGCGCTCAAAGCCGTGACCTTCTTACCGAACATTTGCGACAGAGCCCGAGACCGACACCCGGGGACACGAAGGAGAATTATCTGATGCAGCGACTGTTTCTGACATATTTGGCGCTTTGTGGGCTGACGGAGATCGCTACCGCTGCCGATGTTCCGGTGATAACCGATCCGGCAATTGTAGCCGGGGCAGCGGCCCCAGTCTTTTCGTTCGAGGCTGGGCTACGCAACTGGTACAGTACCGGCGAAGCATCGAAGGACCTTTACGACGACAGTGGCACGCTGCTGATCTCTCGGCTCACTTACGACCATCTCGATATGCATTCGAGCGAAGTCTTCTTCAACGCAACCCACAATCCGACCGGCATTTTCGTCAAGGGCCTCCTCGGTGCGGGCGGAGTCAGCGAGGGCTCTCTCGTCGACGAGGATTTCCCGCCAACAGTCGAACCTTATTCGAATACGTCGAGTGATCAGCGCGCCGGCGACATCACCTATTTCACCACTGATCTGGGATACTATTTCTGGAACACGCCGCGCTACCGCATCGGTGCTTTGGTCGGCTATAACTTCTGGAACGAGCGCTACAACGCTGTCGGTTGCGCGCAGCAGGCGGCTATCTCGCAGGTATGCGCGCCGGCTTTGCCGACCAATGTCGGCGTGATCAGCCAGGACAACGATTGGCATTCGCTGCGACTCGGACTGGCCGGGCAGACGCAACTCACCGAACGGCTCAGCCTTTCTGGCGACGTGGCGCTCCTGTTCACGCGATTAAACGGCAAAGATCGGCACCATTGGCGCCCAGCGATCAACCCCACTCCTGAAGACGGCGACGGGCATGGGGTCCAACTCGAGGCGGTGTTGAACTACAAGGTCACAGATTTGTTCAACATCGGCGTCGGCGCCCGCTACTGGAGGGTGGCATCTGAAGGTGCCGCGCATTTCGAAGAGACTCCGGCCGGCGGTTCCCCGCAGGTCGTGGACTGGCAGGCAGAGCGCTACGGCATGTTCGTGCAGGCGAGCATCAAGTTCAACTGAGAAAGGAAACCAGTGGCGTCCGCCGGCGCGCCTTTCATTTGCCGAGCTTCCCGGGTCGATTCCGGTAGGGGGCAAAATGACACCCTAAGCGCCACGGCGACGCACACACGACGCGATATGGCCGGTTCGCCACACAACAGTCGTTGGATAAGCACCTTGCAGACGCCAGAGTGCGACCCATAGCTGCCGCTCGTAGATTCGGACCGGAATTTCCGGACCCGGCCGAGGCCGACAATCGTCTAAAAAATTCATTGGCTCAACTTTAGCCGCTGCGCCCAATCTTTGACTCAAGGCCTTTCTGGGCTGCATTGCGGCATTGCGGCGCATACCGGCACGATTTACCGCGCTGACGCGCGCAACTGCTCCACGGAAACGTTCAACGCCCTCACTTTGGACAGAGACATTCCGCACGCCATACCTGGATGGACTTTCTTCGCCACCACAATCGGCTCATGGCGGCGGACAAGGAAGTAGGCTGGCACCCTCGCCCAGCATCGTGGAGAGCTTCCTCCAAGCGCAGTGCTGTGGCGTTCAGAATTATCTGTCGCTGTCCGGAATTAAGTCAGGACTTTGAAGCCTGCGCACAATGCCCACGCTGAGATGCTGACGCCGTCTGGCACAACGCGATTGTAGGGGAAGCGCAGAGCGGGACCTTGGTCGACGGGCTGCCTCAGTTTTTACCAATCCTGTCGTTTCAGGTTGACCAATCTGTTGCCGACTATAATTGGTTGACCAACAGGGCGCCCATATCCGGCGGAAATCCAGTCACTTAATGCCAATCCGGAATAACCTGTCATTGAGGCCATTGGTAAACTCGGTCTCAGGATCGGAAACCTACCCTCAGCCATAAAACTCTCCTGTTTACAATCGCATAGCCACACACCAGCGACCCATAATTCCGGACTGGTAAACTCCGTGAGTGCCAAGACATTTCCGGACATCACACCAGTCTGCCTTTATGCGAGTTTCGAAGCACAAGTGGCGAACACGCGGGAGGCAAGATGTCAGCCTTCTGGCGCGTTCAACAGGGTTTCCAACCGTTGGACGCTCTCGATCACCAAGTCGAAATTCGGGACGGGTCCGAAGATCATGGCGCTCATGGCAACATAGTCTCGCCCCAAAGCGTCAATCATTCCGTCATATGGCAGCAGAGCAAATGTCGGCGGCTCCGCAGTCGCAAGGTCGTAGTCCTTGCGATTGAAAAACATGCGAGCATGAGCCACGCAGTCGGCGCCAAGCTCCATCTTCGCGATCGCCCGGCGGCCGGTTTCGAATTTCATGAGCCGATGAATGTCATAGTAGTGGCGCGAGATCCGTTGGCCGTCACCACGCAGTTCGCCGCGACGCTCAAACCAGCGACGCAGGCCGTGAAAAATCACGGCCTTATCCCAAAAGGTCCGCTCTGGATCGACCGTGGTGACGTTGGGCACCCTCAGATCGAGACCTGGCGCATCTTCATCGACATAAGGTCGAATGATCTGCGGCGTGTTCGGGTCGAGTGCCGACTTCACGCCTGACTCAATCTTCACTGCCGGACGGACATTCGTCTCAACAGGCGTTGCGGTCGGATACCAAAGCAGGAGGGTCTGCTGTCGTCGTCGTCAGCTCGTACCTGAAAGTCTTCGAGCGACACGCTCTGCGGCGGCAGCTACCAATTCAGTCAAGGCCGCCGCCATCGGTCCTTGGATATTAGGCGCCTCGAGAAGACCTTACAATTGACGGATGCAATGATGCTAGCCTCGGCGAAGCCCCGGGGTTCTTCACGCGCAAGTCTTCCGTGAGCCCATGCTATTGTGCGACTCTCGCAGACCGGGTGGCTATATCGCTTAAGACAGCACGGAGAAGCGTTCCAATTTCCTGTTCGGCGAGCCCCCGTGCAATTCCTAATTGGGACAGTTGGACGAGAATTGTCTTCACGGTGCTGCGCCAGAAGGCATTGGCGTCCTCCCCGTTCTTGCATTCCAGAACCCGGGCGATACCTTCGACCAATTTCCGCCGCCGATGCAGCGGAAACGCGCTTATGTTTGAGTCCCCCATCGATCACCTCACGCCTTCAGTCTCGCGATTAAGCATTGGCGGGTTAAAAAAATTCGTTAACGGCGCTTTTTTTGGACAGAGGCCAGCAGCGCCGGTGATCCAGAGTTTGAGGGAGCAATCTGAACGTTGCGAAAGGAGGAGGTCTGTAAGTGCAGCGCGCGACGCCTTTTCAGCTTTGCGAATCGCGCCGTATGTTGGAGGATGCAGCCTCCGCCAAGCAATGGCTGCCTGACTGCAGGGGGGCAGTGGAAAAGACCGAGCCTAGGCTTCGGCGACTCGTGTGAGGCTGGCGCGGGGCTGGTCAAGAGGGCATTGGCTCGACATTTCACAGTTCGCAGCGGAACCGGCTCGGCTCGGCAAAGAAGACGAGCTCGGCCTATTGACGCATGAACGCCGGGGGGTCGAGAGATGACCGGCTTGCAGAGATTTGAGAGGGCGGTCGTTGTTCAGGTTGGCGGCCGCAGCTCAGAGCGTATCGTATTCGATGTCAATCACGCGGCCGCTATCCTGCTGCGTGATCTTCATCGTCAGACCGAGAAACGGACGGTAGCGATGAACGCCTGTTTGCAGGTACTGCGTGGTGAGGCTCATCCACCAGCTGCTCGACGAGCTTTTGTGGCAGCCGCGCTTGAAGCAAAGATCCTGCGCAGCGACTGATGCTGTTTGCACGTCGACGCTTTGATACTTAGGGTGTGCATGGCTACGAGCTAGTTCCATGTCGGCACCTGTTTGTGGAACTCGTGCTTGATCGTATACCATTGCGGAGAAATGTAGGCGTCGGAGGCCCGGAACACGACGAGCACCTCCTCGCCGATCCCGCCAGACCAGGTTGTTAGGTGCAACGTGGCTCGAAGGGCGCCAAATTCTCCTGGCGAGCTGTCGAGTTCGGAGGGGATGTGATTGGCTTCGAGTCCCGTCGATCCATGGGTGATCAGGACGCCGAGCGCGCGTCGTTCTCGATCAGATCGTAGAGAACCTCTCGGCTAGGTTCCAGTAGTACATGTTCTCCCTTCAATGATTTGAAGTCTCGCGGCTTACGATCCGGTATCTGATCCCAGGCGGGCCAGGGCGCCGGCGAGCTGGCGCTTCGCGGCAGCGGGAAGCGGCATGATTGGCCGTGGGGGCTCTGCGCGACAGATGTCAAGGAGCTCGGCGAGCGCGTAGACGACGCGAAGGCTCGAAAACAGCTCAAAAAGCTCCCACAGCCGGGCCAGCGTGGCGTCGATCCGGTGTGCTTCTGCGTGATCGCCGTGCTGAGCGGCTCTGACAATCCCCAGGCAGGGCTCGGGCAAGATGCCACCGAGGACGCTGTACCATGTATCGGCGCCGGCGATCATGGCCTCGGCGGCGTTCCAGTCGCCGCTGTAGCCGATCGAGAAACCTTCTGGCACGATTTTTTTCTGGTGCACCAGATGGCGTTTGATGGCATCGCCCCGGCCGGTTGAGTTTTTGATTGCGAGGATGCCAGGCAGCTGTGCCAGGCGCCCGACGAGCGCTGGCGTGAAGCGAAAATGCGTCGTTCCAGGATTGTCGTAGATCACGATTGGGAGACCGCTTTCGCGCGCCACTGTAGAAAAATGCTCGAAAACTTCGTCGTCGGTGAGCGGAGTGTAGGAGACGGCCGCGAGCAAGCCAGCGGCTGCGCCGAGGGCCTTTGCGTCACTTGCATATTTTACCGCCTCGTCAGTGCGCAAGGCGCCCACGCCCGCCACGACCGGGATCCGTCCACCCGTCTCGTCCAGTGCCTCGGAAAGCGCGCGGCGGCGTTCCTCGCGCGAGAGATACATATAGGTGCCGGTACTGCCGAGCAGGCCGATGGAATCCACGTTTGCTGCGCAAAGCCGTGCAATCAGCTTGCGCAGCGCCAGGGCATCGACGTGGCCCTCAGCATCTCCCGGTGTGATTGGGAAGGCGGAAAGGCCGGTCAGGAACGCCATGCTGAAGCTCCCGTCGTTGGGTTGGGTAAAGCGTTGGGCATCAGACCGCGTCCAGTGCCTGCTGCAGATCCGCGATCAAATCGGCCGCGTCTTCGAGTCCTACCGACAGGCGCATGAGGTCGTCGCCAACTTCATCAGGCAAATGCGCTTCCTGGCGAATTGACTTGCGCGAGCGGGTCAGGCTTGCCGGATGATAGATGAGGCTGTCTGCGTCGCCGAGGCTGACCGCCCGGGTGATTAGCTTGAGCCGGTCCATCATACGGCGCGCGCCTTCGAACCCAGTGTGGAGGCCCAGAGCCAACATGCCCGAGCCCTGCGACATCTGTCTATGCGCGATCTCATGGTCGGGATGAGAGCCGAGAAACGGATAGCTCACCCAAGCCACAGCCGGGTGCCCCTCGAGCGCCTGAGCGACCGCAAGCCCAGAGGCACTGTGACGTTCCATACGCAAGGTGAGCGTCTTCAACCCGCGCAAGATCAGGAACGTCGACATCGGCGAGAGCGCTGCCCCGGTGACATAACGCAGGCCAGTTTCGTGCAGCAGGTGCAGTGTTTTCGCATCACCGAGTATCGCGCCGCCCAGCGCATCGCCGTGGCCGTTGATGTACTTGGTCAACGAATGCATCACGATGTCCGCTCCGAGTTCCAGCGGACGCTGGAGGGCAGGCGAGGCGAAGGTGCTGTCGACCGCGACTTTCACGCCGCGCGCATGGGCGTGTTCGGCAATGGCGGCGATGTCGAGGATTCGGCTCAGCGGGTTGATCGGCGTCTCAAAGAAAACGAGCCGGGTCCTGTCAGTGATGGCGCCATCGAGATTGCTCGGATTTGAGAGATCGACCGCAACGACCTTGATGCCAAACCGCGGCAATCCCTGTTCGACCATGGCGAGCGTGTTGGAATAGATCGTCTTGTGGACAATGAGTTCGTCACCTTGCGAAAGCAGCGAAAGGATCAGCGTGCCGAAAGCCGCCATCCCCGAGGCAACGACCAGCCCAGCTTCGGCTCCTTCGAGATTGGCGAGCCGTTTTTCGAGGATCTCGGTGGTCGGGTTGTATTCGCGTGCGTAGAGTCTTCCGCCAAGCGCTGCGGCCGCCTCGTTTGCTGCCACACTTTCAAATCCGTAGGTCGAGGTAAGAAACACAGGCGGCTGAACGGAATTGGAAAAGCCGGCCGGATCGTAGCCATGATGGATGGCCCGGGTGGAGAATGCTAGATCGGCGTCGTTCGAGGCCGGCGTTGTTGGTGCATCGGTTCCAAGTTGATCTTCGGCGCCGATCATTGATTTTGAGTCCTCTTGATTTCGGGGACAATGCCGTCACACTGGTTCAGATTGAACGTCCAGTTGGCGATAAAGCAAATGGTCCAGTCTTCCCGTGCCGCGTCGGCAGGTCGCTCGCCAGGGCTGGGCGCTCGCCAAATCTACGAAGCTCTTCGCGGGCAGATCCTGGCCGGGCTCTATGAACGGGGCGGTCAGCTGCCGTCGTCCCGCCTGGCAAATGAGCTCGGCGTTTCGCGAACGCCGGTTAGCGTCGCCTACGACCAGTTGGCTGCGGAACGTTTAATCCAGGTCGTTCAAGGCGCAAGGACTCGCGTACGTCTTCGCTGGTCCGCAGCAAGGCCAGCAGCGCGCTGCCAAAACGGACCGGCCCGATGCAGTTTGCGGCTACGGCGAGCGACTGCGCGCCAGTCCGCCATGGCCTGATTACCATCCCGACCGCTTGAAGGTCGATTTCCGGTATGGCGACCTCGCGCCATCTGATTTCCCGGCGCTGACCTGAAGCGCGCGATGAACGCGGCGATGTCACAACGCCCCGGAAGGCTAGGGTTGGTGGCACTACCACTCACGCTGTTCCGCTTCGAATCTGGCGTAGTGCCTTGTGTTGCCATGACGCTCATTGCTTTTCAGACCCATCTTTCACACTCTGCACCCGCATCGGTCTTGGGTCGCTTCGATATGTCGTTGGCGACGACAAGGCCCATCGCATTCACCACTCGTTGGAACCGCATCACCAGCGCCGAAACTACGGCTTCTTTTCAACTATCTACGATAGGATTTTTTGCAACGGCATACTGGCCAAAACAGAACGAGTGGCCTGAAGTTAGCTCCGAGACCAACTCGAGCCGCTCACCGTGCGCGATTGCGTTATGTTTCCATTTGATCGACGTCGCTGGCGTAGAGCTAAAGTCGGAAGTGGTGGAAAGGCGGGGAATTAAACGAACGGAGGTTTACGCTTCGAATCCGATTGTTGAGCTCGGAACCCATCAACTGCACCTGAAGGGTACGGATGATTGGCGCTGGATTTATCGGAGATGTAGGACCTGGAACTACGCAGTGTGCAATGCTCCTCGAAGCGCATTCAGGCACAGCGAGGTTTTTAAGACCTTGCCTGGGCATTGCAGACGGCCGTGGCTCTATGGGTCTCGGCCGCGGACAGGTTGTTAGAGTCCAGATAACCGGTGATGCCTAGCGCGAGCGATGAAGATCCGACGATGGCATCCGGCTGAGCGTATGCCTCCGGCGAGGCTTCCGATTAGCCACATCGTCGACTTGATCCGATCGCGATGCCGAAACCAACACCCTGAGCGGCAACTTCGCCACTCTGACCTTCGACATCCACATCACTGGCGAGCCGGTTGAAACACAAACCCGAAGGCTCCGGTGTATCGCCTCTATGGCAGGACGCCGCGCAACCGCCGGATCGAGATTGGCGGCATCTGGAAGAAGAAGAACCAGAGCGGCGGCGACTGCTGCACTCCCTCAGGCGGCTTCGCCAAATTGAACGCGAACCTCGGTATCCGGGGCAGGGCGACCGTTGCGCTAGCGCTGGCGAGGGCACGGCGAGAAAGCGTCGAGCGAAGGCAGAGAGAGATCGGAGGCACAGAAGGCGTGCAGGCCTGCAGTCACGAGTTGGCCTTTACGGGCACGCGCTCCGGGACCGAGATTGGAACGGCGCTCTGGAGCAGCTTCTCTGAGTTTGGATGCACGCCGTCGATGTACTATCGGACACACGGGGAAATAGCCTTTGCATGTTGACAGGTTTGGGGATATCGACCTCCTCGTCGATGCCGATGGCATAGCCCACCTGCTCACAGGCTTCATAGGAATCGGTCTGTTCAGGGTGTGGTAGCCAGCAGGCTTGCTCGCGCCGTCGGTGCATATAGCTCGGGCGACAGAAGAAGGCCCTGACGTTCATTCGTCGTCTGCCGCGACTTCCGCGTAAATTCGTGTCCAACAAGGAAAGAAACTATGAGGCGGCAGACCCGACCGTTCACGGTGGAGATCAGACAGAAGCGCAGTTCTCAAAAACGGGGTCGTTCCATCTGGAGCGATGTCGATCTCTCCGCAGCAATGGCCGAGACAACAAGGGAACTCCAGGAGATGGAGTTGCCAAATGGTCGCCTTATTGACTCTAGTGCCGTAGCGCTTGATGCTGAACACATGCACAAACTGGGAGCGGAGCATCTTATGGCAAATCCCTTGGAAGCTGAATCAGTAAAAACTGCCACAGAACCGGCAGCGAAAGTGGAGACGCCTGAAAAGAAGAAAGCCCCCCGGTCGCGGAAGGCGAAGGCTGAGCCTAGGCAGCCTGCTCGGAAGAATGCCGCCAAGACGGCGCCTCAGGCGGAGGAAGGACCAGCAGCGGCCGTGCGGACCGGACGGAAGATTTACTCTGAAAAGGAGCGTGCCCAGATGCTCGCCCAGATCGAGAAGTCTATTAGCGGCGGCGCCAGTCACAAGGATGCCGTAAAGCAGGCCGGCATCTCGGAACAGACCTACTATAAATGGAAGAAGGCTGCGCCGCCTGCATCGGATGGTGACAATCTGAAGGATCTCCTCGCGCTTGAAGAAGAAAACAAGCGACTGAAGAGCCTGCTCGCGGAACGCTTGCGCAAGGAGAACGCGGAACTGAAGAGGAAACTGGAGCTGTAATAACGCTGAATCGCAGACCGGAGCGGATACGTATTCGTCGTGGACGCTATCCGAGCGCTCATCATCTGCTCCAACGCCGAGGACGCCACTCCTTCGTAGAAGGCGGTATAGTGGTAAGAGGGAAGGCGTTGTGCGCCGCCGATCTCGGCCACCGCGCGGTTCAACTCGCCGGCGGCATGATTGGCCGTCGCTTTGAACGTCATATGCTCGAAAAAATGCGCGATGCCGGGTTTCCACGGCGGCTCGTCGGCGCTGCAGATTTGTACCACGCCATGCGAGTGACGATGGGCGCGCGATGATCGGGGATGACGACCACCTCCATGCCGTTGTCGAGCAGTAAATTCGTTGCCTTTATGTCATCGGTGGCAGCCAGAACCGGAGCGGTGGTCACAACCGCCACCGCGGTCGCAAAAAGTGTCCCGCACAGCCAGCCAGACCGAAGATTTATCGATGCCTTCGGTTGTGGTGACCGGGCGGTGGGCAAGGTTCGAGGCGAAGTGAGTTGTCCTCATTTTGAAGGTTCCGCGTCCTCGTCGGCCTTACTGGGAGCAGGTGGATCAGTGGACAGAGCCGGGCCGGGATGAGCCCTCAGCATGCTTCCAGGCCGGCTCGAGCGTTATCTTTGAGTCCGAGGGGGAAAGGTGAGGCGGCAATTTTTGGTGGGGGATCACGGGGCGACTCTCCTGGCTTCGTGACGCGTTTGCGATGACCGCGCACGAGCCGTGCCAAATGGCAAAACCCTTTCGGCAATGTGATTTATCGGATCTGCTCTGTTGTCTATCCGACATTGTCGGATCTGACACGGCGAATGGGAATCCCTTGCCGCTCTACAAGGTGGCTAGGTAAACTACCCGTTGGAGAGCGACGAATGTGGTGGCGTTAGCGCGCGCCGCAGCTGCTGGGTCGTCAGGGTACCCTTGCTCACATGTAGATCGCAGATCCCGCGATAGGGCTCCAAAACCAGCGATAGACGCGGTTCTGGAATTTCTGGAGCGTTGCAGGACTTGCTTGATTTTTTGGGCCATTCCGAGCGCCAGCGCGGGAGATGCTTCCGGCGACAGGCGGTCACCGCGGGCCTTGCGAGCCGCTTTGCCATTGGAGCGGGGCTTTTGCAATTTTCGCTTTTGCTCCTCCTGAAATCTCGGATATGAAGCGGACTGGCTCATGGCCTGCCCACATCGAAATGGTTACAGAGGAATACGATTATGGCGACCGGAACGGTAAAGTGGTTCAACAGCACCAAGGGATTTGGATTTATCCAGCCCGACAATGGCGGTCAGGATGTTTTCGTCCACATTTCGGCTGTCGAACGAGCGGGCCTTTCGACCCTTAATGAGGGCCAGAAGATCAACTACGAGATCGAACAGGACCGCCGTACTGGCAAGTCCTCCGCTGGCAGTCTCAGCAAAGCTGGCTGAACTCTTCTGCTTCTGCCCGGCAAGAGCCGGGCAGACGTGCCACCGACCGCCCCATAAGAGCGGGCAAGAACTTGGATCCCATCGCCGACCGGGGCAGCAGATTGGGGAAGCTGCCAATTCCTACTGAAACAAGATGTTTGCGAGTGGAGAGGGGCGGGTCCCCGGCTTCTTATGTTCTGCAGTCAATCTCTCCACATGTGATTCTGCCTGGGATGTGGGGTCTGACGCACTCTCGATCGAGTGTGGCCGGAGAATGAACGAGCAATTCAAGCGGCCTCCAGCGATTGACATCTCCGGGATCAAGAGGGCCGGGTACATTGGCCCCGAGGGTACCTGGACACATCAAGCCACGCTGGACATCTTTGGTGACCAAGTTGAACTCGTTCCGTTCAGCGACGGATTGTTCGAAGCATATGAAAAGGGCTGCGTCGACGTCGCATGCGCCCCAGCTACGACCTCTCTGGTCGGAACCACTCCTTACCTCGATCAAATCCTAAGCTCGAGGTCTCCCAGGATCATCGCCGAGTATCCGAAGGTCCTGAGCTACAGCCTGATTGCAAGCAAGGATGCGAGTTTCGCGACGATCACCAAGGTAATGGGCCATCCCGTAGCCTTGCAGGAGGTGGCCGCGTGGCTGGACGAGAACATGCCGAACGTCGAGCGAGAGAGCCGCATGGGAACGACATCTTTCGTGGCTGAGCAAAAGTCTCTATCTATAGCGGCATTTGGTCCTGCACTTGGAGCCAAGCTGTACAATCTGCAGATCTTGCGAACAGGAATCGAACAAGGGCTACATAACGTAACCCGGTGGTGGGTGCTTGGGCGCAACACTCCTGCGCCGACAGGATTCGACCGGACGACACTTCATCTCCGCGTTTCAGAGCAAGACCTCAGTTATGTACTGAACATGTTCTCGAAGGAAGATTTAGTGGTTCTCAACATCTATCAGCGTCCAAAATGCCAGCGGCTGGACACCCATCAGTATGTCATCGATGTCGCTGGACACGTTTCGACGCACCCGGCGCTGGCTGCGTTGGCGGCTATCGATGGCATTAGGATTCTGGGATCGTACCCACGTCTTTACTAGCCATGGCTAGACTGGCTATGGCTAAGCTAGTTTCGGCCCATGACGCCAACTGTTGATCCTCGGCACTGATGAAAAAGGGGGCAGCCGAATCGAAACTTGACACGATGCACTCGTGCTGCCGGCCACAGACGAGATCATCCTGATCTTCTCGCTGCCGACACAGCTTCTTGCCTACCCAACGGCGGTAGTCATGGGGCATGTCGAACAGCCGAGCAACTCGCAAATCAGTCACGGTCGAATGATTGTGACGCGTTCATAGGCGGCAACGCTGGTCCATTCGGAACGCGAAGCACTTCAGGCGGCGCAAGGCCGCCATCACTGGCGCCTGCGGTGATTCATGAGCGTGCCGTTTAGCACGATCGGTCATCCCTTGGACTCGCCTCACGTTGCTTGGATGTGCTTACGAGCCAACCCGGTCGCGAAAAGCATCGAATGCGGCAGCAACAGCGCGAATCAGGAAGCGATGCTCCTGCCGCACTCGGATGAAACCCTTTTCGATGTCCACTATCCCGTCCTCAGCCAGCATTGCCAGCCGCTCAGCTGAACCGCGAAAACGAATCGGATCAAATCGATGGGCCGCACAGATTGCCGGCACATCGGCCTCCAAATCGCACATCAGCCGCTCGATAATGGCGGCTCGCACGCGGTCTTCGTCCGTGAGACGGTAGCCCTTTGACGTTGGCAGCCGGCCAGCTGCGATGTGCCGGCTGTAGAAATCCCGTGTAACCTCGTTCTGGACGTAACCCTCGCCGACACGACCGATAGCCGATGTGCCGAAACCGATCAGGGTTTTGCAGGTGTCGGCCGAGTAACCCAGCGAGTTACGCCGCAGGCGACCGCTAGTCTGCGCCACGATAAGTTCGTCGTCCGGCAAGGCGAAATGGTCGAGGCCGACCTCTTCGTAGCCGGCGGCAACCAGCGTCTCGGCCACGGCCGCGGCCTGTTCCGCGCGGGCAACGCTGTCCGGCAGGGCTGTCTCCTCAATCAGGCGCTGAGTCTTTATGACAGACGGAATGTGCGCGTACCCGAACACCGAAAGCCGGTTGGGGCGCATCGCGACCGCCGACGTCGCGGTCTGGACGCATGACTGGACCGTCTGATGCGCGAGACCGTAGATCAGATCGAAGTTGATGCGACTTACTCCATGCCGACGCAGCTCATCGACGGCAGCGGCCGTCTGCGCCTCGCTCTGGACCCGGTTGATCGCTTTTTGAACAATGGGATCAAAGCTCTGCACTCCGAGGCTGGCGCGATTCACGTTGGCTGATCCCAACGCTTCGGCGATCTCGGCCGTGAACGTGCGCGGGTCAATCTCGACGGCGATCGTAGCGGGTTTCCTGAACGCGAAGCGGCGGCGCAGGAGTTCGATCATGGCCAAAAACTCCGCCGGCCCGATAAGGGTCGGGGTTCCACCGCCGAAATGCACGTCGTTCACGGGCAGCCCCTGCGGCACTTGCTCCAAGACCAAACGGATTTCGTCACGTACGACCGCCAGATAATTAAGGATCGGCGCATCATTGCGGGAGATGGTGGTAGGGAAGCCGCAATACCAGCAAATCGATTGGCAGAACGGAACATGGAGATAGAGCGACACCGAATCGTCAGCCGGTAGACCCCTAAGCCATCCCTCATAAGTTTCGGCGCCGACCGCGGCGGAGAACTCCGGCACAGTCGGATAGATGGTGTACCAAGGCAGGAGAGCCTCGCGATATTTTTTCAAGATAGAAGTCCGCAACAGTTTCTCTCCCAAGCTGACAACTGTCCTCCTTCTACCGCTGCGATCTCCTGTGTCTCTGCGTTATGTCAAATTCGTTCCGGTTTGGCCGCGAACCAGCGTTTGTCAACGAAAGGCGGAGGTGAAGTGTCGTCCGGTCGAATCCTGCCGGCGCAGGGGTCTTGCGCCCAAGCACCCAGTCAACCTCAACGCGTGATCCGCAGTGCCGAGGTTTCGTCGACGGAAGATGGATTGACGCAGCAAACTCAAACGGCTGACCAAGTTTGTTTCCGCCTGTCCGCCCAAAATTCGGAACTGACGCGGGCTAACTAGACTGCCGGGACCAGAGACATCAAGCCCGGTCCTTTCGAGACGTCTCTTACGGGAGAAGTCAAACTTGAGATCGACTGACGCGCTGGCAAGTCCTCGCTGGCAGCCTCAGCAGAGCTGGCTGAATTTCTCCTGCGTCCGGGCAAGAGCCGGAATGACGCGGCACCTGCCGGATGTGCTGATGACTGCTGATAAGAGCGGGCGAGAACATGGATCGACCGGAAGGCCGAGGCAGCAGGTGGCTGCAAGCGGGCGTAAATTCCTTGTGAAGTCACGTCGTCTCCAAGGAGGCGGGAGTGGGCCCCCGCCTTTTTCACGTTCTGTACAGATCACGCCTGTTGCAGCCGCCCGCTCCAGAACGGATCTAGAAAGATGGTATCAAGCTGCGACCTTCTTACGGGTCCTATTCGGCGGCGTGTTCGTCTCTGGCTGTTTCGGTCTGCGGCCGAGCCCCATCGTCTTGGCCAACGCAGAGCGCGCGGCGGCGTAATTCGGCGCGACCATGGGATAATCCGCGGGCAGCCCCCATTTTGCGCGATATTCATCCGGCGTCATACCATAGTGGGTCGACAGATGGCGCCTTACCGATTTGAATTTCTTCCCGTCCTCGAGGCAGATGATGTAGTCCGGCGTCACCGATTTCCTGATCGGGACAGCAGGCTTCAGAACCTGCGGCTCTTCTGCGGAGACACTTCCGATCCTGCCTTCGAGTGCCGCGTGCACTTGGCCGATCAGTGCAGGGAGATCGCCCACCGGGACCGGATTGTTGGAGACATAGGCTGACACGACATCAGCGGTAAGCTGGATGAGGTTGTCGATGTTTTTGTAGGCTTCTTCTGTCATGAAACTCTCCGGGCGGATTGAACCTTAGTCGGCGAAGCGTCGCTTCTAGTGGTGGTCTCCGCTGAAAGCAACAAATGTCTCGACAGGATTATTCGATACCGTCCCAATATCGAGGTCTGTAGCGCCGTATCAAGCGGTCGTGAACGCTGATCTGCGCGGTTATGGCTGTCCCGTAACTGGGTCAGTATTGTCTTTCGTTCCCGATCTCGTCCCTTTGAATTTTGCAAAAGCGAGAGCGGAAGACCCAGAAAGCTTGGTTCGATGCCATCAGCCGTGCATCGGCTGGAGTACCAAACTTCGGTCGTAGAAGCACGTTGGCGTTATCGTGGCATTGTCGCGACGGACCACGGAACCAACCAACCCCTCGGGCGAACAGACAGCGATGTTGCGCGCCCACCTCTTTGAATCCGCTGCCGGAGCGATGAACACACCGTTACGGTTTCTGCCGCTCCATGCCGTATGACGGCCCGGCCGGCAGGCCAGATTCTCTCGATCCGCTGATCTAGCGCAAGGCGTTCGCGAACCGCATGTGGAGAATGGTTGCCGTGCATACCGCAAGGACACCATTTATGAAAATGCTATTCATTGCGATGGCTGTTGCCTTTCTGGCGGCCACCGCATTTGCTGCGCAACTGATCCCAGTAGATCTCAAACAAACGGCACTGGCCACCTTCAAGCCTTTGCCATCCAGGCCGGCGGTCGCCGACAACCCGATCACACCGGAGAAGATTGCCCTCGGCAGGGCCCTGTTCTTCGATCCACGCCTGTCGTCGTCAGGAGTCTTCTCGTGCAACTCGTGCCACAACTTGGCGACCGGAGGCGACGACAATCGCGAAACGTCGATTGGGCATGGTTGGCAGAAGGGATGGCGCAACGCGCCGACGGTATTTAACGCCGTCTTTAACAAAGGACAGTTTTGGGATGGTCGCGCCGCGGACCTGAAGGCTCAGGCCAAGGGACCGATACAGGCCGGTGGCGAAATGGCCAACACACCGGATCAAGTCATCGACACCCTCAAGTCGATGCCGCAATATGTCGAGTGGTTCAATTCGGCTTTCCCGGATGAAGCCGATCGCATTTCCTTCGAAAACGTGGCCAAAGCAATCGAAGCCTTTGAGGCGACACTGGTCACGCCGGCCCCCTTCGACGCCTTTCTCAATGGCGATGACGCCGCCATCAGTTCCGAAGAGAAACAGGGCCTGGCACTTTTCATCGAAAAGGGCTGCTCGTCTTGCCATTCCGGTATCAACGTTGGAGGCGAAGGATATTACCCATTCGGCCTCGTTGAGAAGCCTAGCGCGGATGTTCTGCCGGAGTACGACAAGGGCCGATTTGCCCTCACCAATGCAGCCGACGATTCCTATGTTTTCCGCGTGGCACCGTTGCGCAACGTAGCAATCACGGCGCCGTACTTTCATTCGGGCAAGGTTTGGGATCTGAGACAGGCCGTCGCCATCATGGGGACCACCCAGCTTGGCGAAGAATTAACGCAAAACGAAGTCGATCTGCTCGTTGCCTTCCTTAATTCGCTGACCGGAAAGCTACCGGAGATAGCCTATCCCATCTTACCCACCGAAACGGCGACAACACCTCGACCTCAATCGTAGATCCAGGGAAACGATCGCGTCGGGCGCGTGAGCATTGGTTTCCTAATCGACTGGGCGAATCGCCACCAGCGCACCGTCATCGGATTGGGCCGCGGTACGTCGCCGAAGATAATGGGAGGCGCACGTGGCGGGAGCAATAACTTTGTACCCAGCCATGCTGGGTGAAGCGAGGTCGGACAGCTGCTCGCCGAAATGCTGCACCATGTCGTTTCGTTCGGAGGGCGGCTGGTTGGCATGTACTGCAGCCCACAATTGACCCAATTCTTTGCATCGTCCCACATTCAGGAGTTCTGGTAGTCGCGGCCGCCGCCCAGAAACGCAGCATTGCTGGTCAGGGACCTCGGTCGACAGGGCGCGATGGCGCCACGTGTCTCAACAGTTAGGTGTGGCCATGATTCCGAGTCCCTCAGGTAGGCTAGATGTGAGCAACCGGGAAGGTGATCCCGTCACTCAGTGGCTTTCCAGTGTGAGTCCTTAAGGCATGAGGATCTGGTCGAGTTCGCGCCATCGAGCCGCAGCGGCTGGTCACTGTGCGTTGATCACCCGTCGTGCTGCGGAATCAGTCTTGTGAGTGTTTCCCTATCCTTCATCCCGACCGCTGTGGCCGGTCAGTGCTCTTCCTACAGCGAACATCACGTTTCGCGGCCGAACTGCAGAGCTTTGGCCGAAGCCGGGCTGCGCCGCACAGTCGGAAACGTCTAGTCACATTTGCCAAGTGCGTGTTGGAAACGGTGATTCCGTGACACATTGTCGCCACCGTTTAGCCGCGAGATCGTCCCAATCATCCACGAGATAGCCGGCGTTGCCCTGAGACGGTTCGGTCCGGCACCGGCTCAAACCAGCCCCCCGCTTAAGGGTCAGTGCCGGATCGAACCACCCTGCTGCTCTTCTTGAGGAATCAGGTGCGACGCCCGAAAAGCAAATGGCGGGCATCAGAAGCAAGCTGATCCGCTCATTGATCGATACTCCAAATTGCACAGCCCGTTAAAGACCTGCACGCCACAGTGGTTAGGCGGGCGTCGGCCGTCAGGCCAGACGCACCTCGGGCCGGCATCAGGCGGGAGGAGGGTATCAGGAAGGCGACGCAAGCTCGCATCGGGCGAGCCGCTCACGCTGGCGCTCACCGCGCCGCTCGGGATACGGCCCGTCGTTCCGGTCAGCGGTTCAAGCCGGGCAAGGAGGCTGCCCGCAAATACGGAGCGGAGAATGGCTTCGAAGGGCTTCAGCTACAGCTTGCGCGCAATCCCAGAAATGTCCGGACTGTCCACCCGATCACCCCAGCCAACAGGCTGTCAGGACCAGAATGGCCGGTGGATGGTGTCGGCCGAATTGAGAAACTGACCCTGACGAGGCGAAGAACTGCCCCCTCTCCTTGGGAGATGGGATTTCTGTGCGTCCTGCACCGTCGAGGGGCGATGCACGGTAAGGGATGCTGCAAGCAGAGGAAGTGATGTCGATGGTGCGCCTGCATCGATGCGGCTGAGGCGCGAAACGGATTGCAAAAGAATTCGGTTGCGCGCGCAGTACAGCTGGCCGGTACCTTCGTGAGAGCGGGTCATCGCGTATTGAGGCCGCCCGCGTGGGTCGGCCCTAGACGGGTTTCCTCCAATGGCGTCGAAAGCCTGCATATGACAGCGGCAATACGTCTGCAGGTCCTGGTCCATGACGTAGTGGGCGAAGAACTAGCGCGAGTGACTAAGCACGAGCGAGAACAGCCGGACGATGGCGCATCACGCCCGGCGCGTCGGTGAACTCGGTGACGAACCGCGCGAAGTCGATCTGTGCTTGATGTCCGGCCGGAGCCTCGAACTGCAGCTCGAAGGGACGCACCTGCTCCTGCAGTCGGATCATGGCCACGAAGCGCTTCACGGCGGTGTAGGCGTCGTCATAGCCGGTCTCACGAATCTCGCGCGTCAGGCGCAGGCGCTCAGATCGGGAAAGGTTGAGTTCCGTTCGCGTAGATAGTCGACAAAGGGGGCGATCTTGTTTGGCCGCCCCGCCTGTCCCGGGCCATAGGCCGGGAGTTCGAGCCCGCGCTCGATGTATTTGCAGACCATCTTGGGTCGCGGCATGTTCGCCGGGCGATCGCCGTCACGGACAGGCCTTGAGTAGATCCAAATGATCAGAAGTTCTCCTTGGACCACTAACGCCGCTCCTATTCCGATCAAATCGGAACGGACCATCGAGGCCGGAGCGAAAGCCGCCAGTTCCGAGACGCGTCGCGGGCGGCAGCAGCGCCAACGAGGGAAGTCTTCGATGCTCACAATCAGGGAATATTCCTCACCCGATGACAGTGCGCGGTGGGCTATGGGCATTTTTGTTTCGGAGTGTGCCAGCGTGTGTGGCGGACGTCCGCGCGCGGTGCCTCAGATCGTAGAGGAAGTAGCTTCCGGCCAGGTCGGGAAGCCTGTCGCGATGACGACGGTGTGGTTCAGTACCGGAACCGGCGCCCACAGCAAAGGGGCATGCATTTCCGTCGACGCGCGCCGGGGTAGCGCGATCTGCCTTCGGCAGAGTGCTTGTCGCATTGGGTAGCGAGGTAAGCGCCGAAATCGCGATCGGCCAATGCGGCAAGACTTGCCTCCCTGTAGTGACCGGCATCGGCTGAGGTTGCTTTGGCTTCCCGCCGAGATGTCCTTCATACCATCGAGAAAACGGGACGAGTTTGCCTGGAAGGGCGGCGACCCTTTGCCGAAAATGAAAACCGCCTGGATAGCGAAGGCTGTCGAAGCCCAACTGCAGCAGGAATGGCTTGGTGGTGGCATGGCACGGCAATGCATTAGCGGGGGGTTTGTGCAAATTGCCGACCAGGTCGCGACTGATTTCCTTGCCAAGGGAGGAGGACAGCCGCGGGTGTCGGCTGGAATGGCGATGGTCGTCATTGAAACGCTCGAGCATACGGGTCTGCTCTCAAAGGAGAAGCTGCTGCGAGCGACATCATGCCGGCGTTTTCCAACGGCGGGTAGGAGCAGGCGAAAGAGGCGGCATCGGCGTGCCATTCGTGCCATCAGGCTGCGAAACATGCATCGTCTTTGAGGCCAACTTCATCATATTTCTTTGGCTTAGATGGGCTCGCGGCGTGACCCAGAGAGCTGGGAGAAGCCCCCGAGACTACAAGTGTAACACCATATTGGTTCAGCAGATCAAGCTTCGGTGGTAACCTCATGGGGTAGAGAAACGCCTTTGGAGGCCGAGCAATGGATCGCGATAACAAACGGGCACGCGCAGCTGCAAGTTCATCCCAAGGCGGGGGGAGACTCAGTGGCCTCCTGGATCTTCCAGAGGGGCCATTGAGCGATGTTGCAGAACGGCTGGTAACCGCTAACCCGCGCGATACAGCGCGAAATCTTGGGGGCTTCAAAGACCTCGGGACGCAAGCGCGGACAGCCGTTCGGGGCACTCAACCCGGGCCAGAAACTGACCTCGCGAAATTTGAAAGGCGGGCCAATCAGCTCGGACAATCAGCCATGGAGCTGGCCCGGAAATTGACAGACGGATTGGGGTACCAGCCGGATAACGTCGCATTGGAGCAAGTCAGAGCGGTCAGTAGTATAGCCAATTACCTAACGCCACAGATGCAAGATGCTGTTGTTAATCGCATTGGCAACATGGAGCCACCGGAGCAAGCTCTCGGAGCTCTTTACGCTTCACAAAACTTCGGTAAGTTTAATGACGCAAATAAATCCCGCATTTTTGAGCAGGCCATTGAATTGGCGGCTGATCCTCATAATCACCACATGGTCAAGGAGAACGCACAAAATGCCATTATCGCCGTGTATCATGAATTAGACGCAAATCAACAGGCCCAAGCTCACGCAGTTCCCGGCATGCAAGATATCTTGCCGCACATGCCTCCGCCGCGGTATGCAGCAGCGGAACGGAATGCGAATCTGGACGGCCATATAGCAGGTCTTGAGGCTGCAGTCCGTGCGACAAGCGCGCAAATCTCCTATGAACAGCTGCAGCGGGGTGGTCTAGTCGGTCAGGCCATTAACCACGACTTCAGTCACGCTCGAGACGACCTGATGGCTGCCTCGAGAAGCAGAGATCGCTCCGGCCGTTGAGGTCTCGGCCATGGTACAGTGACGCTTTCTCCCCGAATTCCGTTCACGGCCTTGCCATCTCCAATTCGCTGGCCGTTGATGTACCTGCCTGGTGTAACTTTCAAGACCACGCCTGCCGGGTGGTGCGATGCAACCATTGCACCACCCGCTGCGGCATCGATCTGTCGGGCGGCGACATCGCGCGACGTCGGTTCGGTGTTTGAAGCCGCAGCATTAGCTACGGCTAATCCGGCAATGGAACAATGCCTTCAACAAAAACGACGCCCCCCAACATAGCCGTTAGCATCGCCTGCTCACTCGCCTTGGGCTTCTGTGCGGCAAGTCTGTACGCAACGTTCCTTCACGGCGGTGGCGGCGAGGCTTTGATGACGTTTGACGTCCGTGCCTTTTGGTTTGAGACGCCCTTCTATCTGGGTTTCGCAACCCCCGTCTTCTATCGGGGCGCGGCTATCGTGCTCTCGACATCCGCGGTCGTCTTGCTGATTCAGCAGATCGTATTGCGCCGTAAGCTCGAACACCACGGGACGGCTCGTTGGGCTCGAGTGGATGAAATGCGACGCACCGGATATCTGCGACGATACCGTGGCGTGACAGGCCCGGTATTTGGGAAGACGAGTGGCCCTTTCTGGCCTGGCTACTACCTGACCAATGGCGAGCAGCCTCACAGCCTCATCGTTGCACCGACCCGTGCTGGTAAGGGCGTCGGCATAGTCATCCCAACGCTACTTACATTCAAAGGCTCGGTGATAGCTCTCGACGTCAAGGGGGAGCTCTTTGAGCTTACCTCGAGGGCGCGGCAGACCGCCGGCGCCGAGGTGTTCAAATTTGCGCCGCT
The DNA here is from genome assembly GCF_055811495.1 of Mesorhizobium sp. WSM4830. NCBI lineage: Bacteria > Pseudomonadati > Pseudomonadota > Alphaproteobacteria > Hyphomicrobiales > Phyllobacteriaceae > Mesorhizobium > Mesorhizobium sp. WSM4830. Next base: position 90,278 of record NZ_JBVVQI010000019.1, on the reverse strand, counting down.
GGATTCGGAGCGGCGCACGAATTGCTATAATCCGCTGTTGGACCTTATTGCGCTGTCTCCACAGCAGCAATTCACCGAGGCCCGCCGCTTGGCAGCAAACCTGATTACGGCGAAGGGGGAGGGCGCGGAAGGTTTCGTCAACGGCGCGCGAGATCTCTTTGTCGCGGGTATCCTCGCCTGCATCGAGCGGGGCACGCCAACAATCGGCGCCGTCTATGATCTCTTCGCCCAGCCGGGGGAGAAGTTTAAGCTCTTCGCGCGACTCGCCATGGAGACCCGGAACAAAGAGGCACAACGCATCTTCGACGACATGGCCGGGAACGATACAAAAATCCTAACCTCCTACACGTCCGTCCTTGGCGATGGCGGGCTCAATTTGTGGGCGGATCCCGCTGTAAAGGCGGCGACAAGTCGCTCAGATTTTTCGGTCTATGATCTTCGCCGTCGCAAAACGTGCATCTATCTTTGCGTTGGTCCAAACGACCTTGAGGTGGTCGCGCCTTTGATACGCCTGTTCTTTCAGCAAGTCGTTTCAATTCTACAGCGGTCGCTGCCTCGCCGGGATGAAAAATACGAAGTTCTGTTTCTGCTCGATGAATTCAAGCACTTGGGTAAGCTGGAGGCGATCGAGACCGCAATTACGACCATCGCGGGCTACAAGGGTCGCTTCATGCTCATCATCCAAAGCCTCTCGGCACTGACGGGGGCCTATGGCGAGGCTGGCAAGCAGAATTTTCTCAGCAATACCGGCCTGCAAGTGTTCATGGCCACTGCCGATGACGAGACTCCGAACTACATTTCCAAAGCTATCGGTGAATACACGTTTCAAGCCCAATCGATTTCCTACAGCCAGGCGCGCACGTTCGATTGGAACATTCAGAATTCACATCAAGGTGCACCGCTGTTGCGTCCCGAACAGGTGCGGCTGCTCAATGACGAGTACGAGATCGTTCTCATCAAAGGTCTGCCACCATTGCAATTGAGGAAGGTGCGATATTATTCGGATCGCATTCTGAAACGCATCTTTGAAAGCCAGACAGGCGCCCTTCCGGAGCCGGCACCCTTGACGATAGCAGACGAGAGGCTCTCGGCAGAATCTCAACTCGATGAGCCGCTGCGTGGATTAGCGCAGGACTTTGACGATACAGTTTGATGTGAGGCTAATGTGGACCCGCGAAATAGTAATCCATCCCGAGTAACAGCTTCGTCGCAGGTGCAGGATGCCGCCTTGGAAGAGGGGCAAGCGGGCCAGGCCCGGCAAGCGAGCTTTGAGCAGCACCTTGCCGAGGCCCGGAGGCTGTTCGATCAAGCTGACGAGTCGCCAACCAATCCAGAAGAGGTTCTGCGACTAGAACAATTGAGCGAAGGGCTTGAGCGACGGCAGGATGATCAAGCCGCCTCGTCTCTTTTCAGCGACCCAGGGATGCCCGCTGGGGGTGACCTCAACAGCATCGTGGCGGACACTTTCGCAGCGGCCGGCTCTGGGCACGCCGGAGTTGAGGCCGCCGCCCCGCCAGCGTTAGCTGCCAGCCAACAGCAGATCCGGCCCTGGCCGGATGCGCTTGACCAGGGCAACCACCTGCCACCCGGGTGGGTCATCATCAACAATGAACATTCCACAGTGCTATTGAGGCCAGCGGAGAGGCAGAGGGCCCTGAATACGCCGCAAGCCGCCGCCATTCAGCAGCCGCTGATTGAAATCGGCAATTCAGGCGGCCGCGTGCCGATGCAGCCCCCCATGCAGCGGTTGGGTGAATTGCCATTGGAAGGGGTACCCGTTCAAGGGACAGGGTCCGAACACATCGGAAGGCTGCATGCGGAGGCCGCGCCCTCCGCAAGGGCTGAGCCCCCCGCTGCCATCGAGAACTCCATAAACGTCTCATTCGCCGTCCCCAAAGGCTTCTCCCATGGGACTCAAGTCCCAGACGCGATGCTCTCTTTCTTGGACCGCCATGGCTCCTTGCCGGATGCGGGCCAGGCCCGGCAAGTGGGCTTTGAGCAGCACGTGGCCGAGCCGCGCCGAGCCGATCCTGTCGCGAATGGCGCCCGCGCTACCGGCTATCCCCATCTCTCCGGCGAACACCGGGACGTTATTGATAAGGCGATCACTCACGTTGCGGCTCAGCAAAAATATAGCGAGAGCACGGTCCGAAAATACACGTATGCACTTCGCCGATTGGCGAATGATCTCGGCGCTCGTGGCCAAGCGACTGATCTAAAAAATCACCAATCCCTGGTCGATCACGTCGATGCTTTCTTTCCGAAAAACGATGATATGAAGAGGGCGTTGAACGTCCTGCGTGCGTATCATGAGCCGGGCTATTCAGCGACTGCTGGCGCCCCTGCTACCCGCTATCCCCATCTGTCCGACGAACACCGAGACGTTATTGATAAGGCGATCGGCCACGCTGCGGCTCAGCAACACCATAGCGCGGAGACGCTTCGAATATACTCGTCTGCGCTTCGCCGATTGGCGAATGATCTCGGCGCTCGCGGCCAAGCGACTGATCTAAAAAATCACCAATCCCTGGTCGATCACGTCGATGCTTTCTTTCCGAAAAACAATGATATTAAGGATATAAAGCCGGCGTTGAACGTCCTGCGTGCGTATCATGAGCCGGGCTATTCAGCGACTGGCCGGTGGCCAGTGACGGTGCCCTCAAAGGCAGACGCGTATGTCTTGGAACAAGTGACCAATGACAGCAGGTTGGCCTCAACCACCCGTGCTGTCTATGGTCGTAGTCTTCGCAGATTTTCTGAGGAGCTTGAGAGTCGGGGCCAGACGATCTCTGGGCTGGATCACGATTCGCGGATCAAATTCGCCGAGACGTTGTTTCCAGGCCACCCCTATCTCCGCTTGGCGCTGCAACGGGTTCGCGATATGGAGTCCGCGTCAGACAGAAGCGTGACGGACGCTTTCGCAGCGGCCGGCTCTGGGCACGCCGGAGTTGAGGCCGCCGCCCCGCCAGCGTTAGCTGCCAGCCAACACCGGCCCTGGCCGGATGCGCTTGACCAGGGCAACCACCTGCCACCCGTTCCATTCGCCGTCCCCAAAGACTTCTCCCATGGGACTCAACACGTCCCAGACGCGATGCTCTCTTCCTTGGACCACCATGGCCTCTTGCCGGATGCGGGCCAGGCGCGGCAAGTGAGCTTTGAGCAGCACGTGGGCGAGCCGCGCCGAGCCGATCCGGCTCCCGTCGCGAGTGGCGCCCGTGCTACCCGCTATCGCCATCTGTCCGACGAACACCGGGACGTTATTGATAAGGCGATCGCCCACGCTGCGGCTCAGCAAAAATATAGCGAGAGCACGCTCGAAATATACTCGTCTGCGCTTCGCCGATTGGCGAATGATCTCGGCGCTCGTGGCCAAGCGACTGATCTAAAAAATCACCAATCCTTGGTCGATCACCTCGATAGTTTCTTTCCGAAAGACGGTAATATAAAGACGGCGTTGAACGTCCTGCGTGCGTATCATGAGCCGGGCTATTCAGCGACTGTCCCGTCGCGAGTGCCGGTGCCCTCAAAGGCAGACGCGCATATCTTAGAACAAGTGACCAGTGACAGCAGCTTGGCCTTAGGCAGCCGTGCTGAATATGGTCGTAATCTTCGCAAATTTTCTGAGGTGCTTGAGAGTCAGGGCCAGACGATCTCTGGGCTGGATCACGATTCGCGGATCGAAATCGCCGAGACGTTGCTTCCAGGCAACCGCAATCTCCTCTTCGCGTTGCGACGGGTTCGCGATGCGGAGCCCGTGTCAGACGGGGTTCCCGAGGCGGTCCGGCGGCTGTTCGATGATCGAGCTGACGAGTCGCCAACCAATCCAGAGGAGCTTCTGCGACTGGAACAGGGGTTGAGCGAACTGCTTCAGCGAGGGCAGGATGACCAAGCCGCCTCGTCTTTTTTCAGCGAGCCAGGGATGCCCGCTGGACCGGGTGACCTCAACAGCATCACGGCGGACGCTTTCGCAGCGGCCGGCTCTGGGCACGCCGGAGTTGAGGCCGCCGCCCCGCCAGCGTTAGCTGCCAGCCAACACCGGCCCTGGCCGGATGCGCTTGACCAGGGCAACCACCTGCCACCCGAGCGGTTCATCATCAACAATGAACATTCGAAGGCGCTGTTGCGGCCAGCGGAGAGGCAGAGGGCCCTGAATACGCCGCAAGCCGCCGCCATTCAGCAGCCGCTGAGCGAAATCGGCAATTCAGGCGGCCGCGTGCCGATGCAGCCGCCCAGGCAGCAGTTGGGTGAATTGCCATTGGAAGGGGTACCTGTTCAAGGGACATGGTCCGAACACATCGGAAGGCTGCATGCGGCGGCCGCGCCGTCCGCATGGTCTGAGAAGCACCTCGCTGCGATCGAGAACTCCATAAACGTCTCATTTGCGGTCCCCAAAGGCTTCTCCCATGGGACTCACCGCGTCCCAGACGCGATGCTCCCTTTCGTGGACCGCCACGACCCCTTGCCGAATGCGGGCCAGGCCCGGCAAGCGGGCTTTGAGCCGCACGTGGCCGAGCCGCGCCGAGCCGATCCTGTCGCGAGTGGCGCCCGCGCTACCGGCTATCCCCATCTTTCCGACGAACACCGGGACCTTATTGATAAGGCGATCGCCCACGTTGCGGCTCAGCAAAAATATAGCGAGAGCACGGTCCTAAAATACAGGTATGCACTTCGGCGATTGGCAAATGATCTCGGCGCTCGTGGCCAAGCGACTGACCTAAAAAATCACCAATCCCTGGTCGATCACGTCGATGCTTTTCTTCCGAATAAGGAGGAAATAAAGAGGGCGTTGAACGCCCTCCGTGCCTATCATGAGCCGGGCTATTCAGCGACTTCTGCTACCCGCTATCCCCATCTGTCGGACGAACACCGGGACGTGATTGATAAGGCGATCGCCCACGCTGCGGCTCAGCAACACCATAGCGCGCCGACGCTCGGAATATACTCGTCTGCGCTTCGCCGATTGGCGAATGATCTCGGCGCTCGTGGCCAAGCGACTGATCTAAAAAATCACCAATCCCTGGTCGATCACGTCGATACTTTCTTTCCGCAAAACAAGGACATAAAGCCGGCGTTGAACGTCCTGCGTGCGTATCATGAGCCGGGCTATTCAGCGACTGGCCGGTGGCCAGTGACGGCGCCCTCAAAGGCAGACGCGCATGTCTTGGAACAAGTGACCAGTGACAGCAGCTTGGCCTTAACCACCCGTCTTATCTATGGTCGTAATCTTCGCAATTTTTCTAAGGTGCTTGAGAGTCAGGGCCAGACGATCTCTGGGCTGGATCATGATTCGCGGATCAAACTCGCCGAGGGGTTGTTTCCAGGCAATCGTTATCTCCGCTTGGCGTTGGGACGGGTTCGCGATGCGAAGCCCGCGTCAGACAGGATCGTGGCGGACGCTTTGGCAGCGGCCGGCTCTGGGCACGCCGGAGTTGAGGCCGCCCCGCCAGCGTTAGCTGCTAGCCAACAGCAGATCCGGCCCTCGCCGGATGCGCTTGACCAGGGCAACCTCCCGCCACCCGAGCGGTTCATCGTCAACAATGAACATTCGACGGCGCCGTTGCGGCCAGCGGAGAGGCAGTGGGCCCCGCAAGCCGCCGCCATTCAGCAGCCGCCGAGCGAAATCGGCAATTCAGGCGGCCGCGTGCCGATGCAGCCCCCCATGCAGCAGTTGGGTGAATTGCCATTGGCAGGGGTATCCGTTCAAGGCACAGGGGCCGAACATATCCGAAGGCTGCATGCGGAGGCCGCGCCCTCCGCAAGGTCTGAGGCGACCCCCGCTGCGCTCGAGGACTTCATAAACATCTCATTCGCCGTCCCCAAAGGCTTCTCCCATGGGACTCAACGCGTCCCAGAAGCGATGCTCCCTTTCCTGGATCACCAGGGCCTCTTGCCGGACGCGGACAAGCCGGAATGGAACTACGAGATTAAAGGTCACGGCTACACCGCCCGGAGGCCAGAAGGAGGCAACGACGTTTGGCTTGTCCATCGCGGTGCGATGAGGGAAGCTGCAGCGGCGGCAGTACCGGCAAGGGCTCCAGCACATGGCTTGCCTGCGACCGCCAGGCTGTCAGACACCTATCGCGGTGTTCCGTTGGTCGATCTGACCACCTCCTCCGATGCACAGATCGCAGCGCTTCCGTCAGGTTCGTCCAACCTTCCCGCGGGGGCGGTGCTCGGGGCCACCGAACTGCTCAGCGACGCCCATATCCAGAGGGATTACGAATTCCTCCAGCAGCAGTTGCAGCAGGCCGATCCAGCGCTCGCCGCCCGAACGCGGCTGGTGGATCCCTTGGTCTCCCAGCAACTGCGCCGTCACGACCGGGACGCGCAACATACGGTGCTGTCCATCTATTATCAAAACGACGTCGCAGCCGACTTCGTGTTCCTGCCGGTGAACAGTGGCAATCCTATGGCTACAGCGGAGAATGAGGGACGCAACGAGCATTGGTCGCTGCTGCTCGTAGATCGCCGCGACCCGGAAAGAGCGGTCGCCTATCACTACGACTCCATCCATCAGAGCTATCGACGGGGATACAATGACGCGCCTGCACGAGAGCTCGCAGCAAGACTGGACGCGACCACCGTGGTGACACCCGTCATGGCGCAGCAGAACAACGGTGTTGATTGCGGCGTCTTCGTGGTGGACGGCACGCGCGCGCTGGTTCAGAGATTGGCGAATGAAGAGTGGCCGGAACGGCAGCGGCCGCTGCACCTCGACAACCTCGTCGCCGATCGGCAGGCGCTGCAAAACCGACTGAGGCAGGGCCGCTTGCCGCACGAGCTTGCCGCAATCCCCGCGGAAGCTTTTGGAGCAGCCGGGTCGCAGGTGCAACACGCCGTGTTGCAAGAGCAGCAAGCCCGACAAGTCGCGCCAGCGCCGTTTGACCAGCACTTGAGCAAGTCGCGCGAGGCCCATGACGAGCTGACGCGTACACTTGACAGGAGCAACACCGGGGGCGTCATCATCAACACTGAACATTACACAGCGCTGTTGCGGCCAGCGGAGAGGCAGAGGGCCCTGAATACGCCGCAAGCCACCGCCATTCAGCAGCCGCTGAGCGAAATCGGTAATTCAGGCGGCCGCGTGCCGATGCAGCCCCCCATGCAGCAGTTGGGTGAATTGCCATTGGAAGGGGTACCTGTTCAAGGGACATGGTCCGAACACATCGGAAGGCTGCATGCGGAGGCAGCGCCCTTCGCAAGGTCTGAGGCACTCCCCGCTGCCATCGAGAACTCCATAAACGTCTCATTCGCCGTGCCCAAAGGCTTCTCCCATGGGACTCAACCCGCCCCAGACGCGATGCTCTCTTCCTTGGACCACCATGACCTCTTGCCGGTTGCGGGCCAGGCCCGGCAAGCGGGCTTTGAGCAGCACGTGGCCGAGCCGCGCCGAGCCGAACCTGTCGCGAGTGGCGCCCGTGCTACCCGCTATCCCCATCTGTCCGACGAACACCGGGACCTTATTGATCGGGCGATCACTCACGCTGCGGTTCAGCAAAAATATAGCGAGAGCACGGTCCGAATATACACGTCTGCACTTCGCCAATTGGCGAATGATCTCGGCGCTCGCGGCCAAGCGACTGATCTAAAAAATCACCAATCCCTGGTCGATCACGTCGATGCTTTCTTTCCGAAAAACGGTGATATAAAGACGGCATTGAACGTCCTGCGTGCGTATCATGAGCCGGGCTATTCGGCGCCTGGCCGGCGGCGAGTGCCGGTGCCCTCAAAGGCAGACGCGCAGGTCTTGGAACAAGTGGCCAGTGACAGCAGCTTGGCCTCAACCTCCCGTGTTGTCTATGGTCGTAGTCTTCGCAGATTTTCTGAAGCGCTGGAGAGTAAGGGCCTGACGATCTCTGGGCTGGATCATGATTCGCGGATCAAATTCGCCGAGACGTTGTTTCCAGGCAGCCGCAATCTCCGCTGGGCGTTGGGACGGGTTCGCGATATGGAGTCTGCGTCAGACAGAAGCGTGACGGACGCTTTCGCGGCGGCCGGCTCTGGGCACGCCGGAGTTGAGGCCGCCGCCCCGCCAGCGTTAGCTGCCAGCCAACACCGGCCCTGGTCGGATGCGCTTGACCGGGGCAACCTCCTGCCACCCGAGCGGTTCATCATCAACAATGAACATTCGACGGCGCTGTTGCGGCCAGCGGAGAGGCAGAGGGCCCTGAATACGCCGCAAGCCGCCGCCATTCAGCCGCCGCTGAGCGAAATCGGCAATTCAGCCGGCCGCGTGCCGATGCAGCCTCCCAGGCAGCAGTTGCCATTGGAAGGGCTATCGGTTCAAGGGACAAGGTCCGAATACATCGGAAGGCTGCATGCGGAGGCCGCGCCCTTCGCAAGGTCTGAGGCACCCCCCGCTACGATCGAGAACTCCATAAACGTCTCATTCACCGTCCCCAAAGGCTTTCCCCATGGGACTCAACACGCCCCAGACGCGATGCTCTCTTTCTTGGACCGCCATGACCTCGTGCCGGATGCGGAAAAGCCGCAATGGAACTACGAGATTAAAGGTCAGGGCTACGCCGCCGAGAGGCCAGAAGGGCGCAACGACTTTTGGCTCGTCGATCGCGGTCCGATGAGTGCATCTGCAGCGGCAGCAGGACCCGTCTCGCCAGCGACCGCGAGGCTGTCAGACACCTATCGCGGTGTTCCGTTAATCGATCTGACCACCTCTTCCGATGCACGGATCGGAACGCTTCCGTCAGGCTCGTCTAACCTCCCCCGGGGGGCGGTTCTCGGGGCCACCGACCTGCTGGACGACGTCCATATCCACAGGGATTACCAGTTGCTGGAGCAGTACCTGCAGGCGGCCCACCCAGTGCTCGCCGCCCGAACAAGGCTGGTGGATCCCTTGGTCTCCCAGCAACTGCGCCGTCACGACGGGGACGTGCAAGGTAGGTTGCTGTCGATCTACCATCAAAACGACGCCCCAGCCGACTTCGTGTTCCTGCCGGTGAACAGTGGCAATCCTATGGCTACGGCGGAGAACGAGGGACGCACTGAGCATTGGTCGCTGCTGCTCGTTGATCGCCGCGACCCGGAAAGAACGGTCGCCTATCACTACGACTCCATCCATCAGAGCTATGGACGGGGATACAACAACGCGCCTGCAATAGAGCTCGCAACAAGACTGGACGCGACCACCCTGGTGACACCCGTCATGGCGCAGCAGAACAACGGTGTTGATTGCGGCGTCTTCGTGGTGGATGGCACGCGCGAGCTGGTTCTTCGATTGGCGAATGAAGAACGGCCAGTCCCGCAGCTGCCGCTGCACCTCGACTACCTCGTCCCCGATCGGCAGGCGCTGCAAAACCGACTGAGGCACGGCCGCTTGCCGCACGAGCTTGCCGCAATCCCCGCCGATGCTTTTGCAGCAGCCGGGTCGCGGGTGCAACACGCCGTCTTGCAAGAGCAGCAAGCCCGACAAGTCGCGCCAGCGCCGTTTGAACGGCACTTGAGCAAGTCGCGCGAGGCGCAGGACGAGCTGACGAGTACACTTGACAGGAGCAACACCGGGGGCGTCATCATCAACACTGAACATTACACAGCGCTGTTGAGACCGGCGAAGAGGCAGAGGACTGATAATCCGCAAAGCCTCGCCTTGGGGCGGCAGCCGAGCGAAGCAACCACGACGTCCATCAGCCCCTCCGATCAAGCCCGAGCGGACCTAATGGCTTCCTTCAGAAGCAGAGAGCGCTCCGACGCGGGGCGTTGAGCTCCATGGCTGGGGTCAAGCAGAACAGCTCTTTTGACGACAGAGGCGCTGATGCGCTCTCCGGACCGGTAGCTCTCGCCGTAATTGATCAGGCTGGCTTGTTGGAAGGCGATGTAGGCCTGGAACTCGCCGATGGCGGTCAGGAACTTGCGCATGTTCGGCTAGCCTGTCTCGAGACCTTCCGGGTCGAACTGCAGGTCGGCGATTTCGTCACGGGCACGATAGACGTTAAGATGCCAGAGATGCCATTTGATCCTGCGCACGTTTTCAAGCATGTCCTGTCCGGCCTGCTCGTCGTGGTTTTCGAGCCCTTGCACGAACTGGCGAAGGACCGTGGTGCGCATGGTGATATGGAACCAGTCGAGGACATGCTCGCTCGCCGGTGCAATCATTTCCGCGATCGAGCGGACCGTCGGTGATGAAGGTAATATCCTAATTGGCCTGGACACCCTGCTTCTTGAGATGGTCGAGAATGCGCCGTTGCAGCTCGCGATCATCGCCGTGGCCGAAACCGATGTAGCGCGGAGCGCCGTCTTCAGGCCGCGAGCGGCCTGCGATCAGCTCGATTTTTCTTCCGGTCGTCACGGTGGCGGATGTACTCGGGAAAGTCCAGAATAGCTCCCGGTCAAGCGGCCAAGGTGCCTCCGTAGCTGACATCTACGTCAGCGTTGAAGAAGTACCCTGCACCACGGCATGTTTTGACCAGGCGAGGATTGGCCGCATCAGCCTCCAGCTTTCGGCGCAAGCGCAAGATTAGGACATCGATACTTCGATCATAGACCTCTTCTCCACGCACACGGCTCGCGAGCAAAAGCCGTTCTCTGGATAACACGTTGCGTGGGTTCTCCAGAAACGCGATCAAGAGATTGAACTCACATGCGGTAAGCTTGACCTCGCCACGCTCCTCACAGATCAGTCGCCGCTGCTTGACGCTGAGCTTCCAGGCCCCAAAGCGAAATGAGCGCTGATCTCTGGTTCGCGGAATGCGCTGGCGTAACGCTACTCGAATGCGGGCCAAGAATTCGCGCATCCCGAAAGGCTTGGGAATGAAATCGGTTGCGCCGAGCTCCAGTGCAACCACTTTTTCCGCCTCATCAAGCCGGTCGCCGCTGATCACTATGATGGGAACATCCGATTTTGTCGCCAGATTGCGGACGATCGCAAGTCCATCCTCCCGGCCTAGGTTAAGATCAACAACCACCAGATCGACTGGCTCATGTGAAAGAACATGGTCAAACTGCTTGCTATCGTGGACTGCAGTTACCTTCAAGGCATGCATGGTGAGATACTCGGCGATGAGGCGCCGCATTGCGGCATCATCATCGATGACAAGAACATGTTTCAACGGCTCACCTTCAATCTCGAATCGCCCTATCTAAGCTGTTGCCGAGCAACCCTAGGAACCGATGTAGAACAGCTCCACCTTGGTCCCACTCGCCGCTGCGGGCGGCCAGTAACGAGGGCCTTGCTCGTCCAGAATTGGTAGAAAGCTGGCGCCTTATCGATCGCGAATTTGGCCGCATGCATTTAGCCGTGTCACCAGACAGGTTCAAGCGCCGACATGACCTGCCGTGAGGTCTTTCGCTTTTTCGCATCGAGCTTCCCGTTTTGTCAGTTTGGTGCAGGCCTGCTCATACCACTCCTTCGACGGCATGGATGCCGAGTTGCCTGCCATGTCCTGAATCTTCGTCACGTTATCTGGCCTTGCGGACCTGAATCATCTCGACATCCTCCTGCTCGCGGGTCGGGCTCGGACGTGGTTGAGCAGCGGCGTTTGATTGATCCCCTGAGAGGCGGTCGGCGGAAGAACGAATGTGATTCGCCATTGATGGTTTGTGCCAAATAGTACGTCTCCTGCAAAGTCGGGTTCTTCCGAGGTGGCCAAGCGTCAATCCTGTTTCGGGCGACGGCTGGTCCGGTGACGGTTACCGTCCGACCCAACATTCTCATCTTATTCAAGACCTCCGCTTGGAGCCTATCACGTCACCGGTAAGACCACAAAAGTCGACAGCGCCAAATCGAACCTCGTGATCATCCTTGGCGATAGCCCAGTCGGATTCCGTTAATGGCGTGCGGTTTTCTGCCGATGGGACTGTACAGGCTTCTTCACCTAGCGCGGCGAAAAGCTGGACCAGGCTTTCAACACAATGCGCTGCGTGCTGGTCGCTACGCCTTCCCAGTTGACCCTCGCGCCCACGGGTTTGCGCCTTGGAGCCAGCACTTCGCGGGTGAGCTCGCGGTGTTGAATCAGTGACTTGAGTGTGTATGGCCGCGCATGGCTGTCTGTTCAACCAATGGCAGCATGCCGCATATGCGGCGGCTTGGCGCCTCCGTCGGTTTCTCCCGTTCGATCGACCCACGATGATCCGCAGCCAGAACGAACCCCCCAACCGTCTCGTTGTGTGCTTTGGCTTTGGCCCTGAGAGAAGATGCTATCCCTATTTGTCATGACGCCGAAGTCGCGGCTTACGATCTAGGAGCAACGGACGGCCCGGGGCGAGCAATCCCGCTCAGGAGTGATCGTACCAAGATGCTCCGGATTTGTCGGTGACTGATCGGGCCGGCGCCACGCCACGGCATGAGCAAGGTGCTTTCACGCACGCCCATGCCAACAAATGTCCTTTGCTACAGTTGAAACCGAAAAGCTGAACTTGAACATCACGCAGTAACAAACCTCCCCGATAAGCGCGTGCCGGAAAGGCCAAAATCGTCCGGCGGCTTAGAGAGGTAGGTGATAGGGAATGTTTATTGCAGCTTGGCCCCTGGCCCTCGTCCTGTTGACCTCCATGTCAGTCCCGGGCGAGCCTGCGCCACTTTCCCCCGGTGAGTTCGACAGCCTATCGCGCAAATGCGCTCCCTGGGTTGCGCCGTCCACGCTCGCCGCGATTGCCAAAATTGAAAGTGGCTTTGATACGCTCGTGGCTCACGACAATACCACAGGTGAGCAGCTTCGCTGGATAGATCACCTGGAAGCCACGCGGGGCGTCAAGAACCGCCTCGAAGCACAACATTCTGTGGACGTTGGATTGATGCAGATAAACAGCAAGAACTTTCCTATGCTCAAGCTCACGCCGGAAAAGGCCTTCGAGCCCTGCGCCTCGCTTTCGGCTGCCGCCCACTTACTTGAAAGCCGGTATGCCGGCGGCACGACTGCTGTGGCGCAGCAACTGGCGCTTCGCCGTGCCATCTCGGCCTATAACACCGGCGACGTCTCGCGCGGCTTCGCCAACGGTTATGTGCGCAAGGTCGAGTCGGCCGCGAAGGATATCTCAAGGCTCCTTGAGCGGAGGCTGGAGCCGACTGCTCGAGACGTGCGACATCTTGAGGCACCCGGTCGGAAAGCCGTGCCGCCTCTGCTCGAACAAAGCGAGCAGACCAATGAAAAGCAGCCCACACAAGATTCGTGGGACATCTGGGGCTCGTATCAGCCGAACCGCTCGGGGGCAGACCCCTCCGGTCCCCAGGCTGCGGAAGAGCGGGAACCCTCGAACGCGAACAAACTCGTATTCGATTGAATCATGGAGATAAAATGATAAAGCCACTCAAAATACTTCGTGCGCTTAAAACGCGTGTTCCTTCGCCTTTTTCCATGCTGCGCATCGCGGCTGAATATGTACCGGCCGCTGCTGCAGGCGCGGCGTGGACGGTCTTCTCCAGCGGGCCAGCCGCGGCTCAGGTGACCGGAGGGGCGGATCCTGCCAAGATGGTCCAGAATATCTGCACCTTCATACTTGGCCCCTTCGGACAATCACTGGCTGTGCTCGGACTCGTGGCCATCGGTATCTCTTGGATGTTCGGTCGTGCTTCACTTGGCTTGGTTGCGGGTGTCGTTGGAGGGATCGTCATCATGTTCGGCGCCAGCTTCCTGGGCAAGGCGCTCATAGGCGGTGGCTGATGAGCGACCGGCTGGAAGTGAGCACCCTCTATGTGGCGGCAACACGCCCCGCACTGTTTCTGGGGGTGCCGCTGACGCTGGCCGGATTGCTCATGATGTTGGCTGGGCTCGTCATCATTATCCTTCAGAATCCACTCTACGAAATCGTGCTCGCGCCACTCTGGTTCGGAGCACGGCTGGTTGTTGAGCGTGACTATAACGCCGCAAGCGTCGCGCTCCTCTATTTGCAGACGGCCGGCAGAAGCGTGGACGGGCCGGTCTGGGGTGGCGCGAGCGTCAGCGCCAATCCGATCAGAGTGCCCAAACGCGGAAGAGGTATGGTGTAATGTTTGGCGCCAGTGGCCGGACCGAGAGATCTGGTGAGATCTATCTTCCGTATGTCGGTCATCTAAGCGATCAGGTTGTCCTTCTGGAAGACGGATCGATCATGGCCATGGCACACGTGAACGGGCTGCCGTTTGATTTGGAAGACGCTGAGATGCGCAATTCGCGCTGCCGCGCGTTCAACACTCTCTTGCGCAACATCGCCGATGACAATGTCTCGATATACGCTCATCTCGTGCGAAACAGCGATGTGCCGGAGCCGGCACCGCGTCAGTTTCAAAGTGCATTCGCTGGCAGTCTGAGCGGGGCCTACGAGCGCCGTGTGCTGTCGGGAAAGCTCTTTCGCAACGATCACTTCCTCACTGTCATCGTGTTCCCCCGCAGCGCAATCGGCAAGATCGGCTGGCGCATTGCCAAATCCCCCAGACGGAATGACAACGACCTGGCCACCCAAATGCGAAGCCTGGAGGACCTCTGGCAGATCATTGCTGGCTCACTCGGCGGTTACGGTCTCCGCCGGTTGGGTATTCGTGAGAAAGGCAACGTGCTCTTCACGGAAATTGGTGAGGCGCTTCGGCTGATGATGACTTGCCGGTTTCTTCCGGTTCCGATGGTTACCGGCTCACTTGGCGCCTCGATCTACACTGACCAGGTCATCTGCGGGAAGCGGGCGCTTGAGATTCGAAGACCCGGCGGTAGTTCCGTGGGATCATTGTTTTCGTTCCGTGAATATCCGGCGACGACGCGGCCGGGCATGCTAAATTCCTTGCTGTCCGCCAACTTCCCGCTTGTCCTCAGCCAGAGCTTTTCCTTCCTCACTCGGCCACAAGCTCATGCGAAGCTTAGCCTCAAGTCCAGCCAGATGACGAGCGCCGGCGACAAGGCTCTCACCCAGATCAATGAACTTGCCGCGGCAGAGGACGCACTGGCAAGCAACGAGTTCGTCATGGGTTCGCATCATTTGAGCCTGTGCGTCTATGCCGACAGCCTCAATACCCTTGCAGATCGCGCAGCAAATGCGCGCGCAAGGCTGGCCGACGCGGGCGCCGTCATCGTCCAAGAGGGTATCGGCATGGAGGCCGCGTACTGGTCCCAACTTCCGGGGAACAACAGGTGGCGCACACGCCCCGGGGCGATCACCTCGTACAATTTTGCCGGGCTTGTCTCATTTGAGAACTTCCCAAGCGGTTCCACTTCCGGCCACTGGGGCAAAGCTGTTGCGCGCTTTCGCACAAACGGGGGAACTTCTTTCGACTACATCCCCCATGAGAATGACGTCGGCATGACGGCGATATTCGGGCCCGTCGGCAAAGGCAAGACGACGCTGATGACCTTTATCCTCGCGATGCTTGAGCAAAGCCTGGTCGATCGTAATGGTGCGATCGTCTTTTTCGATAAAGACCGGGGTGGTGAACTCCTAGTGCGAGCCACGGGAGGGACATATCTTGCGTTGCGCAGAGGCGCTCCCAGCGGCTTGGCCCCTCTGCGGGGACTGGACAACACCTCCGCCTCGCTGGACTTTCTGCGCGAATGGTTGATGGCCCTAATCGAGAGTGACGGCCGTGGTCCGATCTCGCCGGAGGAAAGCCGTCGATTGGAACGTGGCATTGTTCGTCAACTTTCGTTCGAACCGGTCATGCGCTCACTTGCGGGCCTACGCGAATTCCTGCTGCACAGCCCCTCCGAGGGCGCAGGAGCACGGCTGCAGCGGTGGTGTAGAGGGAATGCGCTTGGATGGGCCTTTGACGGCGATGTCGACGAAGTAAGGCTGGATGCCTCCATTACGGGCTTCGACATGACACAGCTCCTGGAATTTGAGGAGGTCTGTGCGCCGGCCGCCGCATATCTTCTGCATCGCGTGGGTGCTGTTGTCGATGGCCGTCGATTCGTCATGAGCTGCGACGAATTTCGTTTCTATCTGCTCAACCCCCAGTTCTCGGCTGTTATCGACAAGTTCTTGCTCACCGTCCGCAAAAACAACGGAATGTTGATACTCGCAACGCAGCAGCCTGAACACGTGCTTGAATCGCCCCTCGGAGCTAGTCTCGTTGCACAATGTATGACGAAGATTTTCTACCCTTCACCGACGGCGGACCGGGCTGCGTATATCGATGGCTTGAAGTGCACCACGCAGGAGTTCGAGGCAATCCGCCAGGGAATGGCAATTGGCAGCCGCAAGTTTTTGCTCAAGCGCGACAGCGGGAGTGTTGTTTGCGAATTCGATCTCGGGCAGATGCGCGAGTATGTAGCCGTACTCTCAGGGCGGGCCAACACCGTGCGCTTTGCCGACCAGCTTCGTGACCAGCACGGAGATGCCCCAGGTGGGTGGCTCGACAAGTTCATGGCCCGTTACCATGAAGTTCAAGACTGACGGAGAAATATTCATGAGATTTGCCAAACTTGCAGCGACGACGCTTGCTGCTTCCTTTCTGCTTAGCACACAGGCGCGGTCGCAATTTGTCGTCAGCGACCCGGTAACAGAATCACAAGTGACCATAACAGCGCTTTCCAATGCGGCGATCCTTGAGAGGTCAATCGCGACGCTCGCTACCACGATCGAAATGGTGGATATGCTAAAGTCGTCATTCGGTGTCACGACACTGCTGGGCGCACTGAACCAAGGAAATCACTACCCGTCCAGCAATAAGCTCGAGGGGCAGATGTTTGATGCTCGGGCGCCAGTTTCGACTATGGCGCGTCACATTACGGAGGACTCAAACCGGATAATCACCGGCACCGATTCAGAAGCGAAACTGTTACAGGGACAAAGCGCTGGTGCCGCCAATGCCGCAGCTCTTGCAGCCGACACTCTGGCCGTAATGGACAAGCGCCTTAAGGCCAACGACAACACGCTTGGCCAGCTTTCCAGCTCGAGAAATATTGTGCAGGCCACCGTGACCAACGGTCTGGTCCTCAAGCAGATTCACGATGCGATGATCCAAAATGTCCAGGCCACGAGTCTGCTGACGATGGCCACTGCACAAGGCAGCCTTCACGCCGTGGAGGAGGCCGCCACGCAGCGTCGCGAACGCCAGGAAACCGCCAAGATGTTCCTCCCGTAAACCACGCAGAGTCTCATCCGGCTCAGCTGAGCTGATCAGGGACAAATCAGGCTCACGCCATGCCTTTCAAAATTCACGCGCCATTCACGGCTATACACACGATCTTTCACGGGGCCTTTAAGTCCGGTCTGCACAAAGTGCTTGAAAACATCCAAGAGGCGGTCAGTGCGCCTCTGGTTGCCTGTGTCACGCTTTGGATAATAATCCAAGGCTGCCTGGTCATGCGTGGTCAAGTCGATGCGCGCGGTGGTATATCGCGCGTAATCATGGTCTCGATTGTCGTTGCCCTCATCTTAGGGCAGGCCAACTACCAGCAGTACATTGAAGTGCTCTTCGACGACACGATTCCGAGGTTTGCTCACCACGTCAGTGGCAGCGACTTGCCCTTCATCGAAATCCCCCAGAAGCTCGATATCATGTTTGCTTTAACTCAGTATGTCCTTCAGGTGATTGCTTCCGAAATTGGGCCTATGAATGGACAGGACATACTTGCTTTTGAGGGAGCGCAATGGATTTTCTACGGCGCGCTGTGGACAGCGTTCGAGATCTACGATGCCGTTGGAATTCTGACGAAGGTGCTCTTGACGATCGGCCCCCTGGTCCTTGTAGGCTACCTTTTTGATCACACTCGAGACATAGCCACCAGATGGATCGGCCAACTGCTCTCATACGGGCTGCTTCTTCTCCTCCTCAACATCGTTGCAACGATAGTTATCACTGCCGAAGCAGCCTCGCTGGTAGTCATGCTTGGGGTGATCAAATTCTCGGGCACGACAGCAGCCAAGATCATCGGGCTTTACGAGCTCGACATGCTTTTCCTGGCTGGCGACGCTCTGATCGTCGCGCTTCCGATGATCGCCAGCAGCATCGCCGGCGGCTCTTTGGCAGGTGCGAACCGAGCGCCTAACAGCCTCAGTCGCCACTTTGCCAAAACGGCGGGTGGTTAATCAATTAGCGCGGTGCCAACATGAAATATTGCCTAATTTTATCAATCCTAGCTTTGGCCGCCTGCAAGACAACCCATGGGCTTGCGACCTGCGCGGGTGCGCCATTCCAACTGAACGTGGGACAATGGGAAACCACCCCTGAGGATCTTCAGGTCGATTGCGCGGACGAGCCCAAGTGAAGTTTCCTGAACATGCCCTTCTGGTGGAGAGGGAAACGCTAGCCGCCCACTACAAAGAGGTGGAAGCGTTTCAAACTTCACGAGCGAAGTCTGCGCGGCGCCTGTCAAAGGCCCTTATAGCCTTTGCGGCGGCGGCGGTCCTAGGAAATGTTGCCCAGGCATTTACCATCGCTGCCATGGTCCCGTTGGCCAAGCTCGTACCTGTGTTTCTCTGGGTACGGCCAGACGGGACCGTTGATAGCGAAGTGTCAATCTCTCAACTGCCCGCAACCCAAGACCGAGCCGTCATAAATGCTTCGCTGTGGGAATATGTACGCCTGCGCGAAGGCTACACGGCAGATACAGCCCAATACGCCTATGACCTCGTATCCAGCTTCAGCGCACCGGCTGTGCGACAGCAATATCAAGATTTCTTCAACTATCCGAATCCCACCTCGCCGCAAGTCACAGTCGGCAAGCGCGGCAAGTTCGAGGTTGGGCATATTTCCTCAAACGACATCAGTCCGGACGTTCAACAGATCCGATACAAACGTACGCTTGTTGTCGATGGGCAGATGCCGATGGTGACCACCTGGACAGCAACCATCCGCTACGAGCGCCTGACAGGTCTGCCTGGCCAATCGAGGCTCACCAATCCGGGAGGTCTACTCGTCACGTCCTATCAAGCCTCGGAAGATACCGTGTCAAACCTGGGCATTGTGCAGCCATGACAAAAAGAGCGTTTCTCGCGCTGGCCTGTTCACTTTTCTTAACGATGGAGGTGTGCGCGGAAGACACGCCACTTGCCGGCAAGCATGATGCGCGGATGCGCTACCTGGCTTACCGTCCCGACGAAGTGGTGCGCCTATCGACCGCAGTGGGGGCAACGCTGGTTGTCACATTCGCGGCCAACGAGACCGTCGCAGCCGTGGCCGTTTCCAACAGCAAAGACCTAGCTGCGCTCCCACGTGCCAACTATCTCTTTTTTAAGGCTAGCCGGATGCTCCCGCCGCAGCCGGTCATCGTGCTGGCCGAGAGTGAGTCGGGTACACGGAGATACGTCTTCAGTATTTCAACGAGAGCGATGCCAAAACTCGATGAGCAGCAACCTGACCTATACTACAGCGTTCAGTTCACCTATCCCGATGATGAGGCTGCTGCCCAGAGAAAGGAAGCAGAAACGCGCTCGATTCTTGGTCAGGCCCGGGCGAAAGTGCTGCAACAAGAGAGAGTTCAGGATTTGTTGAATCGGCCCGCCGCAACTGCCAGTCCGGACGAAAGCAATTTTCACTACGTCGCAAAGGGCGATCGATCGCTGGCGCCGCTGGAAGTTTTCGATAATGGCTTTACGACCGTATTTGGCTTCGCAAGCAATTCGCGCATACCCTCCCTCTACGTTATCAATCCCGACGGCAAGGAAGCCGCTGCCAATTACACGGTCAAAGGGGACTATGTTGAAGTATCCGCAGTCGCCCGGGAATGGCGTCTGAGAGATGGCAATACGGTCTTGTCCATTTTCAACAGGGCTTATGATCCTGTGGGACGAGCGCCAGGGACCGGTACAGTGAGACCCGACGTGTGGCGCCTTCTGAAAGGCTCGGGCCGATGAATGGAACCGGCCCACAGTCGGGACATGATGTCGATGCATCCGGATCGATGGTCTCGGAGCCGGCCCGCCGGCATCTATCGGGATCGCAGAAATTGGCCGTCGCTGGTCTTGTTCTTATCTCATCTCTATCGCTGATCTGGCTCGGAGGTCGTCCCAGTACACAGGACGAACCATCTGAGCCAAAACCGGCAATTTTCCCCAACGCCGAGCCATACCGCCCCGTGCCAATCGAGATTGCTCCCGAACCTCCAGCACCCGTACAGGCGGCGCAGGCGGCAGATCCTGCGCCATCCACGCCGCCCCCGGCTTCAGCTGATCCGCCGCCCGAGGAAACACCAATTTTCGCCTACAGTAGCAGTAGTCAGATGCACGGCGACGGTCAACGGAGCGAAGATAACCATAAGGATGCTCCCGCGACCGCAGATGAGATTTCAATCGAGGGCCATCTGTCAGGCCGATTGAAGCCAGATATACAGGAGCCGAGCCGGGCCACACTTTTGCCGCACCCCGATCTCGTGATTACTCAAGGAACGATCATTCCCTGCATTTTGCAGACGGCAGTCGACACAAATTTACCCGGCTATGTGAAGTGCGTCTTACCTAAAGACGTCCGCGGCACGACCAACAATGTCGTGCTCTTGGACCGCGGGACGACCGTGATTGGCGAAATCCAGCGCGGTCTCCAGCAGGGGGATGCGCGTGTCTTCGTGCTGTGGA
This sequence comes from Mesorhizobium sp. WSM4830, assembly GCF_055811495.1. Classification (NCBI taxonomy): domain Bacteria; kingdom Pseudomonadati; phylum Pseudomonadota; class Alphaproteobacteria; order Hyphomicrobiales; family Phyllobacteriaceae; genus Mesorhizobium; species Mesorhizobium sp. WSM4830. The sequence goes on along the minus strand of NZ_JBVVQI010000019.1, from coordinate 69,848 downwards.
CGCGCATCGAAACACCTGACCATGCCCTCGTTTCGATAGCATCGCCGGGCGCTGACGAGCTCGGCCGCTCCGGAATGCCTGGCACGGTGGACAATCACTTCCGGGAACGCTTTGGCGGCGCGATTCTCATGAGCGTCATCCAAGGCGCGTTTCAGGCGGCCGGTCAATACGCGGCCAGCTCTGGCGGAGGAAGCGGCATCAACAGCTTCCAGAGCAATGGTGGACAAGCCGTCGAGACGACACTGAGAGCGACGGTCAACATTCCGCCAACCCTGAAGAAAAACCAGGGAGATGCTGTATCCATCTTTGTAGCTCGGGACCTCGATTTCTCAGATGTATACGATCTTAGAGCGACTGCCGCGGCGCCAAACCCCCAACATCGCGAACGCAGGAGAGACAACAATGCGATCGGAGGCTGATCCTCAATTGCGTTTGCTTCTCGAGCCCGTTCTAAAATGGCTTGAGGAGCCAAGAACCGAAGAGGTCGCTATCAACCGGCCTGGGGAAGCCTTTGTCCGACAGGCCGGCGTTTTCACGAAACAGCGGCTACCGCTATCTTATGACGATCTGGAGGACATCGCGATACTCGCTGGAGCGCTGCGCAAGCAAGATGTCGGACCGCAAAGCCCCCTGTGTGCGACTGAGTTGCCGGACGGAGAGCGGCTGCAGATCTGTTTGCCGCCCGCTGTCCCCTCAGGAACAATAAGCCTGACGATACGGCGTCCTTCAAGTCGTGTGACCGAACTCAAGGAAGTTTCAACTCGCTACGAATACTCGCGTTGGAATCAATGGCGGTCACGAAAAGAGCGCCAAGCGCAGCAGGACGAAACGATTCTTCAGCACTACGACCATGGTGACTTGGAGCAATTTTTGCAAGCGTGCGTTTGGGGACGGCTCACGATGCTGCTTTGCGGACAGACTGGAAGCGGTAAAACTACAATGAGCAAGACTTTGATCAGCGCCATACCCCTGCAAGAAAGGCTGATAACTATCGAGGACACGCTCGAACTTGTAATCCCGCACGAGAACCATGTCCGGTTACTCTATCCAAAAGACCGGGCAGGCATAGCTGCGGTGACGGCAGAGCAACTGTTGCAAGCCAGCTTGCGCATGCGCCCTGATCGAATATTGCTCGGTGAGATGCGCGACGATGCTGCATGGGCCTACCTTAGCGAAGTCGTCTCCGGCCATGCGGGATCAATATCAACGATTCACGGGGCTGATCCTGTCCAAGGCTTTAAAAAGCTCTTTTCACTCGTCAAGAGCAGCCCGCAAGGAGCTGCTGTGGAAGACCGCACGCTTCTTGACATGCTGTCGGCTGCCATTGACGTCATTGTGCCGTTCCGCACCCAAGGGGACGTCTATGAGGTGGGAGAGGTATGGCTCGCCGCCGATGCCCGGCGACGCGGAGAGACAGCGGCCGACCTTCTTAACAAGCACTGAGGCTAGAGCAACGTCTCGGGATCGATAAGTCGGCCGGCACGATTGGAGTGGGTGTGTCGAGCGCCATCCGCTGGATTGCGCGGGCGAAGCTCGGCGAGTTGGTGCCGCGCCCGCAGGGCCATTGCAGCGCTTCCAGCCTCGTCGCGCAGGAAGCCTTCATCGAGCATGGCGGCAGGTTTGCGTGTTGGGGAGCCATTTCCTTGGGCAGACGCAGACCACAGCGCCTGACGAACTTGTATTGGCGAATTCCATCCTCCTCCTCAGATTGCCTCGGTAGCCTGAGCGCGACGGCGGCTATCATGCCATCATCATCGTACGAATCGCATGCTCCATTATCCTGGACGAGACCGGCTTGGCTAGCCAAAGGACGAAGCTCTGATTATCAGATGTGACCGGCATGGGGTCGATTGCACCAATGACTATGATAGGCACCGTCATGAGGGTGGGACATACGGCTTCGGCCTGTCCTCGCTCGAGGAACGGGGTTTTACCGATAATTAGCAGGTCAGCTGCCTTCCCGCTCTCGATCCAGTCGCAAAGACTTTCGAAGTTCGCGAAGCCGACCGGCTTATAACCCAGCGCGGCGATCTTGTCCTTGTAGATCTCCAACGTTGCTGGATCGGACTCCACGACTGCAATGATTTCTCCGTTGCCGAGTGATCCATCGTATTGGCCGAAAGCGATATCAGCTCTGACTGGCTCCTCCTCGGAGGCGGGTAAGTAGAGGTCGAAGCGAGTACCTCGGCCAATAGACGAGGTGACGTCAAGGCATCCCGCGAGCGCGCTCACATGGCTGTCCACTGCAGCAAGACCCAGTCCGGTCCCGCCGACGCGAGCGCGCGTGGTAAAAAAGGGCTCAAAGATATGCGGAAGTACCGAGCTTGCGATCCCTGGGCCATCGTCGCTGATGGAGAGGAGAACGTAATCTCCCGGTCTCAAGGTGCCCTGAGCCAGCGGCTTCGTGTGATGGACGTGGGCGCGAGAAACGCTAACCTCGACACGGCCCCCATTCAAGAGAGCCTCCGACGCGTTCTTGCACAGATTCATAAGAATCTGCTGTAGCTCGGTTGGGCTGCCCTCGATTACCGTTTGCGACTCGTTGATCTTGAAGTTCAACTGAACATCCGCACGAACTGTAACCCGCAGCAATGGCGCAAGATCCATGACAATTTCAGAGACATCGAAAGGCATTACCGCGCGCTTCCGGTTCCGGCTTAGTGACAAAATCTGGTCAACGATCAGCTTGGCTCGGTTGCCGGCCAAGATGATTTGGCCGATGTGGCTCCGAATTCTCGAGGGGCCGCGCACAACACGTATGGCTATCTCTGCGTAGCCGATTATTGCTCCTAAAATATTGTTGAATTCATGTGCAGCGCCGCTTGCGATTGTGCCGACCGTCCTCAGCCTTTCCGCATGCTCCCATCGACTCACGAGAAGGTTGCGTTCCGCGTGTACACGTTGCATTTCAAGATGGTTGCTTAAACGCACAGTGGCGCTGCCAAGAACCCGGAGGTCGTCTGCTGAGGGGAGTGAGCGGTCTCCTTCAAAAACAAGGATGCAAACCGCAGCCTGCTGATCGGAGGCCCTGCAACCAACAATTTGACAAACACCCGAAGTGCCTACGGCGGTCCGAACCACTTGCGGTGCCGGAACGACGCGAAACACTGGCTGTCCTGGCTGGATAAGTGAGACGACTTCGTCGATAAGCGCGGCGTTCCAGACGCGCATGCGCGTGTTCGTCACAAAGCACTCGGTATCCTTGGTGAGACTCGGATCCACCAGAGCAAGCGCGCATTGATCCGCATCGAAGACGCGTTGAACGAGTCTAAGCGCTGCTTCGGTGGAGAAGCGCCGCGAGGCCTCCGTTGCTTGACTGTCGTTGAAGCGAGCTTCGATCTCACTCATTGCCGCTTCAAGCTTCAATCGCCTTTCCAACCGTTTCGTCCGCACATGCAGCCTGGCGGCCCGAACGATCCCAAACAAGCAGAGGCATATGGACAACGAGCCAAAGAAAAGTCGCGTATGCTGCGCTTGCGCACTGGCCAAGCTGTAGCCTTTCAGATGTTCTCGCTCCAGTTCAGCTGCCTTGGCGAACGTGTCGAAGGATGCGATCCGCTTGGCAGCGCGGTCCAACCTAGACATAGCCGACAGGACAGCGCGGCCCTTGCGGACAACATCCGCGGCGGCTTGGTCCTGGCTCGGAGCAAGTCGGTCGAGAGACCGATCGATCTGTGATGCGAGGCTGAGTGCCGGTCTGGCCGAAAACTGAAGGATCGGATTGGAAAGTTCAAGCCGGCTTGACGGTGCCCCCTCAAGGCTATTAACCGAGCGAGCAAAATCTGCGAGAGAGCTTTGCATAAGCTCATTTTGCGCGGCCAAGGCTGAGATGGCAGCCTCGGTGTGTTCGATGGATTTTTTGAGCTGTGCAAGCAATCTGGAGTGCCCTCCGGAGCTCTCATCGGGCGAAATCTCGAGATGGCCTTGCAAGCTTGTAAGATTCCTTTGCAATGCCTGGCCGGTAGAGGCAACCGAACGGTAGTCCAATACGATATCGGTCCGAGCGCGGGCGACGTCGCGCTGGAGCAATGCGGAGTTGATTTGAATCGTTCGCAGCTCGCTTAGGACCGCCTCGTTGATCGGGGGGGCCTGCCTCTGTGTCCCGACCAAGAGCACAAGCGAGGCCGCTAGCGCGAATACAAATACTTTGTCGGTACTGAGCCACTTTTCCCAATGAAACGGCGTTTGATCCGCGGTGCACGCCTTGCGAAGGTCCGATCTGAATTCTAGCTCCCCATCCCTTCGGTGTGCTGCCGGATGCTGTTGGAACAGGAAAGCCAGGTGTACCTCTCCCTCATAAGACGGTTTAAGATCGTCGCCCAGTTGGTCTTGATCCGCTCCCAGGACGAGGATTAGCTCCCAAGGGCCTCTGCGACGCAGAGCGCATCCTCGCGATGTTGGGAATCAGACGTCGATATAGCGCGCCAGCCTGGCCTCGCCCGTGACCGGGACCTCAGCCGAGGCCTAGGATGAAGCGCCGATTGGGTGAACGGATAGGCCGCGCGTTCATGGGGTAGAGTGAGGTAAATCGCTCCATGTCTGCCGGGTCGACCTCAACCGGTTCCGTCGCCAGCATCCACTCGACGTTTTCGGTGCATGGCGGAGTCGTCAAGGATCCCGCATATGTCCAGTAGCCAAGTGAGGCTGGTAGAAGCCCGTTGGGGTCGACCTCGTCGACCGCTGTTTCCTCCCCTGAGATTGCGGGAAATGCTGCGGCAAGGCTGGCGAAGCTGGCATTTGTCGCGCCTGGCGCCAGAAACACGCCCAGCACACCCAGAGTGCCGCTGTCGGTGTCCTTATGGACAAAATGCGCTTCCATCGGAAAATTCTTGCCTGCCACGTAGTGTTCGCTCGGCGCATGGAAATGGAACTGTACCAGTTCGTAGACACGATCCCCGCGGATGAGGGTGCTGCCTTGCGGCAGGTTGACTTGGATGGTGTGGCCGTTGTTCACCATCGTGCCGCCGCCCTTGTGCCAACCTATGGCGATGTGCGGAATATCCGCTTTGACCGCGCCCTTGATATCGATCGGCGATTGCTGCGTGCCCGCCGAGCAGACGAAATTTCTCTTATCCAGATCGCCCCAGTGTTCGGGCCCGGCTGGGCCGGCATATCCCCAATGGGTGCCCGCCGCCCCCGCGGCATCAGCGCAAATGGGACACGCGCCGAGTGCAACGAACCCTTTGATCAGATTACGACGATGCATATTGCTTTCGCTCCTGGACGTGAACTGAGTTTATCATTTGCGGCCGGTATGGCGGGAACTGTGGTCGCAACTGTGATGTGGCAACATCATCGCAACTACGCCGAACAACTCGGCATACGACAGCGCATCACGGAGGGCTTCACGTCGGCGCATAGACGACATCCTCGTCAGGACCGCCGCTGAGCTTCGTTGTCCTCACCGACGGTATGCGGTTTTTAGCGGCCATTTTCACCGGGTAGATGGTCCGAGCTATCTGCGCCGAATACGTGGTTGTTGCCTCCACGACCACCGATTGCCTGGGTATCCCAGATCGCATCCTCGGCCTCGTGACGCCTTCATATTCATCATCCGTCGACTAGAGAAATCGATTGCTTCAATTAAGAACATTCACGTTTTGGATGCATTCACGCGCAATCCGCGGTACTGCTGAGGACGCCTCACTTCGGCAGGCTTCCTATGGAACCGTTCGCCCTGCTCAAGCAGCTCAGGGCCGCCCCGTGTCGAAGCTGTTGCCGGCGAGTCTCGATGCGGCAACCGTGACCGCATCAAGCGAGCACCTTGCCATCCTCGCCTCGGAGCATCTGGTCGACGCGGCAGCGTTTTGGGTGAAATCGGCCGCTGCTGCCACAGCTTTCCACTTCAGTTGGCGTCTTGAGCGCCTGTCGCAGCACCTCGCCTATTGCCAGGCAGTAGGACGGCACGACTAACTCAGCCAGCATCGGTGCGACATTGATCATACCGATCTATTCGGGTGGCCGCACTTCGGCGCTTGCACGACGGAACAAGGAATCGCTCAATCAGGCCCGGACCGATACCGACGTCGGCCGCGATCTGGTGCGTCAGCAAGTGACTGCAGCATAGACCACGTACACCGCAGCCCGGCAAACCCTAGCGGCCAGCAGGCAGCTAATTGCCACTGCGCAGGTTGCCTTGAATGGCGTCGTCGAGGAGCGCGATGTCGGCCAGCGCACCACGTTCGACGTTCCCAACGCCCAGGCCGCAGTCATCACCGGCAAGATCAATCAGGCCGAAGCCGAACACGACGTGGTGGTGATGGCGAGTTATGGCATCCTATAGACAATCGGTCACGTATCGGCCCGAGTGTCTCAACCTGCAGGTGACAAAATACAGGCCGGAAGAACATTACAACGAGGTCAAGGACAAGTGGATTGGTCTACGCACACGCGATGGCCGATAAACTGCCCGACGAGGTGCCAATGCGAATGCAAGACCTTGGGTCCGAAACCGCGCAGGCTTGCTCGCGGCCGTCGTCGGGCAGGATGCCGAACTGGTTTCGCTTCAGGGTACGCAAGGATTTGAGTTCCTGTGGCAGGCCGGGCCGGCCTGGCGGCGCCAACCTCCGGTGCTGTTTCCGATTGTCGGCCGGCTAAGGGCGATCAACTGCGTCACCGCGGGCAGACCTATCCGATGACGCAGCACGGCTTCGCGCGCGACAAGGCCGGCGCATTCTTGCCGTTAGGTGCCAAGCCAAGGGGAGGTTGCCGACTGCTTGCGTCACCGTAAGTTTTTGCCCTCCGTCAAGCGTCGAGCCAAAGGCGCGTGCAAGCGATCCATAGCCTGGATGTATGGCATTCAACTAATCGATTTTACGAATTAGCGGGCATGCTCCATTAGAAGAACAACAATTGACCGAAAGCAAGTACGCCGACACCCGCTGCCGGCAACTTTCTTAGTTATGTTATGGGCGAGTGCGGCAGATCGGCCGAAATCGATCCAGCGGATGATTCGAGAAGGGCACCATTTTCACATCGTTGGTGCGAGGCCTCAGTTCATCCATTAAACCGGGAATTTCATCAGGTCTTCTATGCCGCGAGACTTTCGAGCCGATATCCAGGCCTTGCGGGGTCTATCTGTCCTTCTGGTTGTCCTTTATCATACCCAAATCGCGCCGTTTGGTTATCTCGGCGTTGATATTTTCTTCGTAATTTCCGGCTTTCTGATCACCGGCCTCATCGCGACCCAGCTTGAGCAGTCACGGTTCAGCTATTGGGAATTCTATTATCGTCGTGCGAAGCGCCTGTTGCCCGCGGCCTATGTGGTCATTGCGCTCACGACGATCGCTGCACCCTTTTTCCTGTCAGATGTGGGGCTGCGGGAGTTCCGAAGTCAGGTCCTCGGGGCGCTCACATTCACCGGCAACATCGTTCTCTGGTCTCAGGCGGACTATTTCGGCGAATCCGCCGAAACCAAGCCTCTCCTGCATTTCTGGTCGCTCGCTGTCGAAGAACAGTGTTATCTGCTGCTTCCTGCTTTCTTGGCCTTGGCTCCCAAGAGATGGCGGCTCACAGCGGTTAGTTTGCTTCTGGTTGCCAGCCTGGCACTGTGTCTCTACGTGGCCATTCGTCACCCATACGCTGCATTTTATCTTTTGCCGACCCGCTTTTGGGAAATAGCAATTGGTTCGCTCGGGGCATTGCTTCCCGCCAGCGCTCGCGTGGGGGCCAAGTTTGCGGCGCTGCGCCTCCCGGCGCTCGTGCTTATCCTCCTTATTCCCATTGGGCTTGGTTCGCAGAACCCGATCGTGGATGCCGCTTTGGTTTGCTTGGCAACCCTGATCCTCCTGCTGTCGCACAGCAGGGATAATGTGGCGGTTCGAAGCATGGCAAGGATCGGGGATATCTCGTACTCGCTCTATCTGGTCCATTGGCCGGTGCTTGTATATGTGCGGGCTGCTTGGCTGGCAGACCCTCCCGCGCTTGCGATCTATGCGGCAGTTGCCTTCTCAGTTGTAGCAAGCTTAGTTCTTCACCGTTTCGTGGAAAAGCCGTTCCGGCAGGGATTCTTCGCATCTCGTGGACGGATGGCCTCAGGACTCGTTGCCGCAACGGTTCTTCTCGGCTTCGCACTGTCAGTCGACATTGGCGCAGCCGAAAGTAGGGTTGGCTTTTCCGAGAGCCGACGCATCAATTACGGCCTGGCAAGGGCATGTGATCTCACATCTGGATCGCCTCCCCAGGCCATTCCGGAGGCCTGCCAGACGACGGACAGGCCCGAATTGCTGGTCTGGGGCGATTCATTTGCCATGGCACTGGTTCCCGGCTTGGCCAAGACGATCGGAGAGGCCGGCCTGGCTCAGCTCACGATGAGCGGGTGCTTCCCCGCCATCGGCGTTGCTGCCTTCAATCGCGCAGCGTCTCCCTCCTTCGCTGAGGACTGTATTCGCTTCAATGACAGTGTTTTGGGTATCCTGAAAAATCGGCCGGAGATAAAGACCGTTGTCATTTCGAGCCCATTTGACGCCCCTGACTCCAAAGACTTCATGCTGCTTAAGAGGCGTGATGGGACATTCACGGAAGTTGACACTTCGGTAGATGGAGCCGTTGAGGGTATCAAGTCTCTCATCGAGGCCGTTCGCGCTTTGGGCAGGCGAGTGGTCGTAGTTGCTCCCCCACCAGTCGCAGGCTTCGATATCGGCGATTGCCTTGAGCGAAAGGTGAGAGGAAATATTATGCTCGGGCGGCACAGTGATTGCGAAATCTATGTCACCGATTACCGCCGGATGAGATCCCGCACTCTTGAGCTCTTGAACCAAGTGGCTGTGAAATCTGACGTAGAGGTTGTCTCTTACCACGACTTTCTCTGCGACGACACAAAATGCAGAACCGAGATCGATGGCAAATTTCTCTACCGAGACAGCGGCCACCTTTCCTATGAAGGATCAGAGATCATCGCTCAAAAGACAAGGCTTGCTGAGAGGCTGATCAGGGCTGCTCGTTGAGCATTTTCGAAATGAATACTGTTTCAAGACTATTTTTTGGGCTTCAGACATTGGAATGCTCCCAATAAGCCCGCAACTTGGGGTCGAATTGTTACCATACCTAAGTGTCCGCTCCAAAAAGAAGTGGGTGATTTCATCGGGTTACCGTCACTGGGTGGATTCGGCGGCTCGGCGGGCCGAGACAGGTTTGCGCGATCTCATTCATCCGCCCGACTCGACAAAGCTCCCGGCCCGTGGTTGTGCAACCGAGTCGAGCGATGGGTAAACGGAAGCTTCTCAAGGCTCAAAGCACCTACTGCAAAGGCCGGTGGTCAGACGATCTCGCTTCCTTAAGAGCTGGTGGCGTCTAACTCTGCAGATGTACTCCACCGATCCGAGCAGGGGCGTCCCCGGCTCTTGGCCGACGATCTGACGATAGGTTGCCACGCTCACCAGGAGCTGCTCACGGGCAGCGGCCAATTGCGCCGCGGCAGAGCCGCGCGAAGCGTCGGCCTGAGCGAGGTCAGTACGTGTAGCCCTCGCCGACCTTAAAGCGCGAACGCGCAGCTCGCGCCTGCTCCGTCAGGAACCGCACGTTTTGGTGCGTCAGCACCGCTACCTCCGGTCGCGAACGACGTTCATAGACCTGGGCCAGTGAGCCGCTGTCGCGGTGGCCGCCTTCTTCTGCAGCTTCTCGAAAACAAACCGCTTGCCTTCGCGCACGCTGTCTTCGAGCGGCTTCGCCTTCGCCAAATGCGCCGCAATCGCGCTGGCCAGCATGCAACCTGTTCCGCGCATCGATGCGGCAAGGCGCGGTGTATCGACGTAGATGGGTTCATGATCGGAGCGCAATAGAATATCGGTCGATCGGGGTCCCGAGGCATGCCCACCCTTGATCAGCAGGGCCTGAGGGCCGGCGGCCAACAATCTTTGTCCCTGTTGGAGTGCACCGTCCTCATCCACTGCCAGTTCGGAGCCAATAAGGCGTGCCAGTTCGGGAAGGTTTGGCATGACAAGGCAGCAAAGCGGCATCAGATCGCGCTTCATCACGGCGATAGCGCCTGCCTCTAGGAGCGCCCGGCCTGAGGTGGAGGCCAGCACTGGGTCGAGTATTACCGGCACTTGCGGGTATTTGCGCAGCACAGCGGCAACGGCAACAACGATATCGGCATTCGCCAGCATGCTGATTTTGATGGTCGCCACATTGTTGGCCCGCAGCGCGGCGCGCATCTGATCGGCGACCAGGCTCGGTGGAGAATGATGAATTTCCATCACGGCGTCGTGCGTTTGCACCGTTAGCGCAGTGACGGCCAGACAGGTGCGCACGCCAATGGATGCGATCGTTTCGATATCGCGTGCTATTCCAGCACCCCCGCTGGAATCCGACCCCCCAACGACAAGCACATGCGGTTCTCGTCTCATCGCCATCGGTCCGTCTTTTCGATCCACTCCCTGGTGCGCGCTTCGGGATCGGAGCTCAACGCGATGTCCGTGACCACTGCCGCGCTGTCGGCGCCGGCTCCAAAGACGCCGTCGAGGCGGCCAGGGTTGAGGCCGCCGATAGTGATTAATGGGATTGGCGCCACCCGCCGCTTCCACTCGCTGATTCGCTCTAGCCCTTGCGGTGCCCACTTCATTTTCTTCAAGATGGTGGGATAGATCGGACCCAGCGCAACATAGTCGGGATCGGCAAAAATGGCGGTTGCCAGCTCGACATGATCATGCGTGCTCAACCCGAGCCTGACACCGGCTGACCGTATCCTTGAGAGGTCGGCGGTTTGCAGATCCTCCTGGCCGAGATGCACGAAGTCGCAGCCCTCCTCGATTGCCAGGCGCCAATGATCGTTGACGATGAGCTGGCTTTTATGTTGGGCACACAAGGCCTTCGACTTGCGGATCTCCGCGCGCAGCCGGGCTTCGTCCATGGTTTTAATACGAAGCTGAACCAGCTTGACGCCGAGCGGCGCCAGCCGTTCGATCCAGGCAGCGCTGTCGACGATCAGGTAGAAGGGATCGAGCTTCATGAAAAAACCGCCCTGCCGATCGTCGGTGTCGATGGCACGGCGACGTCGCGCGGTTCGAGCATTCCGGAAAGGAAGGCTTCGCGGCCGGCTTCGACTGCCTTGCCGAATGCGCGCGCCATGCCGACTGGATCGGCCGCCCTGGCGACTGCCGTGTTCAGGAGCACGGCGTCAAAGCCGATTTCCATGACGGTTGCCGCATGCGACGGCCGCCCGAGGCCAGCGTCCACAATCAGCGGGACGCCAGGGAGATGTCCGCGCATCAAGCGCAGAGCCGTTATGTTGATCGGTCCGAGAGCGGAACCGATCGGTGCGCACCACGGCATCAAGACCTTGCAGCCCGCCTCCAGCAGCCGCTCGGCGACAACAAGGTCGTCGGTGGTATAGGGGAACACCGAAAAGCCGTCCTCGCACAGGATGCGGGCAGCTTCGACCAGGCCGAACACATCAGGCTGCAGCGTGTCGTGGTTGCCGATCACCTCGAGCTTGATCCAGGTCGTCGCGAACACCTCGCGCGCCATTCTCGCCGTTGTGACCGCTTCCTTGACGGAGTGGCAGCCGGCCGTGTTGGGCAGGATTCTTGTGCCAAGCGAGCGGATCAGCGACCAGAACTTTTCGCCGTCCCTGCCGCCGGCCATCTCACGCCGCAGGGATACGGTCACCACCGAGGTGCCCGATGCCTGGACCGCATCGGCAAGGATGGCGGGCGATGGATATTGAGCCGTGCCGAGAAACAGCCGAGAGGGAAGCGTCGTCCCGAGAAGCTCGAACATGCTAGCCTCCCTGCATAGGTGAGAGGATTTCGATCCGGTCGCCGTCGCTCAACTGGAACTCCGCCCGGTTGGCTTTGTGCACGAGGTCGCTGTTGACGGCCGTCGCCAGCCAATCGCCTTCGTAGTCGAGCGCGGCAAGCAGTTCGGCCAGCGTTGAGGCGTCAATCTCAAGCGCTTGGCCGTTGACGATTAGTTTCATTGGCGAGCTCCAAGGTTTTGTCATGACTGAAGACGAGTTCGGCCGCCTGGCGCGCCATGGCGGGAGCGAGAAGAAAGCCATGGCGATAAAGCCCGTTGATCGCGACGGTGTTTCCGCGTGCTTCGACACGCGGCAGATTGTCGGGAAAGGCTGGACGGACGCCGACACCGGTTTCAACGATCTCGGCCTCACCAAAGGCCGGATGGAGGGTATAGGTCGCGCTCAAAAGCTCCATCATGGAACGCGCCGTGACCCGTCCAGCGGACTGGCTCTCGATCATCGTCGCGCCGGCCATGAATTGGTGGTCAGTTCGCGGCACTACGTAGAGCGGAAAGCGCGGATGAAGCAGCCGGACCGGGCGCGAGAGCGAGACATCCGGCGTGCGCAGGATCAGCATCTCGCCACGAACGCCGCGCAGTCGGTCGTCGACGGCGGCAATCCCCGTGCAGTCGATCCGGCGATCGAAACCGGAGCCAAGCCGGGCGTCGGCGCCGAAGCGGAACTCGACGCCCATCTCTGCCAGTCTGTCATGCAGTGCCGCCATCGCCTGGCGCGGGTCGAGATGGGCTTCGTCGGGGAAGAGCAATCCACGACGGAAGCGGCCGGCGAGGTCGGGCTCCAGCAACGCGATTTCGTCTTCATCGACGCGCTTTTGCCCCGAGGTGCGGCTGGCGAACCGCTCGAGTTCGCCGTTGTCACGAGGCGCGGCCACAACCATTGTTCCGGCCCGTGTGAGCTGGTCAGGCGTCGCCGCATCCCACCAGTCCGCGGCGTTGCGTCCGAGATCGAGCACGGACTGCTCGGCGCTTTCACGCTCGCACCAGGGCGCCAGCATGCCGCCGGCGAACCACGACGCATTGCCGCCGAGGGCATCTCTTACCTCGGCAACTGTCACCGCCGCGCCGCGCGTGGCGAGCTCGAAGGCAGCGGTGAGGCCGGCGACACCCGCCCCTTTGACCAGCACCCTCATGACGGCTCATGCGCCTCCGGCATAAACGATGCGCCGGTCTCATCCGCGGACACGTAGAGATCGCCGCCTTCGCGATATTTCGCCGCCATCGCCGCCATGCCCTCCTTCTGCGCCTCGCCGCGGATGTCGTGGGAAATGCGCATCGAACAGAATTTCGGCCCGCACATCGAGCAGAAATGCGCCAGCTTGTGCGCCTCCTTGGGCAAGGTCTGGTCATGGAAGGACCGCGCGGTTTCCGGATCGAGCGACAGGTTGAACTGGTCCTCCCAGCGGAACTCGAAGCGAGCGCGCGAAAGGGCATCATCCCTGACCTTCGCCGCCGGATGCCCCTTAGCCAGGTCGGCGGCATGAGCCGCGATCTTGTAGGTGATCACGCCGGTCTTGACGTCGTTTCGATCGGGAAGGCCGAGATGTTCCTTCGGCGTGACGTAGCAGAGCATGGCTGTGCCGAACCAGCCGATCATGGCAGCGCCGATACCTGAGGTGATGTGGTCATAGCCCGGCGCGATGTCGGTCGTCAGCGGTCCAAGCGTATAGAACGGCGCCTCGCCGCAGACGGCGAGCTGCTTGTCCATGTTCTGCTTGATCTTGTGCATAGGCACGTGGCCAGGGCCTTCGATCATCACCTGGCAATCTTTGGCCCAGGCGATCTTCGTCAGCTCACCGAGGGTCTCCAGCTCTGCGAATTGCGCCGCATCATTGGCATCGGCGATCGAGCCCGGACGAAGGCCGTCGCCGAGCGAGAAGGACACGTCATAGGCGCGGCAGATGTCGCAGATCTCCTCGAAATGCTCATAGAGGAAGCTTTCGCGGTGATGGTGCAGGCACCATTTGGCCATGATCGAGCCACCGCGCGAGACGATGCCCGTGACCCGGTCGACGGTCAGCGGGATGTAATGCAGCCGCACGCCGGCGTGGATGGTGAAATAGTCGACACCCTGTTCGGCTTGTTCGATCAACGTGTCGCGGTAGACCTCCCAGGTCAGGTCCTCGGCGATGCCACCAACCTTTTCCAGCGCCTGGTAAAGTGGCACCGTGCCGATCGGCACCGGCGCATTGCGAACGATCCAGTCGCGGATGTTGTGGATGTTGCGGCCGGTCGACAGGTCCATCACCGTATCGGCGCCCCAGCGGATCGCCCAGACCATTTTGTCGACCTCTTCGGCCATCGAGGAGGTGACCGCCGAGTTGCCGATATTGGCGTTGATCTTGACCAGGAAATTGCGGCCGATGATCATCGGCTCGCTCTCGGGATGATTGATGTTGGCGGGAATGATCGCCCGTCCGCGCGCCACTTCCTCGCGCACGAATTCCGGTGTGACGAAGTCGGGGATAGCGGCGCCAAATGCCTCGCCGTCGCGCTCAAGCTTGCCGCGCAGCATCTCACGACCAAGATTCTCGCGGATGGCGACGAACTCCATTTCAGGCGTCATGATGCCGGCGCGCGCATAGGCAAGCTGGGTCACCGCCTTGCCCTGCTTGGCCCTGAGTGGCCGGCTGCGAATGGGAAACTCCGGCGTCAGGCGCTCGCCCGCCGCAAATCCGTTGTCCTCCGGCCGGATGTGGCGGCCCTCATAAGCCTCGACATCACCGCGCGCTGAAATCCATTCGTGACGAAGCCGGGCAAGACCCTTTTCGATACTGATTTCGACGGTCGGGTCGGTGTAGGGGCCGGACGGATCGTAGACGGTGACGGCCGGCTCGTCGGCCGTCGGATGGACGGAGATTTCGCGCATCGGCACCCTGATCTGCGGGTGGATGGCACCGGGCTTGTGGATTTTCCGGGAGGCGGGCAACGGTCCCGTCGAGACGGCGGGAGTGAGGGCATTCATCTGAGGCTCCTTTGCTCAAGCATTGGAGATCCAGTTCTGTGCCGGAAGGATGAAAAGACGCTTCTGTTGACCTGCCGAAACAGGACCTCGGGCGTAAACTCCCGCAAAGCGCTTGCACCGTCCCTACGCCAGTATGAACTGGATCAGGTTCAACGGGTCACTGCGCCGCGAAAGCCAGCAGTATCTCAGCCCCTTGCCGGGACTCCCCTGGTGAATGCTTCAGGTTGAACGGGCCGGCGCCGATTTGTCAAGCGCATTCGGGCCGAGGCGATGATCGGTAGCCGGTCAGACCATATGTCGGCGACAAACCAGGCGTTGGAGACGAAGACAGGGATAAGGGGTCGCAAACGGTTGAACTAAAGATCGGTCCTTATGATGATTACGCCTTCAATCGGCACCGAAGGTTTGCGCGTAAATCGCCTTCGGGCGATCCGCTGGGGCGCCGACACCAGATGGAGTTGTTTAAAATGAGCTTTGGAATCGGAGTATGCCGCCGAGGCTGTTCTTTTTGCCGACGTGAGTCCAGTTCACGCGGGAATGGTCGACCGCGCCGGCGCCGAAGTTGCTGTAGTGGTCGTAGTCGACTTCGGCTGTGACTGTGAAACCTGGAACGACCAAGTAGGCGACGTTTGCAGCCACACCAGAGTTCCAGAACTGATCACCCGAGACCTGAAGGTTGAACGAAGTTTTCTCGTTGAGTGTGTAAGTGGAGCCGGCCCAGAAAGCCCAGTTGCCGCTCCAAGTTTTGTAGAAGCCGCGACCGTGAGCGGCGACTGCATTGGTTGGGTCATCATTGAGATTGCCAATGGAGCCATAGCCGAACATTCCGAATAGCGACAGGTCATCTGTGACATTGAAATCGACGCGGACCTTGCCGGCCAAAGCATCGTAGTTGCTGTCACGGGCGATTACGCCGGTGATCGCGCCCCAGCCCTGCGTCTGTTTTACGCCGAAGACGACGTGCGGAACATGGCTGTCGATAGTACCGACTACACCCGACCCTTGTTCAAGTGAAACCAGAGCCGAAAAGCCATTGCCGGCATCGAAGTAATACTGGGCCACGTTGGTATCGAAGTCGCCGTACGGAACGAGTACGTTATTGAGGACGTTCCCGGCGTAGCCTGTAAACGTGTCGAAGGCCGACTCGTCCTTACCAACTCGGAGGCCACCAAGCTGAATCCAGGCGGAAGCCAACTTGACGCCGCTGTTGAAGCCATAGTTCTGAGGGCTGTCCGGACCCGGATGAGCGTTGCGGTTGCCGAAGTTCACGCGGTTTTCAGTATAGGTCTTCAGTGCGCCGAGTTCGGTCTCCTGGCGCGTCCAAGTTTTGAACGTGAAACGCGTGTTGTTTCGCCAGGTGCCCCGAGCCTCGCCAGGGCTCCCATCGGTGGTTCTTGCCCCGTCATAGGATCGGACATCGCCGAGGCCGACGTCGTAACGGATGTAGCCGCCGATGCGCAGGCAGGTCTCGGTGTCGGGGATATGGAAGTAGCCCGAACCGTAGACGTCGCAGATCTTGACGTATTCGGTCGGGTCCGGCGCAGAGACTTGGTCCGCCGCGCGAGCGACGGAAACGGAGATCAGGGCCGCAACTGAGCCGAGAAGAAGGCTGCTTACGTTCATTCCGGATCTCCATTCAAAGGTTAAAAGATAATCATCAAGATGAGTTCTCGTGAATGCTAAAAGTGCGCAATTGAACGTTTGAAACTTTTGTTGCACAAAAACGAACTGCTCAAACGACTGGAGATTTACGGAAGAACAACTATGCTTGGTCATGCATTGCCCGAAAAAGGTTGGATTCGACCTGTGTCAGGCTCAAAGAAAGGCAGGACGCCTATTGCTTTGCCCCGCTGCGCTTCCACACTGCTGTTCAGCCACTCAGTTAGATTCAGCACTTCTGAACAAATCGCCATTATTCATCTCTGCTATTTGTGGGTTGGGCGTCGGCGTTCGATGCAGAGCAGCAAGCGACGTGCCATACTGAAGAGGTAGCTCGCGCTGACACTTAAATGCCCGGCGAAACTTCGTCGTGCTCTCTTCTTTTTTGCTTTTGGGGGTCACGCTGAGCACGAAAAACAGATGTTTCGGACATGGTTCGTATGTTCGATATGTGACACTTTCGTTCGATACCGTCAGCATTTGTTCGCTGTCAGCCGACGAAGCGACGCCTCTGGGCACGTTGCGCTATGACCAGCAGGGCGCGCCCGAGTGCGCTGCGTTTGAATACGATGCAGGCTGGCTGACAGCAGCGGAAGGCTTCTCGATCGAACCGGGTCTGCCATCGTCACAGGCCCTCAATTCCATCGGAAGACCGGCGACGGATCCCATAGCGCGATCGCCGACACGGAGCCGGACGGATGGGGCCGGCGTGTTATCCAGCGCGACCACGCCAAGCCTCGCCAAGAGGCGAGCCGGGGGAAATGGCGCCGAAACGCGACCTCTGAACGCGATGGATTACCTAGGCAGTGGATGACATGAGCCGCATTGGTGCGCTTCCGCTTGCAGGGCGAAGAGAGGGTTACGAAAGAACGATCGAGGAGGGTCGACGCACCACGCCGCCGCTCATTGAAATCAGCCGAACTCCTCGCTGCGACGCATGCCGTCGAGACGAACACCGAGACGGCAACGGATCTCGCCTATTTGCGTGGACGTAGCACGTCCCTTGGCGGCCTTCGTCCGAAATGTTCTGTTGACGACGACGCCTCGCTATCGGCAAATTTCCGAAGGTTGCCGATGATCGCTCTGTCACGAAGGGCGAAGTGCTCTCGTCAGGCTGCAATTCGAAATGCTTGATCATGTCCTCGAACGGGCCTGGTTCTGGCTGGCCCAGCGCCAGCTGATAGCGGGTCAGATCCTCCTGCAGGTCTCTGAGCCGCAAAGCGCTGGCTGAAGCGCACGTCGAAGGTGATGCTGATCGGCTTGTGCGCAGGCCGCGCACCAGCGTTCGAGACCCATGCCCTCCTTCTTGCCGTCGAGCGCCGCCTCGAAGATGGCCCAGAACCGACCGTTCCTGCCCCCGCCCTCAAGGGCCCGCGGCGGCATGGGTATTCGCAAGAGAGCGCCGGACGCATTGCCTCGCCTACTGGCGATGCGGTCTTCGCGCTGCTCGAAGTCGACCGGCGCGGCAGATCCCAATGCACGATGCGATCGCCTTCGTGATCACGTCACCTGGGAGGACGAGAAACGATTGTTGAGGCACGGGTACGAGCTGCCTCAGTGGTTCGTTCGATCGAAAGCACTGTTTGCGGAGGACGCTCTCCATCATGCAGTGCCAGGAGACGCTGGCCGACTTCCTTATCCGCTGCCGTGAGCCGATGATTCAGGCGAAGAAAGTCCATCCAGGTTGGCGTGCGGAATGTCTCTGTCCAAATCGAAGGCGTTTGAAGATTGCGCTGGAGTGTCCAGTTTCGCGCACCGGCACGGCTCTGAACATGGCGCCTTGTGCGCATGTAGCCCAGAAAGGTCTCGATATTCTCTTCGGATATAAGATACTCGACCTTGACCACTATGGGGCCACTCCTAGGCTTCAACTCGAGTGCCAGCTCCGGCGGGTGAAAATCCGAACTCTCCTGATCCGTTTCTTCCCATGGACGGACCGGCAACAATATTCCCGCAGCTGCAACGAGCAAAAGAGCGCCTGCGGCACCCTCCAAAGCCCAGCCTAGCGAGTAGTTCTGTGCGACAGTACCCCAGATCCAGCTGCCGGCCGCCATCCCGCCTGCGCTCAAGGCGTAGTAGATCGACAGTGTGCGGCCAACGACCCACCTTGGGCTGGCCAGCTGCACCGACACGTCAATGCCCGTCCAGGTGATAAGCCAACCCGCGCCACCAAGTGCCAGCGAAATGGCCGCCACAGCGACTGACGATGTGAGTGCAAGGGAAAGGCAACATGCTGCACAAGCAACGGAGGCAAACGACACCAGCCTGTCTTGAGACGTGATCCGCCTTAGAAAGCTATTGCTCATGCCGGCAATGAAAGCACCCATGCCGAAGCCGGCCAGCAAGATGCCGTAGATGATTGGCCCGCTCTTCAGCTGATCCCGGACGACTAGCGGGAGCAGCGCAAGGATGGAGATGCTAGCCAACCCGAAAAGGGTTGCACGGGCAATCGCTGCCCTGATTTCCAAGGACATGACGGTGAAGCGCAGTCCGTCATGAATTGCCATCGTCATTCGCTCACGAGGGAGAGGTGACGTGCGAACATTCCATCTAGTGCGCCATATTGCGGTTAGCGGTGCCAGATCGCTCAGCGCTGCCAACGCGAAAGCGGCCAGCGGTCCAAAAAATGCCAAGACCACGCCCCCCAAAGCCGGACCAACGCTGCGCACAATGTTGTATCCGACAGACATAAGCGTCACCGCAGCCGGGATGTCGCGCTTGTGAAGGATATCGCCAACAGAAGCGTGCCAGGCCGGATCATTCAAGGCAAAGCCGCAGCCGGCCAGGAACCCTAATCCTAGAATTAGCCAGGGACCGGCAAATCCCAGACCCACGGAAATCATCAGCGTCGTTGATGCCAATGCGATCAGGCAGTGCCCCGCAAACATCACCCATCGGCGGCTGAAGTTGTCAGCGATGGCTCCGGCCAAGATCGAGAGGAAGAACACCGGTAAGGTCGATGCGGCCTGCACGAGTGCAACCATCAGATCCGAAGCGGAAATCGTGGCCATCAGCCAACTGATAGCGACCGTTTGCACGAGCCACCCGAGGCTGGATATTTGTGTGGCCGTCCAGATCGAGCGAAACACCTGGTTTCGAAATGGAGCGAGCGTTGTTGAGACAGGCAGATGAGTATTTTTTTCGGACTGCATGACGGTTGACGCCTTCGAGGGACCGCTTATTCAATTCAAGGCTGCCCTACTACCGTTAGATGTTGATCAATGGATCAGAAGGGCCGACATATCGATTAGGATGACTTCATCGCAATGAGGAGGGCGCGCATGAGCTCGGATACCTCCGCTCTCCTGAACTGGCGCTAACCCCTCCTCGCCCAGCAAGGTAGCCTCACCGATCGTCCTGCTCGACAAGAAATCGTCTGCAGGGTGATCGCTCTCGTTCACCGAGCCAGCGCCCATGTAACTTGCCGGCGCATATTTTTTCGTATTGGGCCGTGTTGGTAGTGTCATTCGTGACCAATCCTGTTCATGGCCGTCGTACCGCTAGATTCCTAGGATGAGGGCGCCTCCGGTGAGGCCGGCACCGGCCGCCGCAAGGAGAATCTTTTCGCCCGCCCGAAACGGCTGCGTCCGATGGGCGAGCGACAGCGAGAGCGGGATCGTCGCGGCGGAAGAGTTGCCGTACTCGGCGACCGTCTTGACGATTGCCTGATCCGCTATTCCGAGGTTCCTCCCGACCACATCGAAAATCCGAGCATTGGCCTGATGCGGCACGAAACGAACAATGTCTCGCGGCAGCATTCGGGCAGAAGTGAGCGCGTCCTGCGAGCAGGCCGTCATCATGTCCACGGCCTTGCTGAACACTGCGCGGCCGTCACTCATTGTCATCCGGGTCTGCGCCAGGTCTAGGTCGCCATGGAACGGCGTGTTGCTTCCGCCGGCGGGAATCTGGATCAGCCCGTAGCGCGAGCCATCCGAATTCACAGAGGCGCCGAGAATGCCCCGATCGGGGTCGTCGCACGGACCGATCACCACGGCGCCTGCGGCATCGGCAAACAGCACGGCGCTGGCGCGCTCCGCCGGATTGATGCGGCGGCTGAGGATGTTGGCGGCGATGACCAGGGTCGTTTTGCCTTGAACGCGGGTGAAGCCGTCGGCGAACATCAGCGCATAGATGAAGCCGGCGCAGGCGCCGGTCAGATCGATCGCGCCGGCACGGCCTAGTCCCAGGCGATGTGCGACCAGCGGCGCGCTTGGCGGCAAGAGGTGATCGGGTGTCGAGGTGGCAAGCAGCAAAAGACCGATGTCGCGGCGGTCGATGCCGGCATTCGCCAGCGCCATCTCGCCGGCATGCGCGGCAAGACCCGACAACGTGTCTTGGTCCGTTGCCCAGAAGCGCGAGCGTATCCCGGTCCGCTGCTCGATCCAGCCGGGCTCAAGCCCGAGACGGATTTCGATTTCCGGATTCTCGACCTTGCGCGACGGCGCATGATGACCCAAGCC
The DNA here is from genome assembly GCF_055811495.1 of Mesorhizobium sp. WSM4830. NCBI lineage: Bacteria > Pseudomonadati > Pseudomonadota > Alphaproteobacteria > Hyphomicrobiales > Phyllobacteriaceae > Mesorhizobium > Mesorhizobium sp. WSM4830. Next base: position 49,010 of record NZ_JBVVQI010000019.1, on the reverse strand, counting down.
GAGAATCGTCGACGATCTCATCATGGCCGGAAACCGAAGCGTTCGCCGGCCTCCTCGATGGCGTCATAGAGCCCGTCCAGCTCGTTGCCGGTGATGCAGTAGGGCGGCAGAACATAGAGCACATTGCCCAGCGGGCGCACGAGCAGGCCGCGGTCGAGGAAGAAAGCGCGCAGCCTTGGTCCGATCTCGGCCAGATAACCGGCCGAGCCGGCGCACAGATCGAGAGCTGCGATCGTGCCGGTTGCCCGGCAGTCTGTGAAGTTGGTATTGTTGCGAAAGCGTCGAAGTCCGGCGGCCTGCCCGGCGCTCAAGGCCGCAATCCGCTCCGCCACCGGCTCCTCCCGCCATATCTCGACATTGGCAAGTGCTGCCGCGCAGGCGATCGGGTTGGCGGTGTAGGAGCTCGAGTGGAAGAACGTCTTCTGCCGGTCCTCGGAATAGTGGGCCTGGAAGATCGGATCGGTCGCGAGTGTGGCCGCCAGTGGGATCGCGCCGCCGCTCAAGCCCTTCGAGGTGCAGAGTATATCCGGAGAGATCGACGCCTGCTCGCAGGCGAACATGGTTCCGGTGCGCCCCCAGCCGGTCATCACCTCATCGGCGATCAGCAGCGTGCCGGAGGCTTCGGCGACCTTTTTCAATTCGGCCAGAACCCAGGCCGGATACATCAGCATGCCGCCGGCGCCAAGCACTAGCGGCTCGACGATCAGCGCGGCGGCGCGGCGGTCGCGACAGAAAGCCTCGAACCGATCTAGCGTTTCCTGCTCGCGCCCTGCGGCCGGAAACGGAATGGTGTCGACCTCGAACAGCAGGGGTTCGTAGGCGGCGTTGAACACGCCGCGGGCTCCGACGCTCATCGTGCCGATCGTGTCGCCATGATAGCTGTGTTCCATGACGACGATGCGCGAACGCGGCGCGCCGATGTTGCGGTAATAGCCGAGCGCCATCTTCAGCGCGACTTCTACGGACGTCGATCCACTGTCGGAATAAAAGACCCAGTCGAGGCCTGCCGGCACTATTTCGATCAGCGCCGAGGCCAATTGCTCTGCCGGCTGATGGGTGAGGCCGGCGAAGATCACCTGGTCGAGCATCTCCGTCGCAATCCGGATTGCTTCCATGATCCGTGAATGGCGGTGGCCGTGGGTGACCACCCACCAGGAGGAGATTGCATCGAGGATACGCCTTCCGTCACTCGTCTGTAGCCAAGCCCCTTCCGTGCGGACAACGGACGGGATGGCCGGCTCGATCGCGTGCTGGGTGAATGGATGCCAGACCCGCGACCGCGACATCATTCGCCTCCGGCTATCTGGGCGAGGTCGAAGCCGGCAAACATGGCCTTCCGCAGAGTTTCGCGCGTCAGCGGAACGAGGTGTGGCAGCCTTCCGAGCTGACGCACCGAGCCGAATTCGGTGATTGTCCTTTGCGTATCGGCCACCTCTTCGCCGATAAACGCGATGCCGATTAGCGGGATCGAGCGAACCCGCAGGGCTTCGATCGACAGCAGGGTGTGGTTGATCGTGCCGAGCTCGGTGCGAGCGCACAGAATAACCGGCAGCCGCCATTCAGCGAAGATGTCAATAAAGCTTGTCTGTCGGTTGATCGGCACCATCAGTCCTCCAGCGCCTTCGATGACGAGCGGTGTCGGCAGGACCGGAAATGAAAGATCGGCAGCTTCGATGGAGACGCCGTCGATTTCGGCAGAACGATGCGGCGACAGCGGGCTCTTCAAACGGTGAGCTTCCGGCAGCACGCGCCCTGACGGCAGGCCGGCGAGCCGTTCAACCACCTCGCTGTCGGTCTCCTCATCGAGACCCGATTGCACCGGCTTCCAGTAGAAGCCGTCGAGCAGGCCGGCGAGTCCCGCCGAAAAGACCGTTTTGCCAATTCCGGTATCTGTTCCGGTGACGACGATACGCTTGATCATGCCGTGGCCAACACCGCGGCGAGCGTCTCGACCATGGCCGAAATGTCAGCGTGGCCGACATTCAGGGTCAGCGAAATGCGCAGCCGCGACGTGCCCTCCGGCACCGTCGGCGGACGAATGCCGCGTATGTCGAAGCCGCGGGCCTGCAGAGCCGCCGCGACCTCCATGGTGCGCGTCACATCGCCGATCACAAATGGCTGGATCTGCGAGCCGTTGAGCTTTGCGCCGCAACGCTCGGCCAGTTGCCGGCTTGCCAAGGCAACGTGCTCATGCAGCTGAACGCGGCGCATCGGCTCGTCGACCAGTATTGCGAGCGCTTCGCGCGCCGCCACCGCCATGAGCGGCGAGGGCGCCGTGGCGTAGATGAACGGCCGGCAGCGGTTGACAATATAATCGCACAGCGTTCCTGGCCCGGTGAGGAGCGCGCCGGACGCGCCGAGCGCCTTGCCGCATGTATGCAGCGCGACGATGTTGTCGCGGCCCTCGAACGCGGTGGCAAGGCCGCGGCCGTGCGGTCCCCAGACCCCGGTGGCATGTGCCTCGTCGACCACTATGAATGCCTCGTGCCGATCGGCAAGGGCGACTAGGCTCTCCATCGGCGCGAAGTCGCCATCCATGCTATACAGGCTTTCGACCGCGATCCAGATATGCCCCATGCCACCTTCGGCGCGCCAGCGCCTGATAGTATCCTCGAAAGCATCAACGTCATTGTGCGTAGCCGACCTGAACTCGGCGCGTCCGGCTCGCGCCCCTTCGTGCATGCTGGCATGAGCGAGTTCGTCGAGGATCAGGAGGTCGCCCGTCTGCGGCAGGGCGGTCAGCAGGGCAAAGTTGGCGATGTAGCCGCTGCTGAAGAACAGCGCCCGCTCGGCCCCGAAGAACGACGCCGCATCTGCCTCCAAGGCCTCATGCTCCGGCGCGTTGCCGCGCAGAAGGCGCGATCCGGTTGCGCCGACCGGGGTGCCCCGCGCGATTGCCGCCCCCACTGCATCGCCAAGTCTCTTCGAGGCGGCAAGCCCGAGATAGTCGTTGGACGAGAAGTCGAAGCCGACGCGCGGCGCCAGTCTCCGCAGCCGGTCCTTGCGTGCCAGTCCCTGCAACGTTGCTTCATAGCGGGCTAGCTGTGGCCCGTTCATTTCGCCTCGCATTGCATCGACTCGATGCCGAGACGTCTAAATAGACGAATATCCTTGTCCTCGCTGGGATTGTCCGCTGTCAGCAGCGTGTCGCCGACAAAAATGGAATTGGCGCCGGCAAAGAAGCATAGCGCCTGGGTTTCGTCGCTCATCGCCGTCCGTCCGGCGGACAGCCTTACATAGGACTTCGGCATCATGATGCGGGCGAGCGCAATGGTACGGACGAAATCGATCGGATCGATGGGTTCGGCCTCGGCTAGCGGCGTGCCTTCGATAGGGATCAGCATGTTGATCGGCACGCTTTCCGGCGGCTCGGGCAGGTTCGCGAGCGTGACCAGCATGTCGATGCGATCGGCCTTTTCCTCTCCCATCCCGACAATGCCGCCGCAGCAGACCTTCATGCCAACTTCGCGCACGTGCCTAAGTGTTTCAAGCCGGTCGGCAAAGGTCCTGGTTGAAACAACCTCCCCGTAATAGCGCTCGGACGTGTCGATGTTGTGGTTGTAGTAGTCGAGACCGGCCGACTTCAGGCGCTGCGCCTGACTGAGGTCGAGCATGCCAAGCGTCATGCAGGTCTCCATGCCGAGTGCTTTCACGCCCTCGATCATGGCGACCACGGTGTCCATGTCGCGCTCCTTCGGACTGCGCCAGGCAGCCCCCATGCAATACCGGGTTGCGCCCGCATCTCGTGCCTTGGTCGCTTCGTCGATGACACGATTGACCTCCATAAGCTTCGACGCCTTCAGGCCGGTTTCGTAATGCGCAGACTGGCTGCAATAGCCGCAATCCTCCTGGCAGCCGCCGGTCTTGATGCTGAGCAGCCGCGACAGCTGCACCCGGTTGCGATCGAAGTTCTGCCGATGGACGGTGTGAGCCAGGAAGAGCAGATCGTTGAACGGCATGGCTTGGATAGCCTCGGCCTCTTTGCGGCTCCATCGGGCTGGGGCTCCATCGATCGTTTGCATGCCCTGGTTCACGTCACACTCCGAGTTCATTCCAGTCGTCATCGTCAAAGCCTCTGTTGCTGATCAGCGAGTGCGCTCAGGAGGTCCGTCGAGTCGCGAGCCCGTCCGATATGGCTCGTCGCGAGCGCAATACCGCAGGTTTAAAGGGTGAGCCGAATGGGGGCGCAGGCTCCTTCGAGCCTCTTGCGCCGCGTGCAGTCCGAGCCTGTTGCTCCTCATTCCGTTTCCGCTAGTTCAAGTGAGTGCAGATGTTCGCGTGGCCCGGCATGTCTAGACCGACGTCGAGGATCGGAGCGCTGTGTGTGAGCCATCCGACCGAGATGAGGTCGACACCCGTCGCAGCAATCGACGGAGCCGTTTCCAGTGTCACCCGACCAGAAGCCTCTGTGATGGCGCGGCCAGCGACCAGTGCCACGGCGCGGGCAATATCCTCAACCGACATGTTGTCGAGCAGCACTGCGTGGACGCCCAGCGCGAGCGCTATATCGAGCTGCTCCAGCGTGTCGACCTCGACCTCGATCTTCACCATGTGGCCCGCGGCGGCGCGCGCTCGCTCTATTGCCGTGCGAATGTCGCCGGCGATGGCGATGTGGTTGTCCTTGATCAGCACGGCATCATCGAGCCCGAAGCGGTGGTTGGCGCCGCCGCCGACGCGCACGGCATATTTCTCCAACGCGCGCAGGCCGGGCGTCGTCTTTCGCGTACACACGATCTTCGCCTTGTGGCCACGCACGGCCTTGACCATCGTCGCTGTGGCAGTGGCGATGCCACTCAGGCGGCACAGAAAATTGAGCGCCGTGCGCTCGGCGGTGAGCAGACCTCGCGCCGGTCCGCACAGCTTGGCGATAGTCTCGCCGGCCGCGACATCGCTGCCGTCAGCTCGCCAGATGTGCATGTCGATTGCTGGATCGACGAGAGTGAAGGCGAAGGCGGCCAGATCGAGCCCGGCAACGATTCCCGTCTGTCGCGACTTGAGCACCAAGGTGGCCGTGCAATCATGCGGGATCACCGCATCGCTGGTCAGGTCGCCGCATCTGCCCAGATCTTCCAGAAGAGCAGCGCGCACGATCGGTTCGATCAGGGCGGAGGGAAGGGGTGAGAATGAAACCATGTCAGGTGCTCCGTTTCGGCGCTCGCCAGCTGAGTGCGACCGCGGCCTGCATTGCGATGCGCAGTGTCAGCCGTGCCGGGCGCGCGTCTGCATCGCGCCCTGGGAAATCGGACCGGCAGTGCGAACCGCGGCTCTCTTCGCGCCGCAGGGCCGCAATGGCGATCATCAGCGCCACCAAGGCCGGGTCGGATGCGGCCTCGTGGCCAGCCGCGATCGGCAGCAAGTTCGCCACCGCCTCGCGTAGCGTCTCGCCGTCCCGGATGATGCCCAGTGCGGTGGAGACGACCGGGCGGATGCAGGAAGGATCTGGCGGCGGAGGCACAAACGTCGAACATACGCGCCGCCGTTTCGTGTGAGATGTGCCGGCAACGCTTTCAGCAACCCAGCTCGCGGTGACCACCGCTTCGGTGAGCGAATTGCTGGCGAGGCGGTTAGCGCCGTGCAGACCGGTACATGCGACCTCGCCGCATGCCCATAACCCCTCGACGGAGCTGCGGCCGGCCGCGTCAACAGCAACGCCGCCCATGTGATAATGAGCCGCCGGGCGTACTGGGATCGGGTCGACGGAGGGATCGACGTCTGCCTCTCGGCACAAATGGGCTATGGCTGGAAAGCGATTGCCAAATCTCGGGCCGAGGCATTGCCGGGCGTCCAGGAACACTCGGTGCCCGCCAGTTATCTGTTGCCACACCGCACGCGCGACCACGTCGCGAGGTGCAAGCTCGCCGCCCGGCGTTTCAGCCAGGAAGCGTTCCCCTGCTTCGTCGATGAGCACCGCGCCTTCGCCGCGAACCGCCTCGCTCACCAATGGCATCGGCCGGCGCGGACCATCGAGCGCGGTCGGGTGGAACTGTACGAATTCCAAGTCGGCGAACTCCGCCCCGGCCCAGGCGGCGAGCGCTAGCCCGTGCCCACATGAGCCAGGCGGATTCGTGGTATCGCAAAACAGGCCGCCGATGCCGCCGGTTGCCAGCACCGCCCGGCGTGTAGGCAAGACGATCGTTCCGGTGCGCGAAACTGCGAGCACGGCGATGATTCCCCCGTCTTGCAGGACGAGCCGGCGAGCCTCCACATTTTCCAGGACGGTGATCGAAGCTGTGCACCGCACCGCGGCGATGAGCGCGCGGACCAGCTCGCGACCCGTCGCGTCGCCGTCAGCATGAACGATCCGCCGATGCGCGTGCGCCGCCTCGAGCCCGAGCCGCAACCGCCCGTCAGGGTAGCGGTCGAAGACGAGGCCGAAGTCTTCGAGGCCCTTGATCGCTTTGGGCGCAGCTCGGACAACTCGCCACGCGGTCGCCTCGTCGCAGAGCCCATCACCGGCTTCAAGTGTGTCGCAAAAATGAAATTCCGGGCCGTCCTCGCCGCCGAGACTTGCCGCAAGACCGCCTTGGGCGAGCGCACTGCAGGCTCCGGTTCCGAGCGGCGCATTGGACAGAAGCACGACCGGCTCCGGCGCCAAATGAAGCGCCGTCATCAGGCCTGCCACGCCAGCGCCTATGATGATTGGCGCCCCGCCGATGTCGTGAATGTCGCAGCTCATATCGAAAGCATGCGCTCGACTGCCAGGCGCGCGCGGCTGGCGATCCCGGGCTCGATCCGGACCTCGTGCCGGTTCTCCTCTAGAGCGGAGCGAATATTGGCGAGCGTAATGCGCTTCATATGCGGGCAAAGATTGCAAGGGCGCACGAACTCGACGTCGGGATGCGCGACCGCGATATTGTCGCTCATCGAACATTCCGTCATCAGGACTACGCGTGCCGGCGTCTCTCGTCCGACATATTCCGACATGGCGGCGGTCGAGCCCGAGAAATCCGCCTCTAGGACAACTTCTGGCGGACATTCGGGATGGGCGAGCACGATGATCCCTGGATATGCATTGCGCAGTTCCCGGATGTCGGCAGGGGTGAAGCGCTCATGCACCTCGCAACGACCCTTCCAGGCGATGATCCCGACCTTCGTCTCGGCGGCGACGTTCTTGGCCAGATATTCATCGGGCAGCATGATCACACGCGGCGCGCCGAGCGATTCCACCACCGCCTTTGCGTTGCCCGAGGTGCAGCAGATGTCGGACTCGGCCTTCACGGCGGCGGAGGTGTTGACATAGGTGACGATGGGCACGCCGGGATAACTCTGTCGCATCAGCCGCACGTCTTGTGCCGTGATCGAGTCGGCCAGCGAGCAACCGGCGCCCATGTCCGGGATGAGCACGGTCTTGTTCGGGTTTAGCAGCTTGGCGGTCTCGGCCATGAAATGCACGCCCGCAAGCACGATGACTTGCGCCTCGACCGTCACGGCCTTGCGGGCCAGCGCCAAGCTGTCGCCGACAATGTCTGCGACGCAATGGTAAATCTCGGGCGTCTGATAGTTGTGCGCCAGGATGACGGCATTGCGCTCGCGCTTGAGTGCAAGGATGGCTTCGATATCCTCGACGAAAACCGGCCATTCAATCGGCGGGATCACGCGTCGGACGCGCTCATAGAGGAACGCGGCCGTAGGCAGCACGGCGCTCATTGATGCCCCCGCTTATACTCTAGTTGAAGATAACCGGCATATACTTGCCGTGAGTATAAGGGATGTCAACCCCGCGCCAGCGGCAATTTTGTCCCGGCGATGGCCCTCTCGTCGAGAACGGCGTGGCGAAAGCGGTAGAGCTTCGCCGGCCGACCTCCGGTCTCGGCGGTGGTCTCGCCAGTCTCCTCCACCAGTTCCTGCTGCTCGATCAGGCGCCGAAAATTCGGCTTGTGGATGAGCCTACCGGCGAGCGCCTCCACGGTTCGCTGGAGTTGCAGTAGCGTAAAGGTCGGTCGCATAAGCTCGAAGACGACTGGGCGGTATTTGATCTTGGAGCGCAGCCGCGCAATGCCCGTTGCCACGATACGGCGATGATCTGCGACCATGGACTTGCTCGGCACCAGGGGAACTGGGGGCGTTTCCCCTCCGCTTGCGGCCTCTTGGACCAGGCCTGCCTCATAAAGTAATTCATATCGCTGAAGCACGAGCTCCTCGTTCCAATAGCGGTCATCGAAGCCAAAGGCGATCGCCGCCCGCTGTCGACGCTCGCGTCGCGTGGCCGCGTCGCTGGCTCCGTCTGCCCAACCGATCAAGCGCGGTCGCACAACATCCAACACCACCGGCGGGATGCCGGAGCGGTGGTCCTCCCACGGAAAATAGTCGTACCAGCTTTGCCATCCGCACTTGGATGAGCCCGTCGCCTGTTCTTTGCTGGTCAAAGCGAGATAGCTGATGGAGATGACGCGCTGCTGGCGTTCGGCGCCGATCCGGTCCCGATCGGCGAAGGTGTAGAGTTGCTCGATGTACCCCAAGGGCTGACCGGTCTGCTGCTCAACCCACCCCCTCAACCCGGATTGCGGCGACCGGTGCTCAAGCGCAAATGGTCCGGAGGGCAGGGTGTCAGCCTGACCGATAGTGAGGAGGCAGGGTTCACTTTCATTTACGGCCACGACAACGGCGATCAGGTCCACTTTGACTTCCGCCTTGCGGGCTTTGTCTTTCCTCGTTCCTGTTGCCTGATCGTCCATGTTCGTGACCTGAGCTCGGACGCATTAATCGATTTAATTGTAAGCGTGGCTGTTCGCACGTCAACACCGCACAGCCGCAGCCCCTTTTTTGCTCTTCGCACTTGCACAAAAATGTGCCAGACGCGACACCTTCAGCGAGTAACGCTACGGAAGGAGGGGATGGATTGAGCGCAGCTGGTGACCCAAAGGGAATTGCACCACCGGATATTCGGATGCGGAAAGGCAAGACGCCACTCGTCTGCCTGACGGCATATACCACGCCGATCGCCAGTTTGGCCGATCGACACTGCGACATCGTTCTCGTGGGCGACAGCGTCGGCATGGTACTGCACGGCCTCTCGTCGACGCTGGGCGTCAGCCTCGACATGATGATCATGCACGGCCAGGCGGTGCGTCGGGGTCTGGCGCGAGCGTTGATGGTCGTAGACATGCCATTCGGCTCCTATGAAGAAAGCCCCGAGCAGGCCTTCCGCAACGCTACGCGCCTGATGGTGGAGACCGGTTGTGCAGCGGTGAAGCTCGAGGGCGGCCAGACCATGGCCGAGACGATCCGCTTCCTCGCCGCCCGCGGCGTGCCTGTCATGGCCCATACCGGCTTGACGCCGCAGGCCGTCAATACTTTCGGAGGCTACCGGGTCCAGGGGCGGGGAGATGATGCCGAGCGCATCAGCCGCGACGCCGGTGCAGTCACGGAAGCTGGCGCTTTCTCGGTGGTGCTGGAGAAAGTGCCAGAGCCGCTCGCACGGCGCATCACTGCGGAGATCGCCGTCCCCACAATCGGCATCGGCGCCTCGCCCGCCTGCGACGGCCAGATTTTGGTCAGCGATGATATGCTCGGGCTTTTCGGCTCTTTTCGGCCGAAATTCGTCAAACGCTACGCCGAACTAGGCAACCAGGCCGATGCGGCGATTGCGGCTTATGCCGCCGACGTGAGGGAACGGCGCTTTCCGGCGGCCGAACATCTCTACGCCGACGAGACGAAGGCCGGAGGCGTCACATGAGCGTGCCGATCGTTCGAACCGTTGCCGAACTCCGCGCTGTTGCCGCGGGATGGCGTCGCTCAGGCGCCCGTGTCGCCGTTGTGCCGACCATGGGGGCCTTGCATGAAGGCCATCTGAGCCTCGTGCGTGCCGCGCTTCAGAAGGCCGATCGGGTGATCGTGACGCTGTTCGTCAATCCCAAGCAGTTCAACAGTGCCGCCGACCTTGCCGCCTATCCCCGGACGGAAAACGAAGACGCTGCAAAACTCACTCCGTTGGGCGCACACCTGCTCTATGTTCCGAACGCGACTGAGATGTATCCTGACGGCTTCACCACGACCGTGTCCGTGTCCGGCGTCAGCGAAGGCCTGTGCGGTGCGTTCCGGCCTGGCCATTTCGATGGGGTGGCGACCGTCGTTGCCAAGCTCTTTCTGCAGACCGGCGCTGATTTTGCCTTTTTCGGAGAGAAGGACTTCCAGCAGCTTCTGCTTATCAGGCGCATGGTCCGGGACCTGGACATTCCGATCACCGTCGTCCCCTGTCCGACAGTCCGGGAAGCCGATGGTCTCGCTTTGTCATCGCGCAATCTCCGGCTCTCGCCGGCAGAGCGCGCCGTTGCCCCAAGGCTCGCATCGGTCCTGCTCGATACAGCGGAGGAGCTCTCGAACGGCTCTCCCGTCCTGCCAACGCTTACCCAGGCGCGTGCAGCAATTCTGGCGGCAGGCTATCGCGAGGTCGAATACCTGGAACTCCGTGGGGAAACGGACCTGCAGCCGTTAGCAAAGGTTGACCGACCGGCACGCTTGCTTGTCGCGGCTTGGCTCGGCGACACACGGCTCATCGATAACGTCTCAACATCCCCGGTCGGTAAGTGGTCAGGTTCGCGGCGTTCGCTTCAAGTGGAAGCTGCAAAGTAATGCCGGTGATGATGGCCAAATCGGCCGCGCCGCATCGATGCGGGGTCGTTTAGACCCAGGTTTCCGCCTCGCATCGAGCAACATTCGGGAGGTTGCGCAAAGGGCAGATGTATCGCGTATTCGAAAACTTCGTCGAGCAACTCTCTGCAAGCGTCGATGCTGTCGATCTCCATGAGGCAATGGCGTCCGCCGCAGCCGGATTCGATTTTCCGCTCTTCGCCTATTTCAGTTACCGGTCCGCCTCCGACCAGACGCCGCGGTTGATTTCGAATTATCCATCATCCTGGACATCAAACTATCTGCAACTGCGCTACCACAGCCATGATCCGGTGATCCTGCGCGGGCTGCAAGGCTGGGATACTTTCGATTGGGGCGTGGATCGATCCCGCCAGTGTCTTCCGGCCTCGCAGCAGGAAATCCTCGAAAAGGCAGCTCACTTTGGCATTCGCGGCGGATTGACCATGTCAATGCATGACTATCGCGGCCGGTTTGCGTCGCTGACCTTCGCTTCCGACCAGTCCCGTCCGCCTCTTTTGCGGTCCCTGACACGTTACGAAAAGGCATTGCAGCTGGTCGCAATCAGCTTTCATATACATGCCCGGCGCAGGCTAGCCGAAGATTGCGTAGTGGATGGCATAACGCTGACCCCGCGGGAGTTCGAATCGCTGAAATGGGCGGCGCGCGGTAAGTCGGCCTGGGATATTAGCCAGATCCTCGGCGTTTCTAAACGCACCGTGACCTTCCATCTGGAAAACGCCAAGGCAAAGCTTGGAGTGCGAACCATCAACCAGGGCGTGGCGCGGCTGACTGCTTCCCGTCAGTGGAGATCCTGAGTCCTTTTGTCGGATAGCTGTAAAGGTCTACAGGCTGCATCAATGTCGGCTTTGCTCTTCGATGGCGGGAACACATCCTGCACGGAGGCGACAAATGATGCAGCTGATAACACCTGAACTCTACGGCGAGTTTCCAAACGAGCTCAAAGAAATGCACGGGCTCAGGCATCGGGTCTTCAAGGAAAGGCTGGATTGGGAAGTTCAGACCGAAAGCGAGATGGAAACAGACGCATTTGACAGCCTGAACCCCATCTATTTGCTTCTCAAGGGAGCCGACTGGCGAATTTGCGGTTGCGTCCGTCTTCTGCCGACTACCGGACCGACAATGTTGCGCGACACCTTTCCGATGCTGCTGGGCGAGACTACGGCGCCCGCGAGTGCCCGCATTTGGGAGAGCAGTCGTTTCGCACTCGATCTTCCTCCATCAGCGCCTAAGGCTGGTGGACTGGCGCAAGCAACCTACGAGCTCTTCGCGGGCATGATCGAATTCGGCTTGGCGAACAATCTCACTCGGATTGTGACAGTTACCGATACGCGCATGGAACGGATCCTGCGTCTCGCAACGTGGCCGTTGTCGCGCATCGGACAGCCGAAGCCGGTCGGTAACACGGAGGCCGTCGCCGGCTTTCTCGAGATTTCCCACGCTAGCCTCTTGCGCATCCGCTGGAAGGGACGTCTGAACGGACCGGTGTTATGGCAACCGGTTCTCGGCCTGTCGGCATAGCGCCTGACGATGCTCAGCCCTGACCAATGCACCTGCCCGCGGGCGCTACGAACAGTCGATGACCGGACTGGCGTAGTTGCGAAGGTTACGACCTTCCGGTCAATTTCCCCCACACGGCCTGGGCCTGGGAGTTCATCGGCGCAATTCGCAACCCAGCGTGACCACGCCGAATGGCGCCGCCCGGCGCAGACACCCGGGTTTTGGACGCCGTAAAAGCCCGGATTTCTTGACGCCGTTAAAAAGCAGCGGAACCTTGCACAGAGCAGCCAACGGCTGCAACGCTGGACCTCTCAGCGGTGCCATCTGATAACCCAAAAAAGCCCCGGCGCGGGATCGATGCGCCGGGGCTTGGGCACGTACGAGCTACACCAACATGTCCACTTATGAACGTGCGCTAATAAAGTGAATGAATGGTGAATCGCGCAATGGCTCGCCAACGCGGCTCGTATGCATGCTCCCATGTGAGAAGCGTTGCTGGCATGGATCAACGCTGCCGCAGGCCTAAGGGCGCACGCTCAAAGCTGGGCTGAAGCCCGCAGGATCGCGGTATCGGCGACAGGCCTGGACACGACAAGACGCGTCGCGGAGATGTCCGTCATGCCGCCCCCTTTCGCAACTCGAGGCCGCACAGTGTTCAGACTCGCCCGTATTCCCGCCAAGTTCCTTTTGCAGTCCGGGATGGTTTTGTGCACGTGCGAAGTCGCGAGGACATTATGGGGTGACCACGTTTTGTAGCCGGTCCCACCGAACGCCCGCGATGCGCACAGCTGCCCGGTCGCCCTCGTGCTATATTGACGACCGGTGAATGGTGGCTCCGACATGGCCAGGGAGCTGTCACGACGGCCATGGATCCAGCGCTCAGCAAGCATCGAGTTCCTGCTCAAGAAGTTCGGCGATGGGCAGCCGCCGGGCAGCGACTGGTACGGTACACCCTATCAGGCCATTTTAGGCAGGCAGGTTCTTCGGACTTGATCAGAACCAGTTCAACCGCCATATACCGGCCCGGCCGCCAGTCAGGTTGCCCATGGACGAGACCGAACCGGTCGAATTGACGTCCATTTATTCGACTAGCTACGAGCGCCAACTCAGGAGGAACTCTCCCGAGCTGTCAGGCGCCTTTGCTCTCCTTCGAGGTGGTATATGAAAGATTCGCGCATTCCCGAGCCAGTCTTGACGGCTATGTTGGAGGGAACCCACATCATCCGTGCTTACCGTGAGCACCTCGGATATTCCGTCGAGGACTTGGCGGTGGCGTGCGGGCTAGCCGCTGAGGAAATCCTGAATATTGAGTCCGGTCTGAGATACCACAAGGGTTATCGAGATCGGATCGCGAAATCGCTGTCCCTACCCGTGGGAATATTTGAGGCGGACATATTGGACGCGGCCTGACAGAGGAAGACTCGTTGCCCGTTGGGTCTGTCGGGGAGCAGGTCGCGTACGAATCAACTGAATTGGTGTTCCGCTGGCGACAGGATGAATGAAAGAACGGAACCACCGACAAGCGCATGATTCTCCCAAGCTATCATCGCTGATCTGTCGAGTTTAGACGACAGGGCAGCGACAGCGATGGCGCCGAAGCGCCGGCCTTGCCCCGAGGAGTTCCGCGAGCGCTCGAGCTCCAGCTCGATAATCAACGCGCCGCTCTAAAGCGGCGGCACGCGCGTTGAGGCGTGTCTCTGTGCAGAGTTCGGGCGGACGCCGATTGCGCTTTCCGGCTGGCGCGCAACTAACCGCCAAGCAGTCGCACCGGCGGAACATTTTCGCGCCAACCCCTGTAACGTGAAGTAGGTCACCGGGAAGCGCGGCTCGTGCGCCGGAACGTGATCGTCGCGCTCTTCCTGGTCGTGACACATCCGCGCGCTACAGAGCCTCGATGCCAGCTGCTCGGACGCCCAGGCGGATGTAAAAATCCACAGATGCATCCAGGTCATATACTAGCTGCCAAGCATATGACCCGCCTTTCGCAAGGCGCCTAGGAAGAGACCGGCATGGATGATGACGTCGATCTTGGCCTGCATTGAGAGGGGCATGCTGGTCCAGTTCTCCAACGGCGAAAGGAAATGTGAGAAAGTGCCATTGACCATACAAGAGCGGGTGACAAGGCCTTGTCTGTCTAACGCGACCACGCCCGTCTGGTCGCCTCGATATCGGATGCCTGCGATCCGCTGGACCTCCGAGTCACCATCGACCCGCACGTCGAAAACCAGGACACCCTGGCTCCTCGTGGCTATCTCTGCGGCTTTTTGGTTGAAGCTTAGGGAGAGTGAGCGGACGCTTTCGACCGCCATCTGGAAAATCGCCAAATCCAGTTCATCCAACGCCATGTAGGCTATTGCGCGCAATGTCAGGGTGATTGCAACGACGCACGCGGCTTGTTCACAGGTGTCGGCTCACGACCAATCCTTAGCTGGTTTGATAGCTCGGCCACCGACCGATTCGTGTTTCACTTCGAACTAATGCTGAAGCGGGGCGCGCGCACTGTCCTTGGACTTGGGCTTTGCACTATCGCCGTTGACGAACTCCTTTCCTTCCTCGTTGCTTCGCCAATTCGCGGGTGGCTTATTCAAGTCCGCTCTCGAACCCAGAGTTCGAAGGTCGGCTTTCCTAGCCGTCCCGCGAGGTCGCTTCGCATCTGTCCTTCTGAGCATATGCTTGGGCTTGGACATCCACGAACGAGGCTCAGCCCCGCTGTCGGGATCCTGCTGCATCACGGCACGTCAGCGCATCAGACTCCCACCGGGTTCACAAAGTAGACTCGCTGGGGTAGGGGGAGCGCAGAGAAATCTCCGGTCGCAGCCTTACCCGGTCAAAACAAGGATACCACAATGAAGACTCTCGTCATCTGCTCTGGCGGATTGGACTCCGTTTCCCTTGCTCACAGCGTGGCAGCGGAGCACGAGCTCGCCGGCCTGCTGTCTTTCGATTACGGCCAACGGCACAGGAAAGAATTGGGCTTCGCCGCTCTCTGCGCGGAGCGACTGAACACTATGCACCAGATCATCAACATCCCCGAAATCGGCCGCGGCCTTTCCGGTTCAGCGCTGACCGATAATGTCGACGTGCCGGACGGACACTACGCCGAAGACACGATGAAGATCACGGTGGTGCCGAACCGGAACGCCATCATGTTGGCAATTGCCTTTGGTCTCGCCGCCGCGCACAAGGCCGAAGCGGTCGCGATGGCCGTACATGGTGGGGACCATTTCATCTATCCAGATTGCCGTCCGGCCTTCATCGAAGCTTTCCAGATGATGCAAGATCGCGCGCTCGACGGCTACGCGAAGATTCGCCTTTATACGCCTTACGTCAACCTCACGAAGGGCGACATCGTCGGGGATGGAGCAAGACACGGAACCCCATTTGCGGAGACCTGGTCGTGTTACAAGGGCGGCGAGCGTCACTGCGGACGGTGCGGGACCTGCGTGGAGCGGCGCGAGGCGTTTCATCTCGCGGGGCACGCTGATCCAACCGACTACGAAGACGCCGACTTCTGGCTTGAGGCGCTGCGGAGGAGGAGCACCTGATGTTCCGCATCACCAAGGAATTCCACTTCTCGGCCTCGCACCAACTCACCTGCTTGCCACCTGATCACCAGTGTGCGCGCCTGCACGGGCATAACTACATCGTCGAAGTGGAGCTTTCGGCGAAGGACCTGGACGCGCACGGCTTCGTGCGCGACTATCACGATCTGGCGCCGCTCAAACGCTATATCGACGAGAGCCTCGACCATCGGCACCTCAACGAAGTGCTGGGACATGAGCAAGTCACGGCGGAATACTTGGCCAGACATTTCTATGAATGGTGCAAGGCACGTCTGCCGGAAACCGCGGCCGTGCGGGTGAGCGAAACCCCGAAAACCTGGGCGGAATACCGGCCGTGACGGACACGCGTCCCGCAATCCGTGTGAGCGAGATATTTGGGCCCACGATCCAGGGCGAGGGAGTGCTCATTGGTTTGCCTACGGTCTTCATCAGGACCGGCGGGTGTGACTACCGGTGTTCCTGGTGCGACAGCCTCCATGCGGTGGACAACCAATTCCGCCACAAATGGGAGATGATGCCAACCGAAACGGTGTGGCAAAGCGTCGTTGGGCTTTCCGGTGGCCGGCCAGTGATGGTGTCGCTGTCGGGCGGCAATCCGGCCATTCAGCCGTTCGGAGCGCTGATCGAGCTTGGCCATGGTGAAGGCTACCGTTTTGCGCTGGAAACCCAAGGTTCGGTGGTCAGGGACTGGTTTGCGGATCTCGACGTGCTGGTTCTCAGCCCAAAGCCGCCGTCAAGCGAGATGAGGACGGATTGGGCTGCATTCGAGGCGTGCATAGAAGCGGCGCAGGAGAAGCCGCAAATCGTGCTCAAGCTCGTTGTTTTCGACGAGAGTGACTACGCCTACGCCAAAGATGCCGCCGCGCGATTTCCGCGTTTTCCGGTCTATCTGCAACCCGGCAATCACACGCCACCGCGCCCTGGCAATGAAGACGCACCTGTCGACCTGGACGGAATAAACAAACGCATGGAGTGGCTTGTGGAAAAGGTGACACACGACAGGTGGTTCGAAGCGCGCGTGTTGCCGCAACTGCACCTTATGCTCTGGGGAAACAAGAGAGGCGTCTAGTCTCGCCTGTGCGGGAATGCCGCCTGCGGATCTTCGGTTCGACGGGTTGGCCCATCTGGCGGCGCTGCCGGGTACTTGCGGAGGTGCTTGAGGCCGAGATGGTGTTGGACGCTTCGAAGGTGAGCGCACACCGGAGCGGCTAGGCTGCCGCTCCGGTGTATAGTGGACGCAACGTTGGCAGCCATCTATCCATGGCGTGGATGCGCTTCATCGAAACAAACGATTTTATCAACTTTCCGGAATGTCGCATTGACCCTGCACCGGACACGCATCGATCATCCGCTGCCTCTGTCGCGTGAAAAGGGACCCGAAAGGGGAAAATCTTTGCATGAGCTCAGACGTGCGCTGCAAACTGGCCTGGGAATGAGTTGCAGCAGGCCGACGATCTCAAACTCTCCGACCTCTCTTTTACGCCGGTGCAGTTAGCGGAGAGTGTCCCCTCTCACAAGGGTTGAATGGCTCATTCAGACCAGTCCGCAATGGCACGGCACTTGCTCCCGAGATGGCAGCAGCGTTCGACCGGAGCGCCGCCAGGGACAAGCCTTGAAACGAGCAAGAGGCCCCCAGTCCGTTCAGGGAGAGAGACGGTGTTAGCTCCACAAGCCCACGGCGTGAACGCCGGACCTCGTAAGCCCCATTTTGCCCGGCTTTATGTGCAGGTGCTTGCCGCAGTCGCCGTTGGCGTCGCAGTTGGCTGTTTGTATCCGGAGGTCTGCGAGAGCCTGAAGCCGCTCGGTGATGCTTTCATCAAGCTCGTGAAGATGATCATCGCGCCTGTCAGCTTCCTGACAATTGCGACCGGCATCGCCGGCATGAACGATCTCAAGAAGGTCGGCCGGGTCGCCGCAAGGCGATGAATTATTTCCTCACCTTCTCGAGCCTCGCATCGATTGTCGGTCTCATTGTCGCAAATGTCGTCAGCCAGGTGCCGGCCTCAACATTGATCCAGCCTCGCTCGATGTTCAGAGGGTGAAGGGCTATGCCGCCGAGGTTCACGAACAATTCGTGACCGGCTTCCTGATGACATCGTCCCGTCAACCATCGTTGGTGCGTTCGCCGAAGGCGACATTCTCCAGGTCCTGATAATCTTCGGAATGGCAATGGGATATTTGACAAAGCACGACGGCAATCAAGTTATATACCGCAGCTGGGAAGAGCAGAAACAGTCAAGCGCCAAGATGAGAATTTTGGCGCTTAAGCTTGATCATGTCGGAGACTTTTGGATGTCTCTAGCGCCCCTGAAGGACCTGCGTCAGCGCTTTGCGCATGCCCACATTACGCTGGTGGTTGGAAGCTGGAACATCGACACTGCAAAACAGTTCGACCTCGCCGACGATTACGTTGCTTTTGATTTCTTTCCGCGCAACCCGAAGGTCGATAGGCGCAAGAAAGCGGCCGACATACGGCCGCTGCTGACCGGCGAGTTTGATCTTGCCATTGATATGCGTGTTCCGGATGAGACAAGGCCCATTTTGCTCGAAGTCCCCGCCAGGCATCGTGCGGCTATAGTTGATCCTTACGCCATGCATCAGATCGATATTGCGATAGCGCCATTCGATCTGAAATTACGCAGAAGCATCTTCTACAAGCTGACCCAAAAAATAGGGGTCGCCGACAAAGTCCCTCGCCGATGGCTTGATTGGTTCGTTGACCGTAAGCAGGTACGTCTTCAGCATGTGTCGGAAATTCTCCTCTTTCTGGTCGCAAAGGCAGGGGCCTATTTCGACGCCGAAAGTGAAGCGGGCCGCCGACAGAGTTCGACAGAAGGCAAGTCCCCGATCGTCGTGGCTCCGTTTTCGAATTCCAGCCTGCGGGATTGGCCGATTGAAAATTTTGGCAAACTTGTCGCTGCTCTTTCTACCCGCGGTGAGGTGATCCTCGTCGGCCGTGACGAAAGCCGGGAAGCGCTTGAGGAGGTCGCGATGATAGCTCGCGACGGTGGAGCCGCGGACATTCGAACGGCTGTCGACTTGTCAGAATTGGAATTCAATCATCTCGTCAAATCGGCCGCACTCGTGGTGTCGAACAATTCGGGCACTGGGCATGTCGCTGCCCAGCTTGGCCGCCCTACTGTCGGCATTTTCACCGCGTCACATCTGCCGGAAATCTGGGGGTTTCGTGGTCCCCTGGTCAGCATGCTTATGAGCGTTATTGAATGTCGCGGATGTGGTCTGGACAAAGTGCGGCGCTGTCCGGTCAAAGTCCGCTGCAAGTTCGACATCACGCCCGATCTGGTGATTGCCGAGGTAGACGCCTTGATGAATTATTGTAAGGGGCGGGACAAACTTATTGTGGCTCTGGGCGGTGCGGCCAGCACGAACATCGCGCGCGGGGAGGCAGCTTAGGGCGTGTGGACTCTCCAGATTCCCTTTTTGGCCGTAGCATATTCAAGACTGCTTTTGGGGCGAGTGACGCGGCGTGGGATAGGACGTCGCCGCTGATCATCGGGCGTCTTGATCAGAAGGGATCGACGGGCCGCGATAATGGGATGTTCGTCGAGGCGGTCCTATCGATTGTGCGAACGGGCTCCCCCTGGCGCGGTCTTCCCAATGTATTCGGCGATTGGAACAGCGTATTCCGCCGCTTCAGTCGATGGAGCAGCAAGGATATCTGGTGGCGCATCTTCGAGGCGATGTCCGATGATCCGGACTTTGAATATCTAATCATCGATTCCACCATCGTCCGAGCCCACCAACATGCGGCTGGGGCCAAAAAAAGGGGGGCTGTAGATCAGGCCCTTGGTCGCTCCCGCGGCGGCCTGAGCACCAAAGATACACATGGCCGTTCGCCGGTTGGGGTGCCCTGTGCGGTTCACGCTTACTGCAGGCAAAAGAGCGATGGCGCCGCAAGCCGCAGCCTTGATCGAAAGACTGTCCGCCGACGTGGTCATGGCCGACACCGCCTATGACGCCGACTATACGCCAAGCCATCGCCGGTTACGCCAAGCCATCGCCGCCATGAATGCAGTTGCTGTCCTACCCAACAATCCATCACGCTCACTCAAATATCCGCTCGACAGGCACCTCTATGCCCAGCGTCAAACTCGTCGAGTGCTGCTTCTCCAAGCTCAAGCAGTTCCGCCGAGTCGCAACCCGCTCCGACATTCTCCAGGTCCTGTCCTTCCCGGCATCGCTCTGGCGATGTTCGGAGAGAGGGGCACGCCTGCCCTTTCTTTGCTTCAGGCGCTCGTCGCGCCGGTGTTCAAGCCGGTCGGCATTCTGGTGAGGGCCGCGCCTGTCGAAGGCGCGCGCGCCGGGCGTTCGGTCGTGGGCCTGATCATCCCGGCCGGACATTCATTCAAATTTAGATGGCACCGATATTTGTATAACGCTCGCCGCCTCTTGATGCGATCTATCGGATCAACTCTTGCATCCATATGTCGACGGACGGCAATCCAGGTGAACGATCAGCGTATTGTCTTCGGCTTCTGCCCGCGCCACCTCCACCACACGTTCATAGACCTCGTCGATATCGCTGCCCTGAACGGTCGTCGGCCCATCCGGCATATTCTCGGACGCCCAAAGGCGTTTCTTGGTGGCTGGAATAGAAGGGCGGAGGGAAATGGGTGGATGGCCGCTTTGCGTCCCCATGGTGGTCGTTGTGATAGACTCTTCTGCATCGCATTGAAATGTATCTCTATCCACAACGTGGATGCCTCTCATCGAAACAAACGATTTTATCAATCCTTCGGAATCTCGCATGACGACAGCACCTCACACACACTGACCACCCGCTACCACTATCGTGTGAGGACTGCGAAAAAGAGCCCGAAAGGAGAAAATCTTTCCATGAGCTCAGACGTGCGATGGAAGTTTTGCTGGGAAAAAGAGTTGTAGCTGGCGACCATTTCGAACTCTCCGGCTTCTTCCGAAAAACCTATGGACCGACTGGGGTCTTCAACGCAAAGCCATTCGAAGGCGGCCGACACGTTTGACGGCGGTCCACTTTGCACTTCCGAGATGCTCGGTGTGCTGGCGCAAAATGGGTGCCGGCAACGTCCTTCGTCATCGACGCCTACGCCGCAGACCATCTCTATAATCCAATTGGTATTGGTGAGTGCACAAGCGTGGTCAGGGACAATTTTCGCGACGCGGTTGGCAGAGGCATGGCGACCCGCCCACGTCAAAAGGCATTATTAGGAAAGGAACAGAATGGCTGATCAACTCGCAACGGAAATCATTGCCACGATCAAGAACCGCCTCCAATCGGAGAGCGGCGAGGGAATGAGTGCGTCCATCATCGGCGAAATAACGACTGCCACGGAACTGACCTCGCTCGGAGTCGATTCGCTGGGTCTGGCGGATCTCCTCTGGGATGTGGAGCAGGCCTACGGAATCCAGATCGACATGAACGCGGCCGACGCCTGGTCGAATCTCCAAAATGTCGGCGACATGGTGGAAGCCGTCCGCGGTTTGCTCGCGAAGGAGGTCTGATTGGACAGGCGAGTCGTCATTACTGGGATGGGCGGGCTTTGCGGCCTAGGCAACAACGCCGCCTCTATCTGGAAAGAGATGCGCGAAGGCCGCTCCGCCATCCGCCCGATGGTCACTTCCGAGCTTCATGAGATGAAGGGCACTGTCGGTACAGAGATCAAGGAGCTGCCCACGCACGACATCGGCCGCAACCAGCTCGTCTCCATGGATCGCCTCAGCTTGCTCGCTGTGCTTGCAGCGCGCGAAGCCGTGCAACACGCCGGACTTTCCTGCGACGAGGGAAATCCGTATCGCTTCGGCGCGACAGTGGGCGTCTGCGGCTGGGGCTGGGGAACGGTCGAAAAAACCTACCGCGCCCTCTATTTGGACGGCGCGAAGCGTACTGGCCTCTACGCTGCACCAAAGGGATTGCCGAGCGCCGCTGCCAGCCAGGTCAGCATGAGCCTCGGCCTGCGCGGCCCGGTCTTTGCCATCGCGTCTGCATGCGCATCAGCCAATCATGCAATGGCTTTGGCGGCGGATCAGATCAGGCTCGGCCGGGCCGACGTAATGCTTGCCGGAGGCGCCGAAGCGCCACTCGTATGCGTTCAGCTGAAGGCATGGGAAGCAATGCGCGCCCTCGCTCCGGATACTTGCCGGCCCTTCTCCGCTGACAGGAAGGGAGTGGTGATAGGTGAGGGTGCGGGCATGGCCGTGCTGGAGAGCTATGAGCATGCCGCGGCGCGCGGTGCCACAATGCTTGCCGAGATTGCAGGCATCGGCCTTTCCGGCGATGCCTTCCACATCGTCGCGCCGTCCATCGAGGGGCCGGAGGCCGCGATGCGCGCTTGCCTTGCCGACGCCGGGCTGAATGCCGAGGACGTGGATTACCTCAACGCCCACGGCACCGGCACCAAGGCCAACGACCGCACCGAGACGGCGGCGATCAAGCGCGTCTTCGAAGACTATGCCTATTCGATGTCTGTCTCGTCCACCAAGTCCATGCACGCGCATTGCCTCGGCGCGGCGAGCGCACTTGAAATGATCGCCTGCGTGATGGCGATTCAGGAGGGCATCGTGCCGCCGACCGCCAATTATCGCGAGCCAGACCCCGATTGCGATCTCGACGTCACGCCCAATGTGGCGCGCGAGCGCAAGGTGCGCGTGGCACTGAGCAACGCCTTCGCCATGGGCGGCATGAACGCAGTTCTGGCGTTCAAGCAGGTGTAGAAGCCATGCCAGATGCCTCCAGTAACTCTGTCTCTCAAATGCTTGCAACGATTGTGAAGGACGTGGCCTTGGACCGCCTCGGTGAATGCGCCAAGTGGCAGCGGAAGCTGGTCGAGCCGGGGCCCCGTTTTTACAAAATTCTCAACTGTTGAAGCGCGTGGACGTACGGCTACCCGGAAGGTTAAGCGAGGCCCTTCGGTTCGGCTCGAGGGTTTGTCCAAAGCTTTACCCGACAATGTCTGGAGGCACGCAGGGCCGCCAGTGGCCGCTTCCATGCGAAGCCGGTCCTTAGAAAGGGAAATCGATAACAATGTTCGATCTGACCGGCCGCAAGGCGCTCGTCACCGGAGCAAGCGGTGGAATCGGCGAGGCCGTGGCGCGGGCGCTGCACGCGCAGGGCGCAACCGTCGGCCTGCACGGCACGCGTGTCGAAAAGCTCGAGGCGTTGGCTGCCGAACTTGGCGGGCGCACAAGACTGTTTCCGGCGAACCTCTCGAACCGCGACGAGGTCAAGGCGCTGGGCGCAAAGGCGGAAGCCGATCTCGAAGGCGTCGACATACTGGTCAACAATGCCGGCATCACCAAGGACGGGCTTTTTATCCGCATGTCGGACGCGGACTGGGACGCGGTCCTCGAGGTCAACCTGACCGCCATGTTCCGGCTCACACGCGAACTGACCCATTCGATGATGCGCCGCCGCAACGGCCGCATCATCAACATCACCTCCGTGTCCGGCGTAACCGGCAATCCCGGCCAGGCGAACTATTGCGCCTCAAAGGCTGGCATGATCGGCGTGTCGAAATCGCTGGCGCAGGAGATCGCGACACGCGGCGTGACGGTTAACTGCGTGGCGCCGGGCTTTATCGAATCGGCCATGACCGACAAGCTGAACGACAAGCAAAAAGAAGCGATCATGGCCGCCATTCCGGCCAGGCGCATGGGCACCGGCGTGGAAGTCGCCTCGGCTGTGGTCTACCTGGCCTCGAACGAGGCCGCCTACATCACCGGCCAGACCGTTCATGTGAACGGTGGTATGGCAATGATTTAGCGTGAAAAGTTCAGTGCGCCCCGATGACGCGTATCAACAGTGGAGGAAGGTTCCCACCCAGATAGCAGTCGGTTGGTTTGGCAACTGACGAGCGGGTCGGTCGGGCAACTGGCGGGGGTCCAAGCCTCGTGATCAAGGCCGCCTTGGGCGGAGGTTTAGATCAAGCTCTTTGACACGCATGTCTTTTCCTATCCATAGCGTGGATGCAATTCATCGAAACAAACGATTTTGCCTTCTGCAGAACGTCGCATAGCAAGATTTCAAAGATGTAAGCCAAAGGGTAATTATCGATGTTTGCATTGGCTCCGAGTAGTATTTTTCTGGTGTACGCCTTCCGGTGTGCTCCGAACACAACGGAGTCCCATGTTCTTTGCGGCTAGTTTCTTAGGGACCTGCGCAAGCTACATCGAGCCGGCTCGATGCGACAAGCGTACACCTGCCGGCGCTTCCCCAACAAAACAGCAACAAAGATGAGGTCTTTCCATGTGCTCTGACGTGCGGTGGAGGTTGTGCTGGGAAAATGAGTTGCAACAGTCCGACCATGTCGAACTCTCCGAGTTTTTCCGAAAGACCTACGGATCGACTGGGGCCTTCAACTCAGAGCCATTCGAAGGCGGCCGTAGCTGGGCCGGTGCGAGGCCGGAGCTCCGCGCAATCAGCTACGACGCGCATGGCGTAGCGGCTCATATCGGCATACTACGCCGCTTCATCAAGGTTGACGAGGTCGATCTCATGGTGGCCGACTTGGGGTTGTACGGGGTGCGTGCGGATCTTGAGGGACAAGGGATCGGTCATTCAATGCGCGTTTTATATCCAATATTGCGGCAGCTTGGAGTGCCATTCGCTTTCGGCACCTTTCGGCACGCGATGCGGAACCATATGGAGAGGTTTTGCAGAGACGGCCTGGCGGCGATTGTGTCGGGCGTTCGCGTGCAGTCCACTCTTGCAGATGTGTGTCTCGACCTGCCGCCCACGCGCGTCGAGGACGTGCTCGTCGTGGTTGTGCCGATTGGACGCTCGATGAGCGATTGGCCATCCGGCACGCTGATCGTTCGGAACGGTCCGGAGCTATGAAACATCTTGAAGTGCCGGGTGATCGCGCAGAGGGCACCAAAGTCGCGGGTTTTTGCAGAGCTACTCTCGGACTGAATACGCGTTCCCATTCAAGTTTGCTGTGGATGATTAAGGCTGAATTATCATGCAAAATCTGAGCACCTGAATCGATCCGAGCGCGAGGTTCCGCGCGCACGGACGTTCCGGACCTGAATCGCCGTCACCCTGAATCGAAAGGCATCGGCTATTCTAAAATCGGTGATTGAGGTTACGTAAGGCCCCGTGTTTTCCGATGTGCGGGAGCGACTCTCAGTCTCACCTTAACGCGACGAAATGAGGGGCAGCAATGGTGGCTGGCGAACTCAATGACGTGCGCGTCAAGCGTTGCGGTGGGGGATGGGTCGTTCATATTGTTGAGGACGGCAAGACACAGTCTCCCGCCGAAAATTGCGCCGATGGCCAACGAGGCAGGCTCGGCCTTGCTGCCAAACCCCCGATCGACGAACGCTGATATGTGACCGGATCAGGCGTTCGACGGCTGGTGAGCGCTTGACGCCAGCGCGAAACACTTTGCCGAAGGCCCACTTCAATGCTGCTTGCGCCCGTTCGGCTGGCCATATTCCCGATGATGGTTGGCACTGCTGCCGATGCGGAAGACGAGTATGTGGCCTGCTGATCGACACGGAGGCAAAGATCATGAAAAGCCAATCCGAGATCGAGGATGGGCGCTGTGGGTGAGCCAGCCGACGGAGATGAGATCCACCCCGGTCGGCGCGATCGCCGCGACCGTGCCGGCACCCGCGGGCCCACAGGTATCTCCCGCGCTCCGCTCCGCCGGCCGCGTGGAGGCGCTCCGCTACGCGCGGGTCCCTCCTGTGGACTCCGGGACCGAGCCACACTCCATCAACCAAGGGGGGCAGTTTTAAGTGTCGCCGAGGGGTCACTTTCGGATGTCGCTTGATACTGGATTGCGGCAAGCGCCGACAGGAAGGCTGCACCGCCTCACACCGACGCTTGATTTGTCCCAGCTATTCGCTTCGTGCGCTATGTCACGGCCCTGACACATCGGAAGTCCGACAGCCGGTTCAGAGACACTTGATCTCGATACCGTATTTCTTCAGCGCGTAGCCAATCTGGCGCGGCGTCAATCCAAGCAGGCGCGCTGCCTTTGCCTGTACCCAGCCGGATCTTTCCATGGCCGCGGTGAGACGCTCGCGATCGGTCATCTTCGCGTCGCTTACGAGGCCTACCCTGACAGGCACTGATAGTGCCTGCTCGCTGTCAACAGACGGGGCCGCGACGGCGGGCGAAGCAAAACCACCAGACGATTGCATGGCAGGGTTCAGTGGCGATGGTGCCATTGGCTCCGATTTCGGCGCTGTCTCCTTCGATGTATTCTTCCATAGCATCGCGGAAAGACATTGGCCGTGGCAGCAGTCAAAGTCCTTTCTGACGATTGACGCTCCCGCTGCCAGGGTCGCTGTCCGCTGCACGCAATTTTCAAGCTCGCGGACATTTCCGGGAAAAGCACAGTTCATCAGAACTTCAGTCGCACTTGCATCGAAAGCCAGCGTACGGCCGTTCTCGTTGTTGAAATTCTTGAGAAACTCAGCGGCAAGAAGCGGAATATCACTGCGCCGTTCGCGCAACGGCGGCACCAGCAAGGGAACAACGCTGATGCGATAATAAAGGTCTGCGCGAAACTCGTTCCTTGCAACAGCGTCTTCCAGGTTCCTGTTCGTGGCGGCAATCACGCGGACGTCGACCTTAATCGTCTGGTTGCTGCCGACGCGCTCGAACTCCTGCTCCTGCAGCACGCGCAGCAGCTTTGCCTGGAACGAGGCCGAAATTTCACCGATCTCATCCAGAAACAACGTTCCCTTGTCGGCGAGCTCAAAGCGCCCCTTGCGCGAGTTGAATGCACTGGTAAAGGCACCCTTTTCGTGACCGAACAGTTCGGATTCCAGGACTGTCTCAGGGAGCGCTGCGCAATTGAGCTTGATGAACGGCCGCTTGACGCGCCCCGACAGCTCGTGAACGGCCTTGGCGACCAGCTCCTTGCCGGTCCCGGATTCGCCGCGCAGCAAAACGGTGCTGTTGGACCTGGCTACTAACGCGACCTTCTCAAGCAGCCCGCGCAGCGCCGGGCTGTCGCCAATGATGCCCTTGACGTGAGCCTTTTTTCGCTCCTGCCCAGGCTGTTTGAGCTCGCCGAATTGCGTTTGCAACCGGATTTTCTCAGCCATCAGTCGCTCGCGGTCGGACGCGAACAGGCGATGCAGCTTCACTGTCTGTCCAACCAGATTGGCGATTGTGGTAAGGAGGCGGAGGTCGTAATCGAGGAGGGAAGCTGATTTGTTGTCCAGGATGCGGTCGATGGTCAGCGTGCCCACGACGTTCGCATCGACGCGAATGGGTACGCCGATGAACGACACTTTGACGTTGTCGGACGCCCCGAGCACGTGCTTGTCGGCGGCGTTGAAGGCCGGATCCACCGCTATGTTCTCGGCGGCGAGCGCCATGCCCGTCGTTATGATCTGGTCGATCGCCGTCCGTGGCAGATGCTTCCGGTAGTGCTCATCGCTGCCTTCGCTCCACCCGGCGCCGACGGTCATGTCCGGTATGCCGGCACCGTCGAAGAGCGAGATGATGCCGTGCCGCACCTGCACCAACGATGGCAGGAGATCGACGACATTGGCCAACGTGGCTTCGAGCCCAGAGGGGGCGGTGAGTGCTTTCGATGTTTCGAAGATGTCTGGCGCCCTCTCGCGCAACGGCACTATATGGACCACGTGATTGGCCTCGCACTTTGAATTAGGCTTCTTCATTTTTGGAAGCGATATGCAGCGTGACGAGACCTGCCTGGCACTTTGCTCGGAGTTGCGGGTATCGTGTTAGATGTGATCATCCATCTCGCGCCATGCATTCGTGGGCGTCTTCGCTCCGAGGGCCGCTGCATAATCGACGAGTTTGCTCGCCTCGGCCTGGCACGCGGGGATTCATTGGAGCACGAAAAGGCGTTGATAAAGATAGTCGTGACGATTGATTCGCCAGCGAGACAGACGTCTGCAGCCGGCTTTTCGCCAGCAATGAGATTGCCGCCGAGATGATCGTTAATGTCGATGCCAGTCACGCCCGGGCCGCGGGCAAGTGCGGCCCTGGCAAGTTGGGGCGCCGTCATGCGGTCGATCGCAAAGCGGAGCGATGCTTGACGCATGGCTTTCCTTTCTTTTCCATGAAGTGCGGGTCGTCGTTCTCGGCTGACTGGCTTCCGCCGCGCAGCAATCATTCGTTGTTAAACGAGAGCGGAATAGGGGAGGTGAGTCAACCAAACTCCCACTGCTTTTCTTTCATCGATGAAACGAAATTAGACTCTCATGATAGTATTTTATCAGTTCTCAGATGTTTTCCGGCAGATAGATCTCAAACGGCAGAAAAGTCTGCCCAAGCGTCTCCGAAGTGCCGACAGTGATGGCCTCGGCCATCAGCGTCATCAGTTCCTGGCAAAGCCGGCGCTGGGGCGTGGCGACGGACATCGTGATCATGCCATCTGCGAGTGCTGCCCGTGACTCCGGCGTGATCTCGTTAACGATCGCGACGAGACCCCGGCGTTCGCCTTCTTCACGGAGCGCGGAGATCGCTCCCTCCATACCTCCGCCGGCCACATAGAAGCCGGTGAGTTCGGGTTCCCGTTGCATGAGATCCAGCGTGGCCTCGTAGGTGATCTGCCGTGCCTCAAGGTTCACGAGCGGATCGAGCAGCTCGAATGTCGGTGCATTCTCACGGAAATAGGAGCGAAAGCCGACCTCCCGCAGCTCCTGGCCCTGAAAACGGTGGCTGCCGACAAAAACCGCCACCTTGCCGGGCCCTCTTGCGACCTTTGAAAGCATCCACGCTGTCGTCCGCCCGACCTTGCGATTGTCGAGGCCGATGTAGCCCTCACGAACACCTTCGGCGAAATCGGAGAGCAGCGAGAAAACGGGGATGCCTTTTGCCTTGAGTTCTTGGACGGCTGCCGTGATCGCCGGATGGTCCGGCGCCACCATGGCGATCGCGTGGCAGCGCGCGCCGAATTTCTTGAGCAGTGGAATAAGGTCGCACGGCATGTGGGATGGCGCGAATTCGATGAGCGGAGTGCCATGGAAGCACGTCGCCGCGTTGACCGCTGTTTCGACCTCACGCGCGAAGCCCTGGTAGAAGTGGTGAGCCGGTTTTCTCAGGATGAAGCCAAGCCGATAGTGCGGTAGGTCCCGCTGCAGGCGCTGCTTGATAAGACCTGCGGCGTGATATCCGATGGCCTGTGCCGCCGCTAAGACCCGATGCGCAGTCTCCTCCCGCACCGGATGACGAGCATTCAGAACTCGGTCAACGGTGGCAACACCGACCCCGGCTTCCCGGGCGATATCAGCAATTGTGGGTCGCTTCGCCATTGTCGGAGTCTGATTAAAACGACATCAGGAAGAAACCCGGTAATGATAAGTTTCAGTAAAATCTATCATTCCTGCATCAATCCTGTTCGCTATCGGAATTCTTGTCGTGGCGCGGTGCGAGGTAGAAGCCGAAACGTGGACCACGCGCCTTCCGACCGTTTTCGACATCATCGATGCCCATAGATCATTGATTCCACTACGCCAACATCGCTTGGTTGCGTAGAACGTGGGCGAATTGTTCAGCCGGGCCGACGAGAGCTGATCGTGGTGGGGTCCGATCGTGCTCCGCGGTCGGTTCCACCAACCGTCGCAATCTTCGTAAGCATTAAGCGCATCATCGATGACTTGTGTGTCGTGACTGGTGCGAGACCTTCGCAAGGCGCACATGATTTTGTACTCACTACATTTCGGGATTTTATCTGCCCGCGAGAGGCCGTTTGGAGCCCGCGGCTCGATTGTCCGACGTCTGCGAGCAGCCGGGCGATTCAACCGGTAACGATGCTGCCGACTTGCTCGGCGCGGGCGCTATTGATGGCTGGCCGGTTGATGTCTCGGCAGGCTGGTGGCCGCAGAAGGCAGCTTTCAATTGCGCCTGATCCAATTCGCCTTCCCAGCGGGCGACGACGAGCGATGCCACCGCGTTACCGACCAAATTCGTCAGTGCCCTGCATTCCGACATGAAGCGGTCGACGCCAAGGATCAGCGCCATTCCAGCAACCGGAACGGCCGGCACTACGGAGAGCGTAGCGGCCAACGTGATGAAGCCGGCACCTGTGACACCTGCTGCACCCTTTGAGGACAGCATCGCGACGAGCAGCAGGAGGACCTGATCGCTAACTGACAAATCGGTATTCGTCGCCTGCGCGATGAAAAGGGCCGCGAGGGTCATGTAGATATTGGTGCCATCCAGATTGAAGGAATATCCGGTCGGGACGACGAGGCCCACGACCGAGCGCTTGGCTCCTGCCTTTTCCATTTTCTCCATCAGAGAGGGCAGCGCGGCCTCGGAGGAGGATGTTCCGAGGACCAGCAGCAGCTCTTCCTTGATGTAGCGGATCAGAGAAAAGATCGAGAAGCCGTTATAGCGACAGACTGCACCGAGAACCCCGAACACGAAGAGCAAGGCGGTGACATAGAAGGTCCCGACCAGCATCGCAAGGTTGGCCACCGAGCCGATGCCATATTTGCCAATCGTGAAGGCCATTGCTCCGAAAGCGCCTAACGGCGCGGCTTTCATCAGGATGCTGACCAATTTGAAAACGGGTGCAGTGAGGTCCTGAAGGAAGGAAAGAACCGACTTGCCCCTTTCTCCTACCATCCCCAGCGCGATGCCGAAGAGGACGGAGAAGAACAGCACCTGTAGAATGTCGCCTTCCACAAAGGCGCCGACAATCGTGGTCGGGATCATGTTCATCAGGAAGCCGGTCACGGACTGCTCGTGGGCCTTTGAGGCATAGCCATTGACGGCCTGGACGTCGAGCGAGGTCGGATCGATGTTGAGGCCGGCGCCAGGCTGAATGACATTGCCGACGATGAGCCCGACGATAAGCGCGAGCGTCGAGAAGGTGAAGAAATAGATCATCGCCTTGCCGGCAACACGGCCGACCTTCTGAAGATCGCTCATGCCGGCAATCCCAGTCGCCACGGTCAGAAAAATAACGGGCGCGATGATCATCTTGACGAGCTTGATGAAGGCATCGCCGAGCGGCTTCAGGTTTTCTCCGATTTGCGGATAAAAATGGCCAACTGCAACTCCGAGAATGATTGCGACAAGCACCTGTACGTAAGGCTTGGCATAAAAGGTCTTGCGGGGTGCGCGGTTTGCGCTGGGGGCCAGCGGGGTCAACATGTAAGTTTCCTCTCCCTGACCGGTTTGGGGCGGGCTCTTCCTCTCTTCCCGCGGCTTCTCCCATCGCGGCGCTCCGGTCGAACGCTGCTGCGTTCTTGGCGCAAGAGCCGTGCCAAACCAAGAAAACCTCGAAATCGCCGGGATCTCAGGTACTTTCTACAATTGCGCAGCAAGATTGTGCGGTTTTCCGCACGGATCGCTTTCCCTTCTGGCGGAATTCCGCACTATGGTTCGTTAATGGTCGGTCTGAATAATGCGATGGCAGAAGAAGACATTGGCAAGGGCGCCTTCCAGCGCGCCCTCTCTGGCTTGCAATTCCTTGTGCGGTCGCTCTGCTCGTCGTCTTTGCAACGGGCCGCATCGCCGGCACCAGAGCGGCTGCCCTGCGCGACCCGTGCTCTTGCCGGGTTCCCGCTTGCAGCCGACCAGTTTGAAAGGGAAGGTCGAGAAGCAGGGAGTGATTCCGCTGGTCCTCCCACGCGACGATGCGGTTCAGGAGATGCTTCGCAGTCCGAGCACCTACCAACGAAGCCGCGCTTGATGACAAGCTTCGCGCCATCGCGCGCCATGCCGGTTTCTAGAATCTACGTCATTAAACGTTAGGGCATAGCGGCTGCTGCGAGCAATGCCGGCGAGCCGACCAGTTTCGTCGGCAGGGTTTACCGCTTTCGCCACCACTTCACCGAGGCGATGGCGGATAGCGCGGCTATGCAACATACGCTCGGCACCGGTTAGCGCGGCCTAGGCCCTATCTGTCGAGCCGGTTCGATGGGCCGGAGGGGCCGCTCGGTGTGATTGTGGTGAAGGTGTAGCTCGACCGGGTCGAGTCGCGTTGGCTGGAGTGCGGCTTCGTGGTGTTCACGAGCGATGAGCGCGGCGTGGTTCTTGCCATGAGCGTGTCCCAATGGCGTTTTCGCGCTCTCTCACCGCTTTCCAAAAAAGGGGGACTCAAACCGCTCGCGATCATCTACAGTTACCGGGCGCAACTTTCCGAGGCGGTGCCACTTTTCCCGCCGCGGCGGCAACCTGGTCACCGCAAGTCCTGAGAGTCGATCAGCCGGTTTCGTTGCGGTTTCGGAGAACTCGGCAAAGCAGTTCCGGGCTGGCGCATGTCGTTCACGCCAACACCGAAATCTCCTCGACGGTCATGACAGCCCGCTGACTACGCTGCTTGCCCTCGTTCTCGTGGGGTTCTTCGCTTTCATCATTGTCCGACGGCGGGCGATCCGGCAGCGGCGAAGTGCTTGTGCTCCTGAATGCGGAACTGGAGCATCGCCTTGAACTGCGCACGGCGGAGTTCCAGCGCTCGAACGAAGCGCTCGCCGGCGAGATCGGCGAGCGAGAGAACGCCGACGCAAGAGTGCGCCGCTTGCGCGATAAACTCTGCCGGGCGAACCGCTTGTCAATCCTGGGACGGATAACGGCGCGGTCGGCCGGCCTGCCGCCGAGCGCCAGCCCAAGTGGTGAACGGTCCGGCGAGTCTCTCCGCGACAGCCCCGTCCTTAAACCGTTCGGCAAATATCCGTTTTCGGCGGAGGGGTGTACTACAGACGAAGCGTCTTGGGACAAGCTCAATCTTCTTGGCCGCACACGGAGGACATCATCGGGATCGTCGTCGCGGCCGCGCTCATGGCCGGCTGACTTGGGTCATGCTGCGTGCTGTCGCCGTAAGGTTCCCCTGGGATTAGCAGTGACGCGCAACGTTCAGGTCAACGCGCTGGAACCCATGTCATTAACCATCCATGGCGTGGATGCGTTTCATCGAAACAGACGATTTTACGGATGTTGCGGCACGTTGCATAGAATGAATTCAAAGGATGTAAGCCTTTAGGGAAAGTCGTTGATGTTTGCGTTGGCTCCGAAGAGCATTTTCTGGTGTGCGCCGAATTCCAGCCTAGGCGCGCGTCCATCGCGGCCAGGCACTTCCTCGATCGACGCAAGCTACATCGCGTTGGCGCAGCACGACAAGCTCCCCCGAATTGCGCAGGCGCTTGCCTCAAAGGGCAGCAGCAAAGCTGAGGTTTGTGGTGTTTTGGAAAGAGGCAATTTAGATGCTTGTTGATGGCTCAAGGATGGATCGGTTTGTAGTTTCTCGACGGCGCGAGGGTCTCGGTGATTGCCTGTGGTCTCTCGCGTCGGCATGGGACTACGCACATCGGACGGGACGGGCTTTAGCAATAGATTGGCGCGGCTCTTGTTACCTCGACAATCCGTTTGCGAATGCCTTTCCGGCTTTCTTCAAGCCAATTGAAGAGATCGGTGGTGTACGGGTCATTTGCGATGACGAGATCAACCACGTCTCATTCCCCGGTCCCTTCTTCCCGTCGTGGTGGAACAAGCCATCCATCGACTGCGTGTACCGTCCGAATGAACAGATTTTCCAAGAACGCGACGAGCTTAAGGATCTTTTCCAGGCCCAAGATGATTGTGAAGCCAACACGGTAGTGTGTGATGCTTGCTTGATGTGGCGCTGCGATGAGCAAGCCGAGCGAACGATATTTCGGAGCATCACACCGAGGGCCGAAATTGAGGATCGGATTGAAGCGCTCTACCAGGAACACTTTGCCGGGCACAGCATAATTGGGGTCCATGTCCGCCACGGCAACGGCGGAGATATTATGGATCATGCACCTTACTGGGCTGATCCAAAGGTTGCCTTAGAGCAGGTATGCACTGCCATTCGTATGGCCAAAGCTCAACCGCATCCAAGGCCTGTAAGGGTGTTCTTGTGTACAGACAGCGCCCAGGTTGTTGATCACTTGTCGGGCGTATTTCCCGAACTTTTCACCGTCCCAAAACGCTTCAAAGCGGATCAGGCCGGCCCCTTAAACAGTGCAGCACTGGGCACTGACGGGGGTGTTTCCGCTCTCGTTGATATGTACCTCCTCGGTAGATGCGACACTGTAATTCGCTTTCCTCCGACTAGCGCCTTCTCCCGCTATGCCCGCCTCTTCGCGCCACGAATTATCGAATTCGATTTGAATGACCCGCGTCGTTTGATCTTGATTGATAACTCTTTCGACCGTTCCCCGACCCCATGAAGGGGTTGGCATCCCGCTCGAACTCTCCCTTGCCTTCGCGCAGAGGCCCCGTTCGCCCTGCCCAATGCGCCCCTTTCTCGCCACGCTATCCCGCCGCAGGCGAGCATTTTCTTCGGCGCGTCAAAATCAAAAGGATTCAAGCTTGTCAAAGAGAAAAGTCGCTTTAATCACCGGGGTCACGGGGCAAGATGGTTCCTACCTCGCAGAATTGCTTTTGGAAAAGGGCTATTCTGTGCATGGGATAAAAAGACGATCGTCTCTTTTCAATACGGGCCGTATAGACCATCTCTATCATGATCCTCATGAAAGTGGCGTTGATCTTACACTTCACCACGGGGACTTGACAGACTCGTCCAGCCTTACGCGCGTCATCCAACTGGTTCAGCCGGACGAAATTTACAATCTGGCAGCTCAGAGCCACGTTGCAGTTTCCTTTGAACAACCAGAATACACCGCGAACTCGGTCGCGTTGGGTGCGCTGCGTATCCTCGAGGCAATTCGGATCCTGGGGCTCGTCGAGCATACGCGCTACTACCAAGCCTCGACGTCTGAGCTCTACGGGCTGGTGCGGGAAACGCCACAGACCGAGACGACACCGTTCTACCCCCGATCACCCTACGCTGTTGCCAAATTGTATGCTCACTGGATCACCGTAAATTATCGAGAAGCTTACAATTTGTACGCGTGTAACGGCATTTTATTTAATCATGAGTCACCCGTGCGCGGAGAAACATTTATAACGCGAAAAATAACGCGCGCCCTGGCTCGGATTAAGCTTGGAATGCAGCCGACTCTATTCTTGGGAAACCTTAATGCTCGGCGCGATTGGGGGCACGCTCGAGACTACGTCCAGATGCAGTGGTTGATGCTTCAGCAGGAGCAAGCTGAAGACTTTGTGATCGCTAGCGGTGAGCAACATTCGGTGCGCGAATTTGTCACCGTCGCGGCCGCTGAACTCGGCATTGGTGTTCGTTGGGTTGGGGAAGGGGTCGACGAAGAGGGGTACGATGCAAAGACGGGAGCTTTGATCGTAAAAGTAGATCCCCGTTATTTTCGTCCTGCAGAAGTCGAGACACTTCTCGGCGATGCCCGGAAGGCCAAAGAAAAACTTGGGTGGGAGCCAAAAATCTCCTTCATTGAATTGGTTAGGGAGATGGTTCGGGAAGATTTGCGCATGGCAGAGCGCGACGCATTGCTGATGGCGCAGGGTTATTATTCATACAGTCCACGAGAGTTATGATGACAACGGCGGCGCCATGCTAGCTTGTTGTCAGCGTTACGGTTGCGTTCTTAAGGAGCGTCCATAGCGTTATCACATGGGAAACAAAAAGATGAAGAAAGTCTATGTAGCAGGCCATCGCGGCCTTGTTGGATCCGCCACAATGAGTGCCCTCGAGGCGTTAGGATCCTATGAGATAATAACACGTACTCACGACCAACTGGATTTATTTGACCGGAGCGAGACGCGCAGGTTCTTCATGTCGCAGCGGCCTGATTACGTCGTTATGTGCGCCGCAAAGGTTGGTGGTATAGTGGCGAACGCTAGCTCCCCCGTCGATTTCCTTCATAACAACCTGGCGATTCAACTCAGTGTTTTTGATGCCGCTTACGCTTCCGGCGTCGAACGGATGATTTTTCTTGGCTCCTCGTGTATCTATCCACGCGACTGCCCGCAGCCGATACGGGAGGAATACCTTCTAACCGGTCCGCTTGAAGCGACGAATCGTCCCTACGCTTTGGCAAAAATCGCCGGAGTCGAAGCATGTTGGTCTTTTAACCGGCAGTACCAGACGCGCTATCTCGCGTTGATGTCGACCAGCTTATATGGTCCCGGCGATAATTATCAGCCCGAAAATTCCCACGTTCTGCCTGCTCTAATACGCCGTTTTCATCAAGCTAAAATAAACGGCGACTCCTCGGTTGAGGTCTGGGGATCCGGAAAGCCTCGGCGAGAGTTTATGTATTCGTCGGATGTAGGCGATGCCATTGCGTTCCTACTTGGCCTGCCAGATTCGGCTTTTGACGCCTTGACAGCCCCCGACACCGCGCCCCTGATTAATGTTGGCGTTGGCGAGGATGTCACAATTCGCGAGGTGGCGGAACTCGTCAAGGCGGCGGTCGGCTGGGAGGGCAATCTGGTATTCGACACGACGAAGCCAGACGGTACTCCGCGCAAGTTACTGGACGTAACGCGTTTGCATAAGCTTGGCTGGAAAGCCAAAACGTCTCTTGGTGCCGGGTTGCAAGCGATGTATGAGGATTTTCTTCGCCTTCATGGGGCTTGATGTGGATGCGCGCATCCTGGTTGGACTGCGTGTCCGACCGGATGCAAGTTTGTTCAGTCAGCCCAAACAGAAGAGAGGGACGCATACATGCGGCGTGCTGTGCCCCGAAGATGGAATTCGAGACGAGCTTGCCCTGATCCTCAATGCAAAGCAGGTCGTAGCCATAGGAACAGTGCGCGGCGGCGATGTCGAAAATCCGCCCAATTTGGCCATAAGCTTGGGCAGGACGCTCAGAAAGGCCGCTTGCGTCGCGTGATTGCGTGGGCTGGCAGGCCGATGGAGGCAACCTCAGCCGCGATCAGTCGGCTGACCAGCTTCCCCAATGCGTAAATCTTGACCCGGCCGGAACGATCGGCGGGGGTGATCGGAAAAGCAGACAGGCCGTTTGCGAAAAATCATGGTTCAATTCCTCGATCGGTGGGGGCGAAACCCGGCCAGTAGTGGCCGTCAGGCGTCGGCCGGTTGCCGAAGATGGCCTGACCGACGCGCACGACAGTGGCGCCTTCCTCGATGGCTTCCTCGAAGTCTCCGGTCATGCCCATGGAGAGCCCGGTCAGCGCGGCGTTGTGCTTCACGGCTTTGTCCCGCAGCCGGCGCAGCAGAATGAAGCAAGGCCGCACCTTGGCCATGTCGGAGGAAAACAGCGCAAGCGTCATCAACCCGCATGGCCGGAGACGGGGAAGCTGATCGAGAGTCTCCAGGAAGGGCAGCAGTGCGTCCGGATGGACGCCGAACTTGCTGTCCTCGCCAGACGTGTTGACCTGCACATAGACGTCGAGGAAGCGATCTTCGCGCTCCAGCCGCGTGTTCAGAAGGTCGGCGAGCTGCAGGCTGTCGAGCGCATGAAACTCACGCGCGAAGCGGGTCAGATATTTGGCCTTGTTGGTCTGCAGATGTCCGACGATGCTCCAGTCGATGGCGAGACCGTGAAGCGCCTCGCACTTTGACATTGCCTCCTGGATTTTGTTCTCGCCGAAGGTGCTGATGCCGATGTCGAAGGCATATCGCAGGATTTGGGCCGGCACCGTCTTGGTGATCGGCAGCAACCGCACGGAGGCTCGGTCGCGCCCGGCCCGTGCGCAAGCAAGCGTGATGCGCTCTTCAACCAACGCCAGATTGGTGCGGAAGCGGGTAAGGGGATCAGGCCCGAAGCGTTCGACGTCCTCCGGCGAAAGCGGCGCATTGTTCGTGCCCATCACCGACCTCAACCCAGTCCTGATCAACGTGCCGGGCGCACGGCTTTTGCGGCCAAGTGAAGCCGATCAGGCGCGACCGCTCGCCGCGACAATACTCCAGTATGCGCATTCCCCACCGCCTTGGCGCCAGACGATGCTCTGCTCGGCTGGTTCGAGCCCGTCGCCGCAGTGTTATCCGCAGCATCGAACAGCATATCAGCATATCCGCTGCAGCTGGAATGAAACCGTCGCAGCTTTTTCAGCGCTGGCTCGAAACAGTAGCGCCTCTCGGAGTTCTTGAAAAACCCGGAAGTCAATTGCCCGTTTACCTTTTCGGCAATCGCTGTTGAGCCGCCTGTGAATGGCTCAAACGATCGCCCTTTTGGCTTCATCCAATGTCTCGCACAGTCCGACGAGACGGGCCGCGGCTTGACCCGTCGGCATGTCAATGACCGTGATTGCGCTTTCCGCAAGGAAGCGACGCTCGTTCCTGGTCAGCGTTGCTGTATCGATTGCCGCAAAATGTGGGCCATTGGAGCGCTTCATGATCTGTCGGGCATAGGTGCGCAGCATCTGATCGTTGAAGCGGCAGCCGAGGAAGAAAAGACCACGGCTGGCTCGCCGTTCCTTCACCAGGTCAGGGATCGGCGTCTGGATGTCGATTTCGCTCAGCACTTCAACGTAGTCGGAATCTGCGACGAGGAAGTTTGCGGCCGGCCTGGCACCGCCGTGGGGGGCGTAAAGAACCGTCTTCGCCGCTGGTGCGGATTCGAGTAATATCCCGGTCAAATCGTAGGCTTTCGTCCAAATTTCGCCGATCTCGAGCGCCCGAGAGACGCCCTGTATTTCGACGACGTCCGTTCGGCGGGTCTGTATTAAGGCCGCGCGCATGGCACCGTCGTACCAGCTGTCGACGATCACCGAGAGCGGCAGCGTTGCTAACCAGGCATGCAAGATGGTCGGCACCACCGGGGCCGCGAATATTTCGGCCATCCAAACTTGAAGCGTCCGGCGGTGCCGGCGCTGTTCGATATACTGCGCAACCGACCACATGTTGGTGCGAATCTTCGAAGGGGCCGGCGTGCGCTTGTTGAGCGCTGCTGCAACGGCTTCGGGGGTATGCGGTACAAGCGGTTCCGCGGAGCTGATCTCAAGCAGACCCGGGCCGAGATAGGGGATGACCTCATCGGCCGCGAGCGCTTTCTTCAAAAGGTCAAGCTGCCTTTCGGCAAAACTGTCCCGAATGACGACGAGATGGCCCGAGGTCATTGTGTTCATGCTCGTATCCCTTTGCCGCTCTCTTTGTGTCAACCCGAAGGTCAGTCCTCGTCGGAAATCTTCCTTGCCTCCACGGTAATCGGCAAAGGCGTATCCCGCGGAAGGTCGGGCAGGACTAACCGCCAGCCGTTCTTCAGCGTCACAGCTCCACCCCATAAGTGTTCGTTGTCGACCTTGATGATCGGCTCTTCGATATCCTTTTTGGGAATATATGCCGACAAGCCAGCACCGGTCCTGCGGATCATTACCTTCATCCGGCCGTTCCTTCGTCAAACCCAGCGCCGATTTCGGCAGTGCAAGCAATCCCAGCCGTATCAAGGCTCATGAGTTCACGTGCACGCATGCCGACGACGGTGCCGCGATCGACCCATTCCACCGCATAGATGTAGAACTGCTGGAGAAAGGTGCCGATGTCGCGCACATAGCCTTGATCGCCCTTGCGCACCAGGTTTTCGCCGATCTCCTTGCCAGGATAGGTGCCGTCATTTTTTACGTGGCGAATGGCGCGGACACGCTCACCCGGCATGAATCGCGGGGGTGAACGGATTTCGACGTCCTGTTCGCGTCCGAGGCTCATGGCACTTCCTTTCTCACGGCTGCAGCTTTTCAACAGCGGATCAATGGTCCGGGCGCAGGCGCCTCGACCGTGTCGGTGGCCGAAATGGGTTCAGGCGGGGACGCAAGTCTTCGACACCGGACATACCGAGGCGCATTGCTGCGTTTCGAAGGCCCCCTCGCATTCGGTGCACTTTTTCGGATCGATCACGTAGGCCTCGCCCTTGAACTTGATCGCTCCGGAAGGGCATTCAAACTCGCAAGCGCCGCACTGGGTACATTGGGAAGCGATGATCTTAAAGGCCATTTTCAACTCCGGTTCGGTTGGAATGAGACGGCTCAGGCCGTCGCAGCCAGTGGCTCGCCCCCAAATTCGGCGGCGTAAAGCGCGCCGATGGCGGTCTCGATGTAGTCATACCCGTAAGCATCCGTTGCTCGGATGCCGCCTTCCTTGAGTCGATCCTCTGGGCAATTTCCAATTCTGGCGCACAGCAAGATGTCTACGCCTTCGAGCGTAGAGATGAGGCCGTCGAGACTCTTGTCCTCGGCCCAGCCGCCGAGGCAATACTGCTCGACCTTGCGATGACCGACGAAGCTGATCCCTTTCGGCGAGGCCTCATAAACCTGGAATTCCTTCGCATGGCCGAAATGCACGTTGATGCGGCCGCCACCCTTGGTCGCTACCGCGACAAGAAGCGACTTGCCGGAGCTCGCGGTCTTCACCATCCCGAGCGCCTCGCTCTTGGCCGCCATGCGATCGCCCCGCTCGCGCGCGACCACCGCCCGATAGGTCTCGCGCTTGCTGGCGTTGTAGGTGACCTTGTCGGGAAGCCGGTCGAGCGTGAATTCCTGGCCGCGATCCTCGCCGAGCAGGCCGACAGCATCGGCCCGGCACTGCCGGCAGTGGCGCATCAGCTTGGCGCCGCCTTCGAGACGATCCTGAAGGGCCTTCAGCTCCATTGCCTTGGGCCCGCGCTGCCCGCTCAGGCCGTAATGCGTACCGTGTGCCGGGTCGGAAATCAGCGGCATGACATTGTGCAGGAACGCGCCGCGCTCCTTGACCCATTTATTCACCTCGATCAGGTGCTCGTCGTTTACCCGTGGGATCATTACCGAATTGATCTTGGTGAGGATGCCCCGCGCCGTCAGCATCTCCAGCCCCGACATCTGTCGTTCGTGCAGGATCGTGGCTGCCTCGACGCCGGTATAACGGCGGTGATCATAGAAGATCCACGGGTAGATCTTGGCACCGATCTGCGGGTCGACCATGTTGATGGTGATCGTCACGTGATCGACATTCATGTCGGCAAGCTCGGCGACGTGGTCTGGCAGCGCGAGCCCGTTGGTGGAGATGCACAGCTTGATATCGGGGATTTCCTTGGCGACCCGTTCAAATGTCGCCCTTGTGTTCTTCCAGTCGTAACAGGCATCGCCCGGTCCGGCGATGCCAATTACGGAAAGCTGCGGCACTTCGTTGGCGACCTCGATCACCTTGCGCAGCGCCTGGTCGGGCGTCAGTCTTTCCGAGACGACCCCGGGCCGGCTTTCGTTGGCGCAGTCATATTTG
The DNA here is from genome assembly GCF_055811495.1 of Mesorhizobium sp. WSM4830. NCBI lineage: Bacteria > Pseudomonadati > Pseudomonadota > Alphaproteobacteria > Hyphomicrobiales > Phyllobacteriaceae > Mesorhizobium > Mesorhizobium sp. WSM4830. Next base: position 8,347 of record NZ_JBVVQI010000019.1, on the reverse strand, counting down.
CGATTGCAGTAGTTGCACTGGATATTGCACGCCGGGGCGACCGCCACATGCATTCGCGCGAAATAGTGGTGCGCTTCCTCTGAAAAGCAGGGATGATCCTTGATCTTCTCCCAGACAGCTGTGTCCATCTCGTGCGGCTTTGCGGAGGAGCCGCAGGATGAAGATGCGCAACCAGTGGATTTCGCTCTCGCCGGCGACTGATCGAAGAATGTTGTGCCGGAAAGGTCCTGTGGCGAAATCATCGGTGCGGACATCGACCGGCTCCGTGCGTGGTGTGAACATCGCACTTCAGAGCGCAAGAGATATGCCAACTGGAAAAGCGGTCTTTATCCGTTATGTTGGCTCTTACGTCGGCCTTTTGTGCCCAATTGTGTCAGTTTCCTGCGACACGGGTTTGTCAGGTCCCCGACAACAACAAAACGTGGTCGCGAAACGTACCGTGTTGTCTCAGTTACGTCCGTTGCGGGGAGCAACCGTACCCCAAATGTGATGTCATCAATGACGTTTAGAACTTCTTCACTCCGATACGATGCCGGCGCAAAGCATAGCCGACCTGGCGCGGCGTGAGACCGAGGACACGAGCCGCCCTGGCCTGAACCCAGCCGGCCTTCTCCATCGCATCGATCAGCCGGTCGCGTTCCGTCAGACGCGGGTTCATTGCAGGGCAGGCGGGATGGTTGGGGTCGCAGGTCTTGCCGGGCGATGCCTCATCCTGTGAGGCGCCGACTCGCGGGGCAGGCAGCGGCGATGCAACCGGCATCATATTGCCACGTGCAGACTCGTCGACGGCATAGCCGCCATGTGAACGGGCGACTCCTTTCCACAGAAGCGAAGAAAGGCACTGGCTGTTCTGGCAGGCGAAATCCGACGGAGTTATTGTCGTTGAACGCGCAAGCGTGGCCGTCCGTCGCACACAATTCTCCAACTCACGCACGTTGCCAGGGAAATAGCATTGCGAGATCAGGTCAAGCGCCGACGGCGTGAAGGCGAGATCGCGATGGTTCTCCCTGTTGAATCGGTCGAGGAGAGCTTTCGCAAGGCGTGGAATATCGCCCGGCCGTTCTCTGAGGGGAGGCAGGACTATTGGCACCACATTGATGCGGTAATAAAGGTCGGCCCTGAACTCTCCATTCCGGACAGCCGCCTCGAGGTCCTTGTTGGTGGCGCATATGAGCCGCACATCAACCTTTAGGGTCCTGGTGCCGCCCACTCTCTCCAGTTCTCCTTCCTGCAAGACGCGCAACAGCTTGGCTTGAAAGGCAGGCGAAATCTCGCCGATTTCATCAAGCAGCAGGGTTCCGCCATTCGCCAATTCGAACCGGCCGGCGCGCTGCAGGATAGCCCCGGTGAAGGCGCCCTTCTCGTGCCCGAAGAGCTCCGATTCCAAAACACTTTCGGGCAGTGCGGCGCAGTTCAATTTGACGAAGGATTTCTCACTTCGATGTGAAAGCTTATGGATGGCCTGTGCAAAGAACTCCTTGCCGGTACCGCTTTCGCCTCGCAGAAGCACGGTGGAATTGGTCCTGGCCACGACCGAGACGATCTCGAGCACCTGCTTGAGTGCGGGACTTTCTCCAATGATTCCGTCGATCTTGACATGCGGACGCGGGGCCGAACGGGTCCTATCCTCGTCGAGCGACTCCTCTGGTCTCGGTTGCTCGATAAGTGGCTGACGAGCTGTGCTTAAAGTGCGATGGAGGCGGATGGTCCGGCCGACCAGATTGGCGACCATGGCCAGGAAGCGTAAGTCCTCCTCGTAGCAGAACCTGGTGGTACCGTTCCTGACGCGGTCAATCGACAGTGCCCCGAAGATCTTTTCCTCTGCCTTTAGCGGGACACCGATAAAGGCAGTTGCGGTCGTATCGCTGCTCGATTGAGGATCAGCCTGAAATAGCTCAGACGTGCGTGTGTCTTGTATGACGATCGGCACTCCGGTAGCGACGATCTTGTCTATTACGGCCTGGGGTACGACGCTGCCGGCGCCTGATTGAGGCACAGTGCCGCCGCTAGTTGCGCTAATCTGCGGCTGACCTTCAGCGTCCAGGACGACGATTGCACCACGACGCATTTGCACAAACGAGGAGAGGACATTCGCGACATTGGCAAGCGTAATCTCCAGCCGGGCCGGGGCAGTCAGAAGCTTGGATATCTCGTAGATTCCCCTGAGCAAGCTGTCCGCATTGCGCACTGCTTCGACCGCAGGTTCAGGCGGGGTGTTCCGAGATGCAATTTCACCGACCTGATCTCGAAGCATGTGAGCCATGCAAACACCTCAAGGGTTGTCCAAGGTGCTCCTCCCGAGCCCTTTCTTGTATTTTGAGTAAAGAAACATAGTATTTTCAGCTTTTCGGTAATTGCGAACGATGTTGACGGATGTTGACCGCAATTGCGAACCTCTCATTCTCGCTCTTTGTGCCAGTCATCCGAACTTGAAGAGGACCCCGAAGCCGCCGCGCGGGTAATTCCACACGATCTCACCGCTGGCCTCGCACAGCACGCGACAGGTGCCGCATTCCATGCAGCCGTCGGGAGTGGTTTCCACCTGGCCCTTGTCGTTCAGCTCATAGCACTTAGCGGGGCAGATGTGTGTCAGCGCGAGCAGGTTCGCGCTCGGCCTCTCGTGGGGTTGCACTTTGATATGCGGGCGGCCCGGATCGACCAGATAGCGATTCTGGTAAAGCTTCTCCTCGACGCGTAGCTTCGTCACGGCGATGGTCATCCTGTTTCTCCTTCAGCGCCACGCAAGTGCCAGGCGGACCACATCGTTGATCAGCCCCCAGCGCGAACGCGCCTTGATGAAGGCAGCAGTGGTCGCCTTTTCCTTCTCGATCTTAGGGGTGCCGTCGACTCGCATGAAGTTCTGCGCGGCCTGCGACATCAACTGCGGGTAAGTCATGAAGAAATTGCGGGAATTGGTGTGTATCAGGGCCGGCATGTCCTTATATTTCATCAGGTCTTTGAGTACGAAGGACTTGTCCAGCATAGTCTTGTAGAGGGCAAGGTTCCTCCTGGTCATCGGCTGGTTGCGGCCCTTGATCTCGATGATTGCCTCGCCCGCGATGCGACCGGAAGTCATCGCAAGGTTCGAACCCTCGCGGTGAATAGCGTTGTTCAGTTGGGCGGCATCGCCGACCGCGACCCAACCGTCGCCGAAGAGCTGCGGAATTGCCTTGTAGCCACCTTCGGGAATGAGATGGGCGGAATACTCCTTGACTTCCGAGCCCGCGATCAGCGGCCGGATCGAAGGATGGTTTTTGAAGGCGTCGAGGAGGACGTAAGGGCTCTCCATAGTCTGGGCGAAATCGGAGACGAGGCAGCCGATGCCGAGAGAGATTGACTCCTTGTTGGTGTAGAGGAAGGCAAGTCCGGCCATGCTGCGGGAGATCGTACCTGCCGCTTCGATCACGCAGCCTTCGTCGCCCTGGAGGCCGAACCGCTGCTCAATGACCTCATCGGGTAGGAAGTGCATTTCCTTGACAGCCAGCGCCACGCTTTCTGGCTTCGGCATCTTGCGCAGGCCGGCCCGTGTACCGAGCAGTCCGTTGACACCTTCCGCGAGCACGACGACGTCCGCGTAGATCGGCCCGCCAGCCCGGTCGGTGCGCACGCCGATCACCTTACCTTGGGCATTGCGGACGAGTTCGGTCACCGTCGTCTCACACAGAACCGTCGCGCCGGCCGCGCGCACCTTGCGCGAAAACCACTTGTCGAATTGGGCGCGGATGATCGTGTAGCGATTGGGCTTCGCCTCGTTGAAATCATCCGACCGATACTGCATCCCGGTGTGGGAGGTGTCGTCCATCACCCAGAATCGCTGCTCGACCAGATGCCGCTCCAGAGGCGCATCATTCCGGAAATCCGGGATGATTTGCTCCAACATGTCGGCGTACATGATGGCGCCCTGCACATTCTTGGAGCCCGGATACTCGCCGCGCTCCAACTGCAGCACCGTCAGGCCCTGGCTTGCCATAGTGTAGGCAGCCGCGTTTCCCGACATACCGGCCCCGACGACGATGGCGTCGAATTCTTCCTCGATCATGGCCGTCTCCCTTAGCTCGCAAGCTTGTCGTGGCTGTGCGGCGACAGCCGCCGGGTGAAGGCTTCCGTCAATGCCGGCAGAAAACGGATCGCATCGGTCACGATGCCGAGGTGGGCAAAGTCGAAGATCGGGGCGTTCGGGTCGGTGTTGATGGCTACGATCAGATCAGCCCCCTCCACGCCAACCCGATGCTGAATGGCGCCGGAAATCCCGGCCGCTATGTAAAGCTTTGGCCGAATGGTCTTGCCCGTTTGGCCAACCTGCCGATCGGCCGGCATCCAGCCCTTCTGGACCAGCGGGCGCGAACAGCCATATTCGGCGCCGATTGCCCGCGCTAGATTCTTCACAAGCTGCAAATTCTCCGCTGAGCCGAGGCCGAGGCCTCCGGCAATCACGATGTCGGCGTAAGCGAGATTTGCCTTTGCCGATTGGCGATCGAGGTTGAAGCCAAGGACTTTGGTGATGATCTCTTCCTCGGTCATCGACAGCTTGTGCCGGATGACTCGTCCGACCGGCTTATCCGTCCGCGGTGGCATGGCCATAACCCGCGGTCGTACCGTAGCCATCTGCGGCCGGTAGTTGAGCGTATAGATCGTGCATAGCAAGGAACCGCCGAAAGTCGGACGGGTCGCGGCGAGCGAACCGTCGACATCCACATCGAGTTCGGTACAGTCGGCAGTGAGCCCTGTCAGCAAGGTCGTCGCTACTGAGCCAGCGAGATCCCTGCCGAGCGTGGTCGCACCGAGAAGCAGGATCTCCGGTTTGTGGGTATTGACCAGATCCGACATCGCCTTGGTGAAAGGCTCGTTGCGATAGTCGGCAAGCAGCGGTGCCTCGACGAGGTAGACAAGGTCGGCGCCGTAAGCGAAGGCCTCGGCAACGGCATGCTGGGTGGCCTCACCCGGGGGTCCGAGCACGATTCCCGCAAGCTGGATGCCAAGCTTGTCGGCGAGCTTGCGGCCTTCGCCAAGCAGTTCGAAGGAGACGGGATGGACCTCGCCGCGTTCCAGTTCGATGAAAACCCAGACATGCCGATAGTCCCTAAAGTGCTCAGGCAATTCCTTCTTGATGCCGGCACGGCCGGCGGAAGGAGGGGCTTCGCGGTTCGCGTTCAACATCTCTCTCCTTGCCGTCACTGGCCGCCGTCGAAGGCGAGTTCGTGTTCCAGCGGTGGCTGGCGGGTGAAGATTGCGGCGATCAGTTCGTCAGCCAGGTCATGCTGCGTCTTGTCGGTCATGTCGATCTGCGTCGCCTTTTCCGCCCGCGTAGTAGGGGCGAAAACGCGCTTGACGACCGTCGGCGAGCCGCGCAGGCCGCATTTGTTGAGGTCCTCAATGCCAGCTTCGGCCGCGCTCCACTTCACGATGTGGCTGCGCGCGGCGCGCATGGCATCGTCGAGCGAGCCCCTGCGGATTTCGTTGGTGCCTTCCAGCATTGTGATGAGGCAAGGCAGCCTGCTTCTCAGCATCTGTGTACCGCCTTCCGAACGGCGCTTGACAGTGATCTCGCGTGCATCAAGATCGATAGAGGCGATCTTCGCCACATAGGTGAACTGCACGAGGCCGAGGCGCTTGGCGATGCCGGGGCCGACTTGGGCGGTATCGCCGTCGATCGTCTGCTTGCCGGCGAATATGATGTCCGGCGCGCCGAAGGTCTCGCCAATTCTCACGATTGCCCGAGAAAGCGCGAAGGAGGTCGCCAGCGTGTCGGAGCCGGCAAAACAGCGGTCCGTCAAGAGTACCGCGCGGTCGGCGCCATAGGTGAGCGCCTTGCGCAGCGAATCTTCTGCCATCGGCGGACCCATCGTAAGCACGGTGATCTCGCCGCCATGGGCGCCGCGCAATCTAAGTGCCTCTTCGAGGGCGAACAGGTCGTAAGGGTTGATGATGGTCGGCACGCCCTGGCGCATGATCGTGTTCGTCACCGGGTGGACACGGATCTGCGCGGAGTCCGGCACCTGCTTGATACAGATTACAATGTGCATTGCGTCCTTCTCGGCTCCAACCCGCAAGCGGCCCTGGCGTTCATCTCCTTCGCAGCATCATTCGTGCCAACCGTGTTGCGTTGCTCTGTTCCCTTTGACATGGGTTGTTTTCTTCCGAAAAGTGCCGTCGTGATGACCGGATTTGTCGGCTTTTCGACATTGTCGCGTCGCAACCGTGTCGCGCTCATTCTGTCCCGAACCGCCTCAAGATCGAATCGAACGGGACAAAGGTGTGGTCCCGAGTGGCCGGTTTGTCCGGATCGTGCTCTTCGAGCACCTTGAAGACCCGGTGCGTGAGTGGCGAGGATGTCGCGAAATCCTCATAGGCGCGTTCCAACGTCCCACGCGCCCGCGCGGCGATCACCCCGTCGGGAAGACCGGCGAAATCCTCTTCAGCGAGGTATTGGCCCATGCGCTTCATGATATGGAGCCGTGAGACATTGAGCACCTTCGGATCATAAGAGATGCCAAGGACTGCGAAGAACTCCTCCGCAGCCGACAGACTCTTCAGCCGGGCGAGGATGTCGGTGACATCGATGGCACAATTTTCAGCGAAACAACTGCGCATTGCATTTTCCTTGACCGGAAACGGCGGTCGGGGTTGCGTGGTCGCCCAGACCTGGAACCGATTGAAGTCCTCTGACCTAGCTCGCGAAGACGGGGAAAGGTCTCGCAGCTTCTTAACGATCCCGGGCATGACCTCGAGCACCCGGTCGACGTCCTCCTCGCCATTGTTGCGCGAAAAGGAGAAACGGATTGCGCCGTGTGCGGCGCTATTGGGGATATTCATCGCCACCAAGACGTGGCTCGGCTCCAGCGAGCCGGACGCGCAAGCAGAGCCGGAGGAGCAGGCGATGCCCTCGCGATTGAGGAAATGCAGTATGCCCTCACCTTCGATATGTTCAAAGGCGATGTTTGCGGTGTTCGGTAACCGCTTTAGTAAATCGCCGGCGACGAAGGTGTGTGGGATGCGCTGGAGAAGTTCTTTCTCCAGGCGGTCGCGCAACGCCTTTACCCGTGTGTTCGCGTCGTCTATGAATTTCAAAGCAAGATCGGCTGCCACGCCGAGGCCGACGATGCCTGGCGTATTCTCCGTGCCCGCGCGGCGGTTGCCCTCCTGGCGCCCCCCCTTGATCAGCGGAGAGAAGTGCACGCCGCGCTTTACATAAAGTGCGCCGACCCCTTTCGGTCCGTGTAATTTGTGACCGGAGAGAGACAGCATATCGATTGCCGCCGATTTCAAGTCGATCGCAAGCTTGCCGACCGCTTGCACCGCGTCGGTATGGAAAAGGGCGCCGACTTCCTTGGCCAACTCAGCAAGCTCGACCACCGGGAAGATCGTTCCGGTCTCGTTGTTCGCCGACATGATCGAGACGACCGCCACGCGCGAGGTGAGGGCGGCCTTATAGCTGTCGAGGTCGAGCCGGCCGTGGCGATCCACCGGGATCCTATGCACCTTGATGCCGCGCGTCTTCTCAAGGTGGGCGCAAAGCGTCAGCACGGCCGAATGCTCGACGGCGGAAGTCACGATCTCAGTACGCTCAGGCATCACCTCGAGCGCCGAAAGTATCGCCGCGTTGTCGCTTTCCGTCCCGCCCGAGGTGAACGTGATCTCGTCGTCGAACTCCGCGCCGATCAGCGTTTGCACCTGCAGGCGCGTCTTTCTCACCGCCGCCCCGGCGGAAGCACCAAAATCGTGGCTCGACGAAGGGTTGCCGAATTGGTCCGTAAAAAACGGCAGCATTGCTTGAACGACTTCAGGATCGACCCGTGTCGTTGCGTTGTTGTCCAGATAAACGGGCCTCATGGATGTGATCCTTCTCCTGAGCGCAATCACGCAAAGCGCACGCGCGGTCTGTCATGATGATGGCTAGCCGAAGGAGTTGCCGCCGCCACACTCGGCCCGCTCGCTTCTTGGAGCCGGCGCGGCCGCCCGCCCCGACTTGATGCGCCAGCCTTGAGCCGGCCCGGGAAAGCGCGGTCTTTTTGCCACGGCGTTTTCGGTGTGCTGGATCATGGATTGTTTTCTCCTTCAGGCCGGGACGCGCTCGCGAACAGCTACGCATGGACCGTGCCAAAGACGAAATCCTTTCAAGACAACATGATCGGTCCAACACTGCTATGTCGCATGCCCGACACCGGCGGGAATTGTTCAACGCGGAACGCCGTTGAAGCGTGAATTCCGCTTCGCGTGAGGAGCAATCCCGTCGGCCGTTCGGATCGTGTCCCAGGGAGTGGTGTAGCTGGCGGCATTGGTCGCCGTGCTCTCCGGCATGGGCCGGGCTGATCAGCGCGCCACGGCTGGCAAGCTGATCAGGGGATCA
>NZ_JBVVQI010000018.1:0-136805 GCF_055811495.1 Mesorhizobium sp. WSM4830 | reverse complement strand
CCGGACATATGGATGCAAGCGATCCGATCAGACCTGAGCCACACCTTGCAAGCAGGGGGCCGTCCACATATGGATCCTTGGGTCTGCACTCCGCTTCGCGTCGTTACGCCCAAGGATGACGAAGCAGAGGAAAAATGCCCGGTCCTGGGAGGACCGGGCAGCGCGCAGGCTGGCCGGGGGGATCCGGCAGGGAGTGGGGAGCCTGTGTAACTTGGTGGCGTCGTGCCTCAAAAGGTTTAACGCGCCCGAACGGCGAAACGACGCGATTACACCACCTTGCGGGCAATGTCCTCGATCGTTTCGGCGCGTTCGATGGCGATGACGCGAAGCCTCTCGGTCGGATCGCGGCCAAAGGGTACACCGACAGCGACATGCAGGTCGGCGCGGGTCAGGCCGATGTCGGCGAGCTCGGCATCCGACATCTCGCCGAGGCGATAAAAGGCGCGGCGGTTCTTCCAGGCGCGGTAAACATTGGCAGCGGCATTGGCCACGCGCGTCGCAACGGCCGGACGCGAAGTGATGCGCGAGGTCTCGGTAGCGAAATCAAACGTAGCCATGTCGGTCTCCTTCAACGGGCGAAACCGGTCGATCGGGCGCTGGCGACAGCGGCCGTTCCGGCTTCGATTCATCTAAGATGATGCATGTCGTTGCCCCATAACCGGTGACCACTTTTGGGCGACATGCATCGGCTTCATGTGGACGGTCGGAATTTGCCACGGCGCGATTGATTAATCCAACGAATGTTTCTAATCTTTAGCATCAGCATCAATGATGGATTAGGCCAATGAAAGCGCCGCTCGATCTCGATCAGTTGCAGACCTTCATCTCGATTGTCGACACCGGCAGCTTTACCCGCGCGGCGGAAGCGGTGCATCGCACCCAGTCTGCGGTGTCGATGCAAATGCGGCGGCTGGAGGAACGGATCGGCAAGCCGCTGTTCGAAAAAGACGGCCGCACCAACAGGCTGACCGAGGAAGGCGACCGGCTGCTCTCCTACGCAAGGCGGCTGCTCTATCTCAACAAGGAAACACTGGCCGCCTTCGACGACCGCCGGCTCGAAGGCACCATCCGCATCGGCACGCCGGACGACTATGCCGATCGCTTCCTGCCCGAGATCATGGCGCGGTTTGCCCGTTCCAACCCGCATGTCGAACTGACCGTTATCTGCGAACCGACGCCGGGACTGGTCGAACACATCAAGCGCGGCAATCTCGACCTGGCGCTGGTGACGCACAATGACGCGCGCGGCCAATCGGAAGTGGTGCGGCGCGAACCGCTGCTGTGGGTTACCTCGGCCAACCATGCGACGCATGAGCAGCCGATCCTGCCGATGGCCTTCGGCCGGCCGAACTGCATCTGGCGGCGGGCCGCCGCCGACGTGCTCGACCAGCAGAACCGCGACTACCGCATCCTGTTCACCAGCTTCTCGGCTACCGTCATCGCCGCCGCGGTGCTTTCCGGCCTGGCGATCTCGGTGCTGCCGGAATGCGCGCTCAGGCCCGGCATGCGGGTGCTGGGCGAGGCCGACGGTTTCGGCGCCCTGCCCGATTGCCGCATCGGCATCATGCGCGGCCAGACCTCGCGGCCGGAGATCGTCGATGCGCTCGCGCGCCACATTTCGGAAAGCCTGGACAACATTTCGGTGCCGCTCGGCGAGGAGACCGGGACGTTCGATTTCGCCGCGCTAGCCTTCGCCAAGATGAAGCGGACCAAGCCGAACCAGATCCTGCCGGGCTGGTGAAGGATCGCGCGATTGGGGCGAACATCGAACACGGCCGCCTTGACGGCGGCCAACAACCGTCCCCCAATCGGCCGATGAGCGACGCAGCATCCGAATCACGCACCAACGCCACCGAATACACGGTGAGCGAGATTTCCGGCGCGCTGAAGCGCACGGTCGAAGACGTCTTCGGCAATGTACGGGTGCGCGGCGAGATTTCCGGCTATCGCGGACCGCATTCCTCCGGCCATGCCTATTTCTGCCTGAAGGACGATCGCGCGCGGCTCGACGCCGTGGTGTGGAAGACCACGATGAGCCGGCTGAAATTCCGTCCCGAGGAAGGCATGGAGGTGATCGCCACTGGCCGGCTCACCACCTATCCCGGAAAATCCACCTACCAGATCGTCATCGACAATCTCGAGCCGGCCGGTGCCGGTGCGCTGATGGCGCTGCTGGACGAGCGCAAGCGCCGGCTGCAGGCCGAAGGCCTGTTCGACGCGGCGCGCAAGCGGCGGCTGCCATTCATGCCATGCGTCATCGGCGTCGTCACCTCGCCGACAGGCGCCGTCATCCGCGACATCATCCACCGCATCAAGGACCGGTTTCCGCTGCACGTGCTGGTCTGGCCGGTGCGGGTGCAGGGCGAGACGGCGGGTGCGGAGGTGACCGCTGCCGTCAACGGCTTCAACGCACTGCCGTGGGACGGCGCCATCGCGCGGCCCGATCTGTTGATCGTGGCGCGCGGCGGCGGCAGTCTGGAGGATCTGTGGGGCTTCAACGACGAAGCGCTCGCCCGGTCCGTCGCCGCTTCGGGCATTCCGGTGATTTCGGCCGTCGGCCACGAGACCGACTGGACGCTGATCGATCTGGCTGCGGATGTGCGGGCGCCGACGCCGACAGGCGCCGCCGAGATCGCCGTGCCGGTCAAAGTCGACCTCGAAGCGACGCTTGCCGGCCTTGGCGCGCGGTTGAAGACCGCACTGTCGCGCAATTTCGAACGCAAGCGGCAGGCGGCGCGCGCGGCCGCCCGTGCGCTGCCCTCGCCCGACCAGTTGCTGGCGCTGCCGCGGCGGCGCTTCGACGAGGCGACGAGCCGGCTCGGCCGGGCGCTGTCGGTCAGCGTCGAGCGAAAGCGGGGCAGGCTTCTGGGGCAGCGGCTGACGCCGGCCACCTTGTCGCGACGCATGAACGAAGCCCGCACGCTGACCCGCCGCGACCTCGCCCGTGCGCAAGCGGCGTTCTTTGCCATCGTGCGCGAGCGTCGGGCGCGGTTTTCGCGCACGGCCGCGAGACTGTCACCGGCGCCGATCGCCAGACGGCAGAAACTGCAAGGCGATGCCTTGCTGGCACTGACACGGCGGCAGGACCAGGCGATTTCGCGGCGGCTGGACCGGCTGCGTGGAAAACTGACGCAGGCCGACCGGCTGCTGGCGACGCTCTCGCACAAGGCCGTGCTGGCGCGAGGCTTCGCGCTGGTCAAGGATGCGGACGGCGCGGTGATCAAGCATGCGGCGGAAGTCGTGTCGGGAATGGCGCTTTCGCTGGAGTTTGCCGACGGCACCGCCGATGCAGTAGCCATCAGTGGCACGGCGCGGCCGAAGACGGTTGCCAAGCCCGCGGCCAAGCTCAAGGCGCCGGGCGGCCAAGGTTCGCTTTTCTGAGGAAGACCAAGACTTTTTGAGGGTGAAATGACCGACCCGCATCTTGCGACGCCCTCGGGCAAACTGCGCGCCCGTGCCTTCGCGATCCCATTCGATGGCATGCCAGGCCGCTTCAATGCCATCACCGATGTGCCCGGCGTGACGGTCGGCTATATGACGCTGGTCTCAGGGGACGGGCCGCTTGTCGTCGGCAAGGGTCCGGTACGCACCGGCGTGACCGCTATCCTGCCACGGCCCAGAGACGAGTTGGCCGTCCCGGCATTCGCCGGCGTGTTCAGCGCCAATGGCAATGGCGAACTGACCGGCTCGCATCTGATAGAGGAGCTCGGAGCGTTCAATCTTCCCATCACCATCACCAACACGCATTCCTGCGGCGTCAGCCGCGACGCTACGCTGCGCTGGATGCAGACGGTGCTGCCGCAGGCGCTCGACAGCGCCTGGGCGCTGCCGGTGGCGGGCGAGACTTATGATGGCTTCCTGAACGATATCAACGGCCATCATGTGAGCTTCGAGCACGTGTTTTCCGCGCTCGAAACGGCCGAAACCGGGCCGATCGAAGAGGGTAGCGTCGGCGGCGGCACCGGGATGATCACCTTCGGCTTCAAGGCGGGATCGGGCACATCTTCGCGCAGCGTCGAGTGGAACGGAGAGCGTTTTACGATCGGCTGCTTTGTCCAGTCGAATTTCGGTGCACGGCGAAACCTCGTGATCCGTGGCATCAGGGCCGGAGCGGAACTCGCCGAACCGGCGATCCGGGACAACACGCCGCGAGCGGAAAAGAGCTCGATCATCGCGATCGTCGCCACTGATGCGCCATTCATGCCGCATCAGATGAAACGGCTGGCGAAACGCGTGCCGCTCGGCGTCGCGCTGACCGGCGGCTATGGATACAATTCGTCCGGCGATATTTTTCTGGCCTTCAGCACGGCCAATGCCGATGCGGCGCACGGTGCAGCCGGCAAATTGGCCAGCGCCGGCTATATACCGGATGCCGACATCAACCCGTTCTTCGACGCCGTGGTTCAGAGCGTGGAGGAAGCAATCCTCAACGCTCTGGTCGCCAATGAAGACATGACCGGGCGCGACGGCAATTTCGTGCCGACGTTGCCGAAAGCATGGCTCGAGGAGAGATTTGGCAAGCTTGCGCGGTGATACGCTCGCGCAACTGCATCAGACAGGCGTTGATGGCCCGGCAGGGTTCAGCCGGGGCGATCCTTCAGCCAGCAGGCTTGTTCGAATGCAGCTCGTCCTGCTCGGCCTCGGCCGCCTCTTCGAGCCTCGAAGCAATGAGCTCCTGGATGTCGCCGACTTCTTCCTGAATATCCTCCAGGGGTATGCCGGCTTCGGCGGCCTTGGCCGCACATTCCCTGGCGAGGGTCTCGGCCTGCTTCTCGATCCTGGCTGGCGAGGGCTGGCAGTGGACTTTTTCGCCAATCCACCCGCGCAGGAACTCGATTGCGTGTTCACTCATACTGCTGTTTCCCTAGCGGCTATGCCGGTTGGTAATCATAAACGTCGGCATCTTCGAAAAGATGCGTGCTGCCATTCGCGCCGAGTCGGCTTCGCCCGGCAAGCCGAACTTGTCCGAGGTCCACAGAGCCGAAGGGAATGGAGGGTTCAAGGAGCACGTTCTAGTTCTTGAGGACTGATTCTCTCGACGAAACTTTCGACTCGCGCTATTGTTTCTATTTGCTTTTTTTCGGTTTTCAAGCCGTTTTAGATCACAATAGATGTCACAATAGCTAGCACATTTACCGCGCTCTCGCTGGCACGACGTAAAAGGCGAGCCGTCAAAGCCGCCGCTATATAGTGACAACCATTTGCAATGTCGACTCTGCTCGCGGTCCTGCTTCTTTCCGCCGCGCTTGCTGGGAGATATGTGGTGTGACGGGCCTTGCAGTGCAAGCTGCCGAGCGCCTCATGCAAGGCATGCAGTAGCGTCTTGTGGAACCCTGAAGTGCTTGTCTCAGGGCGGCTCTCTACCGCTGGCGATAAAGGATCATGCCGCCATGATAGAGGACGCCTTCGACGAACTCACCATCCGCGGTGAAGCCCGTATCGTCCCAGTATTCTATGTGGTTGCCCTGCACTTCATAGCGTCCCCGATAGGCGCTCTCGCGGTCGCCGCGCGCTTCGTCATAACGGCCGTTCGGCAGGAGTTCGTGCCTGATGGCGATCCTCGGTGACCCACATTCCGACATAGGGGTGATCTTGGTGCGTCATTGGTTTCCCCGCAAGGATTGGCATTGAAGGAAGGGGCAGGCCGGTTGGAGCTACAGCAACGGCAATACCCGCAAGCACTGCGGCCAAAGTGGATCGCATCAATGCGCCGCCTTCGTCGGACGCACGACGATCTCGTTGACGTCGACATCGTCGGGCTGTTCGATTGCGTAGCGCACTGCCCTGGCGATGGCATCGGGTTGCAGGGCAATAGCACGCCAGGTTTTCATGGCGGCAGCAGCGGCGTCGTCGGAGATCGTATTCGCCAGCTCGCTTTCCACCACGCCCGGATGAATGCAGGTTACGCGGATATCGTCACTCTCCTGGCGGAGCCCATCGGAAATCGCGCGGACAGCGTATTTCGTTGCACAATAGACAGCCGCCGTGGGCGAGACGGCCAGTGCGCCAATGGACCCGATATTGATGATGTGACCGGAGCCGCGTGCCGTCATCTCAGGCAGAACCGCTGCGATGCCGTACAGAACACCCTTGATGTTGACGTCCACCATCAGCTCCCACTCGTCGACCTTCATGGCTGCCATGGCCGACAGCGGCATGACGCCCGCATTGTTGACGATGACATCGACCTGGCCCCATTCGGCCCGGGCGGCGTCGGCGAATGCTGAGACATCCTCCCTCCTGGTGACGTCGAGCGCTCGCACGCGAACCGTTCCACCAGCCGCCTCGATTTCGGCCGCAAGCGCTTCAAGGCGGTCGGTGCGCCGCGCGCCGAGCATCAGCTTCGCACCTGCCGCGCCAAGCTCACGGGCAATGCCAGCACCGATGCCGCTGGAGGCACCGGTGATCAGAACAACTTTGTTCATGGTCATCGAGATGATCCTTTTGTTTGTGATTATTTTCACGATGTGACGAGACGGCGTGCGGGTGAGCTCCCGCGGTGCGCCGGCTCTATTGGGGACTCACTGGGCGGTGTAGCCGCCATCGACCAGAAGCAAGGCCCCGGTGATGAAACTGGACGCCGGCGAGGCCAGGAAGGCGATGGCCTCGGCAACTTCTTGCGGCTGGCCGATCCGGCCGATCGGATGCGCATCGCCGAAGCTGCGCAGCATCTCCCGGCCATTCTCCACCACGCCTTCCATGATGTCGGTTTCGATCACGCCAGGGGCAACGGCGTTGCAGCGAATGCCCATGCGCCCATATTCGATCGCGATCACCTTGGTCAGCTGTGCGACAGCTGCCTTGGAGGAGGCATAGGCCGCCTGCGTCTCGAAGGCCGCGACCGCCGAGATCGACGAGACATTGACGACCGCGCCGCCTCCACCAGCGACCATCAATTCCACTGCGGCACGGGCGGTGACGAAGCTGCCGCGCGCATTGATCTGCAGGATGCGGTCATAGTCGTCGACCGAGGTCTCCGTCAGACGCTTGTTGAGCGTGCGACCGGCATTGTTCACGACGATGTCCAATCGCCCGAAGCGCTTCGCCGCGAGTTCGACCGAGCGTCTGGCCAGAGCCTCGTCGGCGACATCGCCGACCAAGATCGCCACATCCTCGGCTTCCAATTCGCGTACGCTGTTGCTGAGATCGCTTGCGACGATCCGGGCGCCCCGCGCCCGCAGCAGTTCCGCCGTGCAGCGGCCGATGCCGCGTGCCGCGCCCGTCACGAGGGCGACTTTTCCATCCAGGTCCCAGGAGGAAGGCAGTGATGTCATGGGATATCTCCTTTGTCGGCCGGCTTCGGCTTGGATCGGGAGGATCAAGCCTTCTTGCCGTTGCGACAGAGATAGAGCCATGGCATTGTCGCGATAACCCGCCCGCTGTTAACCTCGATGGTAAGTTTTACTAACCAGTGGACATCGATCTCAATGCAATTGCCGTCTTCGTCGCGGTGGCCGAGGAACGCAATTTTCGCGCTGCGGCAGACCGGCTGGGCGTGACGCGCTCAGCGGTCAGCCAGAGCATCCTCAGGCTTGAACAGCGCCTTGGCATCGCTTTGCTGCAGCGCACGACACGCAGCGTCAACCTGACGGAAGCGGGCGAGCGCCTGCTGGCGAGCGTCGCACCGGCGATCGCCGACGTGAACGCGGCAATCGAAGCCACCACGGAGTTTCTGGACCGCCCGCGCGGCCGCCTGCGGATCGCAGTTTCGTCGATCGCAGAGGCCTTTCTGTCAGGACCGTTGCTGGCGTCCTTTGCAGAAAGGTTTCCCGAGGTGCATCTGGATATTGTCGTCACCGACGAGGAATTCGACATCGTCGCCGAAGGTTATGATGCGGGAGTGAGGCTCGGCGAAGTGATCGAGCAGGACATGATTGCCGTGCCCGTCTCAGGCGATCAGCGACAGATGGCCGTCTGCGCCCCGCGCTATCTCGAAAAGTTCGGCGCACCCGCCCATCCGCGCGAGCTTGTGGCGCATCGCTGTATCGGCTGGCGGCCGGCGCCTGGAGTTTCGCCCTACCGGTGGGAGTTTGGCGAGGACGGGCGCGAGTTCGATGTGGCGGTTGCGCCCGAGATCACGACCAATGATATGTGGCTGATGATCCGGCTGGCCGTTGCAGGCGCCGGGATCACGTTCGGCATGGCGGACACATTCCGCCCCTGGATCGACCGCGGCGAGCTCGTGCCAATCCTCGACGGCTATTTTTCGCCGTTTGCGGGTTTCTATCTTTATTTTCCCAGCCGACGGAATATCGCGCCGAACCTGCGAGCGCTCGTGGATCACCTGCACGGTGCGCGCCAGGCGCGGGACCGTGGGTGAGCGCTACGGGATCGTAGAGATCGCTTGGTGCTATTGCTCAGAAACCTGGCTGAGCTGAATGGTACCGTTGGCTGGGATCGAACCAGCGACCTCCGGATCCACAATCCGGCGCTCTAACCATCTGAGCTACAACGGCACACTTGCCCGAGCGAGATCCAGACGGAACGTTCATTCTCCGGGACCCGCTCTGTCGTTCGGCGATGCGTCCATACGGGCTATCGGAGTTTAATTCAAGGCTTTTGGCAAAGCAAAAGATCGCTCCGGCATCGCATCATTTTCGCCGGACAAAGAAAAAGGCCGGCGGGAGGAGGTGCCGGCCTTTTCCTGTTACGAGCCAGCGGGAGGAGGTGCTGGCTGGTCATCCCGGTGAGCAGAGGGAGGAGGTTCCACCCGCCGGGTATTCACTTAAACCACTATATCGCACACCTATTTGTCTGACGAAATGCGACCTTTTGATGCATCGTCAATTTGTGCGCAAATATTAGGCGATCTTGATTTCTTTCACGGCCTTCTCGAAGGCGGTCTTGATCGGCTTGGATACGTCCTCGGCCGCCTTGGCAGCAACCGCCTGGAAGTCCTTGGCCTGCTCGACGGTCATTTCGACGCCTTTGCGCAGGAACGCGGTCTGCAGTTCGACGACTTCCGACAGCGACTTGGCGCCGATCAGGGCTTCGAAATGCGAGAAGCCGGCTTCGGCATTGGCGCGCAGGGCGGCGATGGTCTTGAGCGACAGCTCGCTGGAAGCGGTCTTGGCGGTCTCGTAGGTCGACTCCAGAGCCTTCTGGGTCTCCTCGGCGCCGGTCTTCAGCTTGGCATAGGCCTCTTTCGACTGCTCGACGCCCTTTTCGGCGAAGGCACGGATCTGGTCGGTGGCCTTGGAAGCGTCGAAGCTCGGGAATTCAACGTTTTCAATCGTTTCAGCGGTCTTGGTCCTGGACATTTTCCATCCTTTTCAGCGGCAGCGACTTTGACGAAAAGCCGTCTCGTTCATGTATCATGGCAATATAAAGGCAATTTTTGTGCGATGCAACATGTTTGTTGCATCGCACCATAAATTGTTTGTTCGTGGCGTTAACCACGCGCCTAGAGATTCCATTGGTTGCACGCTATGACTTGTGGACCTTCGCGCCGTCGGCTTTTATTAACAAAGCGTTAACCGCAAATTGCCCGCTCTGTGAGGGTCGCCAAGCGCATGCCGGCTGAAAACTACTCCTTCCTCGATGTCGCCGTGCTCGACGCCGTCCGCCTGCGCTTCGCCGCAGGCGACGCGATCGCCATTCTGTCGGCAGATCTCGAGCAGGTGATCTGGGCCAACGGCCCCGGCGCAGCGGTATTCGGCTATCCCGACATCGGTGCGATCATCGGCGCCTCGGCAGGTTTGCCGCTGATCGCCAGGCGCCAGATCATGGCGACCAGCGGCTTTCCGCGGATCGGCCGCGACCGTGCCATCACGGTCCGGCTGGCGACCGGCCTGACCAGCCGCGCGGTCGGCTTCCTGGCCAGCGCGGTGACCATGCCCGATGGCGAGGAAGCAATCATGCTGGCGCTGCCGGCGGCGCAGACCGGCTCGCGCAGCGCGGCCGAGATCGCCGATCGCGCCATCGGTGGCTTTACCGAAGACGGCCACTACATCGCCTTTGTCGACGCCAAGGGCAATATCGACGCCGCATCGGACGGCTTTTCGGCGCTCGGCATCCGGCCCGAGACGCTGGCCGCGCTTGTCGCCGACGTGGCGAACGAGAGCGACCGCATCGTCAAGCGCCTGGTTCCGGGTGGATCCAGCTCCTATCCGGCGGGCCTTGCCCGGCTGACGGACGAGCGGCACCTGCTGGTGGTGATCGACGAGGACCGGCTTGACGGCGAGGCCCCTGATGGCGAGCGCGCCAGCGCGGAAACCGAGGCAGCACCGGCACCGAGCGGTGGCGATCTTCCCCAGCCAACGGATCAGGACAACGAGCAGCCAATCGCCGGCACCGGCGCGGCGGAGATCGACCTTGCAGCGATGGAAGGCACTTCGGCGTCGGCGCAGCACGAACCTGTCGACGCTGCCGACGATCAACGCACGGTTGGCGAAGCGCCGACGCAGCATGACCATTGGTACTTCAATGCCGGCGACGGCGCGCAGGTCCCGCCCGGGGCAGCTGCGTCCGGCAAAGTCGAGACCAGCCCGGACGCTTCGCAGGCCGGCGCGGATACTTCGCCGGAAAGTGCCGCAAAAGCCACCAAAGCCGCCTCCCCGGCAGAACACCGCGCTTCGGCGATCGATCGCACCGCCGCGCCCATGCGTTTCGTCTGGCGTACCGACGCGGAGGGCCGGTTCAGTGCCCTGTCGCCGGAATTTGCCGAACTCGTCGGCAAGTCTGCCGCCGACGTGATCGGCCGCCGCTTCGAGGATGTTTCGGCCGCCTATGGCCTCGATGCTTCTGGCGAGATTGCCGGCCTGCTCGAACGGCGCGACACCTGGTCCGGCCGCTCCGTGCTGTGGCCGGTCGCCGGCACCGATCTGAAGATACCCGTCGATCTGGCGGCGCTCCCGGTTTACAGCCGCAGCCGCGTTTTCGAAGGTTTTCGCGGTTTCGGCGTGGCCAGGAGCGGCGATGCGGTGGCCGATCCCGATGCCGTCGGCATGGCCCTTGTCGCCGAGGAGAAACCTGCCGCGACCATCGGGCCGAAAGCCGTCGAACCTCTCCCCGAGACACCTAAACCCGCCGATCCGTTCAGGGGCGAAGTGCCTGCATTGACCATCGTGCCAAAGCCCGAGCGGCGCTTCGCCGACAAGGTGATCCGGCTGGCCGAGCATCGGCAGCCGGCCAACGACAAGGGCCTGTCAACGCTGGAACGCAGCGCGTTTCGCGAGATTGGCGAGCGTCTCAAGAAGGACAGCACCCCGGCCGAAGAACAGCCCAGCGCCGGAAAGCAGAAGCCGGTTGAGAAAGTCGAGGCAGCCGGCAAGGCCGACGAGCCAAAGCTGAAAGAAGCCGGCCCGACGGACAAGGGTGAGATGCCGGCGCCAGCTCCGGAAAGCGAGGCTGCTGCCGCCGAACCGCCCGAGGCCGATGCCGAGGACCGGAAGGATCTTGCCCGGCTCGACGGCGAGCAGCCCGATGAGGCGGAAGCAGAGGTGCAAGCCGGCGAACCCGTCATACGCCCTGTTTCCGGATCGCTGCTCGACTATGCCGACCGCGAACCAAGCGATGAAGCACAGGAAGGCGTTGAGCCCAGCACGAACCGTCGAACGATCGTCGCCGAAGCGCCGCGGGATGACGACGACAGCATGACGGCCGAAGATTTCCGTGACGCCGAGGACAGCGAGGATTGGTCCGAGGATGGCGCAGCCGCAGCCGAAATTGCCGGCCAGGTGCCGCCCAGCGAGCGGCCGCAGGCACCACCGCTCAAACTCGACGGCTTCGTGCCGTCGGCGTTTGCCGGAGAGGACAACAAGGGGCCGGATACCTCGATCCTCGGCAAGCTGCCAGTGCCGGTGCTTATCCATTCCGGCGACCAGCTGCATTACGCGAACGACGAATTCCTCGGCTTGACCGGCTATGCAACGCTCAATGACCTGGACGAGGCCGGCGGGCTCGGCGCGCTGTTTGCCGACCCCTATGCGGACGACGGCAGTTCCGACGGCGGCGACCGCGCTCTGCGGCTGAAGACGCGCGACGGTCAGGAGTTTCCGATCGACGCGATTTTACGCTCCGTCCCCTGGGGAAACGGCAAGGCGCTGATGCTGGTCGTACGCCGTTCCGGCGACGACGAGGCAGCAGCCATTCCACATGGCGCCGCCGACGACCAGACGCAGCCGGATGTTTCCGAGCTCAAGGCACGCATTGCCGAAATGCGCACCATCATCGACACCGCCACCGACGGCGTCGTGCTGATCGGCCGTAACGGAACGATCCGTTCAATTAGCCGTCCGGCGGAGGCGCTGTTCGGCTTCGACAGCGACGAGGTGACCGGCAAACCGTTCGTCTCGCTGTTCGCGATCGAAAGCCAGCGCGCGGCGCGTGACTATCTCGAGGGCTTGTCGGAGCCCGGCGTTGCAAGCGTGATGAACGATGGCCGCGAGGTGATCGGACGCGAGGCGCAGGGGCGCTTCATTCCGCTGTTCATGACCATCGGCAGGCTGCCCAACGACAGCGGCTTCTGTGCGGTGGTGCGCGATATCACCCAGTGGAAGCGCGCCGAAGAGGACCTGACCCAGGCGCGCGCGGTCGCCGAACGCGCCTCGTCGCAGAAGACCGATTTTCTGGCCCGCATCAGCCATGAGATCCGCACGCCGCTCAACGCCATCATTGGCTTTTCCGAGCTGATGGTCGACGAGAAATTCGGGCCGGTGGCCAATGACCGCTATCGCGACTATCTGCGCGACATCAATCGTTCGGGCAACCACGTGCTCGATCTGGTCAACGACCTGCTCGACATTTCGAAAATCGAGGCCGGCCAGCAGGAGATGGCCTACGAGGCGGTGTCGCTCAACGACACGCTGGCCGAAACCGTGGCGATGATGCAGCCGCAAGCCAACCGGGAACGCGTCATCATCCGCTCCAGCTTCGCCTCGCGGCTGCCGGAAGTGGTGGCCGATCTGCGCAGCGTGCGGCAGATCGCGCTCAACATCCTGTCGAACGCCGTCCGCTACACGCAGGCCGGCGGCCAGGTGATCGTGTCGACGGCCTACGAGATCTCCGGCGATGTCGTCATGCGCGTGCGCGATACCGGCATCGGCATGAGCCAGTCCGAGATCGAGCAGGCGCTGAAGCCGTTCAAGCAAATCAATGCGCTGAAGCGCGGCCGAGGCGACGGCACCGGTCTCGGGCTGCCGCTGACCAAGGCGATGGTCGAAGCGAACCGGGCCCGGTTCACCATCAACTCGACGCCCGGCGAGGGAACCCTGGTCGAAGTCGCCTTTCCCTCGACCCGCGTGCTCGCCGGTTAGCTATGGTTGCGCAAAGAAAAAAGGCGTCCAACAGGACGCCTTGAATGATAGAATTGCTGTCACAACGGGGCTTGAGCGAATCAGATCCTCTGGGGCTGGAGGACGGGATTTCTCCCTCAAGTTACGCACGACTATCGATGCCGGGCCTTAACAAATCCTTACCGCCACGCCGGAAAATTTACCAATGTGTACCACTCATGAAATCTAGGTAAATTCCGAAGAGATAATTCGTTAACGATATCGGAGACCTCAAAACGGGCTCCACCTTGGACGCCAGGGTCAGTCGGCAAGCTGCGGCAGGTTGCGGAAGAGCTCGAGCGCTTCGGGATTGGCGAGCGCTTCCTTGTTCTTGATGGCGCGGCCATGGACCATGTCGCGTACCGCGAGCTCGGTGATCTTGCCCGATTTGGTCCGCGGAATATCGGCGACGGCGACGATCTTGGCCGGCACGTGGCGCGGGCTCGCCCCGGTGCGGATTTTCGCGCGGATGCGTTTTTCCAGCTCGGCATCGAGCTCGACGCCGGCCGCCAGCCGCACGAACAGCACGACACGAACGTCATTGTCGAAATCCTGGCCGATGCATAGTGCTTCGAGGATTTCCGGCATTTGCTCGACCTGATTGTAGATCTCCGCTGTGCCGATCCTGACACCGCCCGGGTTGAGCGTGGCGTCGGAACGGCCATGGATGATCAGGCCGCCGTGGGCGGTCCATTCGGCGAAATCGCCGTGGCACCAGACATTGTCGAAACGTTCGAAATAGGCGGCTTTGTATTTCCTGCCGTCAGGGTCGTTCCAGAAGCCGATCGGCATCGCCGGAAACGCCTTGGTGCAGACGAGCTCGCCCTTCTCCTGGCGGAGCGGCCGGCCGTCATCGTCCCAGACATCGACGGCAAGGCCGAGGCCGGGCCCCTGGATCTCGCCGGTCCATACCGGTTCGATCGGCACGCCGAGCACGAAGCAGGAGACGATATCGGTGCCGCCGGAAATCGAAGCCAGATGCACGTCCCTCTTGATGCCGTCATAGACGAAGCGGAAATCTTCCGGCGATAGCGGCGAGCCGGTCGAGGAGATGGTGCGCACGCTGGAAAGATCATGCGTGCGGATCGGCTTCAGGCCGGCCTTGCGCACGGAATCGATGAATTTGGCCGAGGTGCCGAAATAGGTCATCTTTTCGGCGTCGGCGAAGTCGAACAGCGCATTGCCGTCCGGGTAGAACGGCGAGCCGTCATAGAGCAGCAAGGTGGCGCCCGATGCCAGGCCCGACACCAGCCAGTTCCACATCATCCAGCCGCAGGTGGTAAAATAGAAGAAGCGGTCGCCGTCGAGCAGGCCGGCATGCAGCCGTTCTTCCTTAACGTGCTGGATCAGCGTGCCCCCGGCCGAATGGACGATGCATTTGGGGATGCCGGTGGTGCCTGACGAAAACAGGATGTAGAGCGGATGCGAAAACGGCAGCCTTTCGAAGGCGACGGACTTAGCGGCGAAGGGTGACAGCGCATCTTCCAGCGCGGCCGCCTTGCCGATGGTCGCCGCGACGTCGAACGAGGTGCCGAGATAATCGACGATCAGGACCTTGCGCACGGTGGCGAGCTTGCCCGCCACGGCCGCGATCTTGTCGGCGACTTCGATCGCCTTGCCATTGTACCAGTAACCGTCCGGCGCGATGAATATGACAGGCTCGATCTGGCCGAACCGGTCAAGCACCCCCTGCTCACCGAAATCCGGGGAGCAGGACGACCAGACGGCGCCGATCGAGGCGGCCGCCAGCATCGCCGCAACAGTCTCCGGCATGTTGGGCATCATCGCGGCGATGCGGTCGCCTTTCTTCACCTTGAGCGACAGGAAAAGCTGCTGCAGGCGCGAGGTCAGCGCATGCAGTTCGTTCCAGGACAGCCGCCGCTCGACCTTGTCCTCGCCGCGAAAGACGATTGCGTCGCCAGGCCCGGTTTTCTTGAGGAGATTCTCGGCGAAGTTCAGCTTCGCGTCAGGGAAGAAGGTCGCGCCGGGCATCTTGTCGCCATCGACCAGCACGCGTTCGCCCCTATCGCCGACGATGCCACAAAAGTCCCAGACCAGGCCCCAGAAGGTCTCGCGGTCATCGATCGACCAGCGATGCAGGTCGGTATAGGAGGAGAAAACCTCGCCGGCCATACTCGCCGCGGCGTTCATGAAGGCGGTCATCGGCGCCGCGTCGATCTGCTCTTGCGTCGGGATCCAGAGCGGTGCGTCGTCAGCCATCATTGTTCCTCCGCAGCCTGTATCGCTTATGCATATCGCGATGCAGCAGAGCAAGATTTTGTTGGACCGTGCCGGTCAGGGTGTGCGCAAATGCCATCGCCGGGCCATAAAGACTTGAAATGCGTCAGCCGTCGGTTACACCCGTCGGGCGATTTTGTCGGAATGGAAGCATACGGGGCGATATGCCATCACCTTTGATCCGACGCGGAATATGGGCGATCGGCGCGGCCGTCATCGTCATCGCGCTGGTTGTCGCAGCCTTGCCGTTGATCGCCTCGACCCGCATCGTACGCGATCGTATCGCGTGGGAAATGAGCGCCTGGAGCGGTTTCCGGGTCACCATCGACGGCGCGCCGCGCATCGAGGTCTGGCCGAATTTCCGGGCGATCCTGAGCGACGTGACACTGTCGCAATGGACAGAGACGGATGCGCCGCCGGTGGTCGAAGCCGAACGGGTCGAGGTCGACCTCTCGGCCATGGCGGCGCTGCGTGGCGACGTGGTGTTTTCGACGGCGCGGCTGGTGCGACCGACGATCAGGGTCCAGCGTACCGCGAGCGGGTTTTTCCTGCCTGCGATTCCCAGCGGCGGGCGCATTACGCGTTCGATCGATGCTGCCCGCGCGGTGATCAACACAAATCCCGCCAAGCCGGATCTCGGCAAGCTGCCGACAGATCCGTTCGGCACAGTCGAGTTCAGGGACGGCCGCGTGGTGGCTGCCATCGGCGGCAAGGACCAGGAGATATTGAGCAGCCTGAGCGGCCAGGCGAACTGGGCGGCGATGAACAGCAATGCGACGCTGTCGGCGACCGGGATATGGCGCGGCGAAAGCGTTGCCATCGACGCCGCATCGCCGAACCCGCTCGTGCTGTTTGGTGGCGGCACAGCACCGGCCACATTTTCCTTCAAGGCGGCACCGGCCAGTTTTTCGTTCGACGGCCGCGCCAGCATGTCGGAGAACGGCTATTTCGACGGCCAGGCAAAATTCGCCGCACCTTCGCTCCGACGCGTGCTCGAATGGTCGCAGGCCGGCATCGCGCCCGGTGCCGCAATCGGCTCGATCTCGGTTTCAAGCAAGATCACGGCGACGGCCGGGCGGGTCAAATTCGAAAACACGGCCCTGACCCTCGACAACAACCCGGGAATGGGTGCGCTGGACTTCACCTATGGTGAGGCACTGCCGGTGATCTCCGGCACACTTGCCTTCGATACGCTCGACCTCAGATCGTTTCTCTCCGCCTTTACGCCGGTGCCGTCCGCCGGCGGCACCGGTCCGGGCGAAATCGACACAAGCTTCGCCGACCGGATCAATCTCGATCTCAGGCTGTCGGCGGCGCATGCCACCGCCGGCGCCATCCAGCTTGCCGACGTCGCCGCCACCGCCCAGGTCAAGAACGGCCTTGCCGTCTTCGACATCTCGGATGCATCCGCCTTTGGCGGCAACGTCCAGAGCAGCGTCCGTTTCGACCGCAAGCCCGCCGGCACGGAAGTCGAGATCCGGCTGCTTGCTTCCGATATCGACGGCGGCGCTTTCGGCACCGCGGCCGGAATGACGCGGCTGGTGCCGATCGGCACTGGAACCGTTTCGGTCATCCTCAAGGGGCCTGGCAGAACCTGGGACTCGATTTTCGACAACGCCAATGGCTCGCTGTCGGCGACGTTCGGCGCGGGTGCGCTGAGCCGGCTTAACCTGCCGGCGTTCCTCAAGCACACCGAACAGGGCGGATTCTTCGCGCTGGACGACGTCTCGGACGGAACGCTGCCGATCGACGGGGCCGAGCTCAAGGCGAGCATTTCGAACGGCGTGGCGCGCATCGACAAGGCCGAGGTGAATTCCGCGCAATACAAGATCTGGCTTTCCGGCATCGCATCCTATGCCGGACGCGGGCTGGCGCTGTCCGGCGGCATCGTCCAGCCCAGCCAGGCTGCCACGCAGACGGACGGCCAGGCGCCCAAGCAGTCGTCGTTCTTCGTCGGTGGCACGTGGAGCACGCCGTTCATCTCGCCGATAAGCCGCGGCGTCTCGGGAGAGTAGCGAGCCTTCAACCTCGCTGCGCGGCCCGCTCGTCGCGCTGGCGCTGCACCTCGCGGCGTTTGTTTGCGAGTGAAGCGATGATCACGCCAACTGCGACGACCGCGATCAAGATAGTGCAGGCCGCGTTGATTTCCGGCGTCACGCCAAGGCGAACCTGGCTGTAGATCTTCATCGGCAGCGTCGTGGCGCCGGGTCCAGAGGTGAAGCTGGCAATAACCAGATCGTCGAGCGACAGGGTGAAGGCCAGCATCCAGCCGGAGACGATAGCCGGCATGATAACCGGCAGCGTGATCTGGACGAAGGTCTTCACCGGTGGCGCGCCGAGGTCCATCGCGGCCTCTTCCAGCGAACGATCGAAAGTGATCAGGCGCGACTGAACCACCACCGCAACGAAGCACATGGTAAGCGTGGTGTGGGCAAGCGTCACCGTGAGAAAGCCGCGGTCGAGGCCGACGGCGACGAAGAGCAGCAGCAGCGACAGGCCGGTGATGACTTCCGGCATGACCAGCGGCGCAAACACCATGCCCGAAAACAGCAGCCGGCCGCGAAAGCGCGTGTAGCGTGTCAACGTGAGCGCCGCCAGCGTGCCGAGCACGGTCGCCACGGTGGCCGAGATGACGCCGACGCGGGCCGTGACCCAGGTGGCGTCCATCAGACCCCGGTTGTGAAACAGCGACACGTACCATTTCGTCGAGAAGCCGCCCCAGACGGTGACCAGCTTCGACTCGTTGAAAGAGAACACGACGAGCAGGACGATCGGCAGGTAAAGAAAGGCAAAGCCGAGCACGATCGATGTGATGTTGAAGCGGCTCCAGGTCGCGTTCATTGGTCCTGCTCCTGGGCACGCGCCTGGGCTCGCTGGAAGAGCATAATCGGCACGATCAGCAGCAGCAGCAAGATGACGGCAACCGCGGACGACACCGGCCAGTCGCGGTTGGCGAAGAACTCGTTCCACAGCGTCCTGCCGATCATCAGTGTCTGCGAGCCCCCGAGCAGGTCGGGAATGACGAACTCGCCGACGGCAGGAATGAACACCAGCAGGCAGCCGGCGATGACGCCGGGCAGCGACAGCGGAAAGGTGATCTTCCAGAAGGCGCTGGTCGGCGGGCAGCCGAGATCCTTGGCGGCCTCGATCAGTGAATAGTCCATCTTCTCCAAGGACGAATAGAGCGGCAGCACCATGAACGGCAGATAGGAGTAAACGATGCCGATGAAGATCGCCGTATAGGTGTTGAGGATGATCAGCGGCTGGCTGATGATGCCGGTGGCGAGCAGCAGCTGGTTGAGCAGGCCCTCGGGCTTGAGGATGCCAATCCAGGCGTAGACACGGATCAGGAACGAGGTCCAGAACGGCAGGATCACCAGCATCAGCAAGGTCGGGCGAATCGTCGCCGGGGCGCGCGCCATGCCATAGGCTATGGGATAGCCGACCAGCAATGTCAGGACCGTCGAGATGGCGGCGACGATGACGCTCGTCACATAGGCATTGAAATACAGCGCGTCCTGCGTCAGCCAGGTATAGTTGTCGAAATTCAGTGCGCCGAATTCCGAAACAAACCCGGAAATGCCGCTGCGGAAATCAAGCACCGGCGTGTAGGGCGGCATGGCGATCGCCGTCTGCGACAGCGAAATCTTGAAGACGATGATGAAGGGAACGAGAAAGAAGAACAGCAGCCAGAGATAGGGCACGATGATGACGAGCCGGCTAACGAGGGCCGCTCCCAGCCTGACCAAGGCGGATTTGCCGGCAGCGCTTGCCGGAGAGCTTGTTGCGGCGGTGACAGCGGACATGATCAGTCCCTACCGTGTCAGGACGACGCCGGCGTCGGGGCGGAAAGAAACCCAGGCGCGGTCGTTCCAGGTCAATGGGTCCTCGGTGAGGCGTGCCGCGTTCATGGTGCTCGCCCGCACGACCTGACCGTCATCCAGCCTGACGTGATAGACGGTCATGTCGCCGAGATAGGCTATGTCGTAGACCTCGCCCTCGATGGCGTTGACGGCACCGGCCGGTTTCATGGAGGACACCTTGATCTTCTCCGGCCTGATGGCGAAGGTGACGGATGTTCCGGCGGCGGCACTGCCCGCATTTTCGGTCCGGATAGTGATGCCGTTGCCGGCATCGATGCTCGCACTGCCGGCCTCGCCAGCCGCGATCTTGCCGTCGAACATATTCACATTGCCGACGAAGCCGGCGACGAAGCGGGAACCCGGCGCCTCGTAGACCTCGGCCGGCGTCGCCACCTGCATCACCTCGCCCTTGTCGATGATGGCGATGCGGTCGGCCATCGTCATCGCCTCTTCCTGATCATGGGTGACGACGACGAAGGTGAGGCCGAGGTTCTGCTGCAAATCCATCAGCTCGAACTGGGTTTCCTCGCGCAGCTTCTTGTCCAGCGCGCCAAGCGGCTCGTCGAGCAGCAGGACTTTCGGCCGCTTGGCCACCGAGCGGGCGAGCGCGACGCGCTGGCGCTGGCCGCCCGACAATTGGTGCGGCTTGCGCTTGGCGAACTGCTCGAGCTTGACCAGCTTCAGCATCTCGGCGACGCGCTTGTCGATGTCGGCCTTGGCCATACCTTCCTGCTTGAGGCCGAAGGCGATGTTGTTCTCGACCGTCATGTGCGGAAACAAGGCGTAGGACTGGAACATCATGTTGACCGGCCGCCGGTAGGGCGGAATGCCGCGCAGATCCTGGCCGTCGAGCAGGATGCGGCCGGCGGTCGGCTCCTCGAAGCCGGCGAGCATCCTGAGCAGCGTCGATTTCCCGCAGCCTGAGGCTCCGAGCAAGGCAAAGAATTCGCGTTCGAAGATGGTCAGCGACAGATTGTTGACCGCAGTGAACTCACCGAATTTCTTGGTGACGTTGTCGAACTGGATGTATGGCTTGGCGTTCGGATCGTTCCATGGCGCGAAATCCCTGCGGATGCTGCCAAGCGATTTCATGTCCCACTCCGTCCTGCTGCTTGCCCCACGAGAAAGCGCCCCGGCAGCCGGCTGCCGGGGCCTGGTCAGATTGTTATTGGCCGGTGACGATCTTGGTCCAGGTGCGGGTGATGATGCGCTGGGTCTTGGGATCGTAGGGCGAGACGGTGTAGAGTTTCTGCAAGGTGGCGGCGTCCGGATAGATCGCCGGATCTTCCAGGATCGCCTTGTCGATGAACTGCTGCGAAGCCTTGTTGCCGTTCGCGTAGAGCACATAGTTCGACGATTTGGCGATCACTTCCGGCTTCATCATGTAGTTCAGGAACTCATGCGCTTCGGCGACATGCGGCGCATCGGCCGGGATCGCCATCTGGTCGAACCACATCTGGGCACCTTCCTTCGGCACGGAATAGCCGATCTCGACGCCCTGCTTGGCTTCGTCGGCGCGGTTGCGGGCCTGGAAGACGTCACCCGACCAGCCGACCGCCAGGCAGATGTCGCCATTGGCAAGGGCGTTGATATATTCGGACGAGTGGAACTTGCGGATATAGGGCCGGACCTTCAGCAAGGTTTCTTCGGCCTTGGCAATCTCATCGGGCGACGTGCTGTTTGGATTGAGGCCCAGATATTTCAGTGCTGCCGGTATGATGTCGGCCGGCGAATCCAGCACATAGACGCCGCAGTCCTTCAATTTGGCCAAGCTTTCGGGATTGAAGAACACGTCCCAGCTGTCGATCTTGTCGGTGCCGAGCGCTGCCTGCACCTTCTTGATATTGTAGCCGATGCCAACCGTACCCCACATGTAGTTGATCGAATATTCGTTGCCGGGATCATATTTGGCGGTCCGTTCCATGACCGTGTCCCACATGTTTGAAATGTTCGGCAGTTTCGACTTGTCGAGCTTCTGGAACACATTCGCCTGGATCTGGCGTGCAAGGAAATTGCCGCTGGGCACGACGACATCGTAGCCGCTGCCGCCGGCGAGCAGTTTCGTTTCCAGGATCTCGTTGGAATCGAAAGTGTCGTAGACGACCTTGATGCCGGTTTCCTTGGTGAAGTCGTCGATGATCGAACTGTCGATATAGTCCGACCAGTTGAAGACGTTGACGACGCGATCCTCGGCATGCGCGCCCAAGGTAAAAGCTGCCAAAAACGCCGAAGTCGCCGAAAGCCAGAGCGCTTTGCGGATCATGCTATTCTCCTTTGATGAGTGTTCCGTCGCCAGCTCGTCGCGGCGTTCGCGCGGCTGGGCATTTGCTTCAGGGTATTGGGCTTGCAGGCAGGCGACAAGCGGGAATTGCCGGCGCCATTATGGTCCGTCGACGAGCCGACAGTGAAGATCTGGCGTGGCGTTGGTGGTGTTCCGGCGCCGTCGGAAGCTTTCGCTACGGCGCGGGCAGGAAGACGACGATGTTGTCCGGCCTCGATGCGGCCGGCATGGAGACTTGGCAAGATAAGCCTGTCTTGTTGTTGCCGTGATCGCAGCCTGCCCGCGCGGCTGCGACATTGTCAATGGTTCATCTCGCTTTGACGCGTGCGCTGCATCAATTAGGCGACGGCACACCGGTGACGCCCGCTCGCTCGGGCCGCGTCTGACGCTTGAACTCGAGCCCGATGTGGACGAGCAGCGCGGTGACGACGACCGCACCGCCGACGATGGTGCGCGCCGACGGCACCTCGGAATGGATGAGCCAGACCCAGATCGGGCCAAGGATCGGTTCGAACGTGCCGAGTAGCGCCGCGACAGCGGCCGGCACAAGCCGGGCTCCGGTGGCGAAGAAGGCGAGGCCGAGCCCCAGATTGATCACGCCAAAGGCAAAGAGGAAGCCCATATCGTGGCTGGAAACGCCGAGCGCCGACGCCTGCGATGCCGCAAAGGCGGCCGCCAGGATCGTGCCGAGGCAGGTCGCCGGGGTCATGCGCACATGGGCAAAGCGGCGCGTGATGACGGTGGCGATCGAGAACATGACAGCGATGAGCAGCGCCAGCCCGTCGCCGATCGGCGACACGGCGCCATCGAGCGATTCCGACACCATGATGGCGACGCCGGCAATGACGGCGGCGATCGCCACCCAGGTCGCCACCGCCACCCGTTCGCGAAACAGCGCCCAGGCAAACAGCGCCGCCAGAAGCGGCACGCCGGCCTGCATCAGCAGGATGTTGGCGACGGTGGTATAGGCAAGCGCCACGACGAAAGAGGTCGAGGCCGTGGCGAAGCAGAATGCCACCGCAAGACCAGCCAGGCCCATGCCGCGAAACAGCTTCAGCGTGCCACGCCAGCCATCGCGCCAGACCATGAAGCAGAGCAGGAAGGCGGCGGCCCAGACCGAACGCCAGAACACCACCGTCCAGCTGTCTCCGGCATCGATGAAACGGGCAATGGTACCGCCGAGGCTCCACATCAGCGCCGACAGGAACACCAGCAGGAAACCGATACGCTCCTCATTTCGCGGAGGCGAAACGGCGATCTGTGGTGATGATATGTCGGTCATGACTACGACTGTCGGCGATTTCGGGGCAGCACGATGAACACGACAGAAACGTGCCTTAATCGCGTAACGCAAAGACGGAGATCGGGCGTGATCCAGCGCGGTGTTCCGTTTGGGGCACCCAGCTATCAGCAGGCGTGAGAGAGGCGTGAGAGTTGAGCCGATGAAATCGATCTAGGAGGTTGTCTTGTTGCCGCGAATGAGGCGCCAGAGACCTGCCAAGGGAATCAGCAGGATAAGACCGAATTTTTTCAGCGCGATGAGCGCTACCACCAGAAATCCTGCCTTTGCCGCCAGTTTGCCGGCAATGAGGCCACCGATGCCAATAGCCGCAACCGTATCGACGCCTGGTCTGAAGTCCAAATATGTCTTGCCGGGCTTGAAGACAGCAAGATCAAGCACTTCATCGAGACTCTGCTTGATTTCCGGCAACTGGTCCACAGTTGCGATGTAGCTCATCACGAAAACGCCCTCCCTGCCGAGAAAGCGAACGTCGTAGTTAAGCGTGTGGACTGCATCGTTTCCGAACTGCAGTTCCTTGGCCCAGTGCAGACGCTTGTTGACTGCGTCGTACACGGGCGGTGATGCCCAGCCGATCAGAGTGATGGGCGAATAGCCGTCCTTTACCCTTTGATCGTTGCCCGACAAGGTATCCGCCCGCATGTTGCGCAGCAGTTCATTGTAGTCGATGGATCCCGCCTCGCTGTCGTCGACGTAACCTATCTTCTCCCATCGCAGCTCTATTCCCCAATTGTTCTCGGCAATGGGGTCATTGCTGACTGGAAAGATCATGCCGAGCGCTTCGGAAGCGGCGTCGGGTGGATTGCCCCAGGCTTCCGTCAGGACGGAGGCAGTATCTTTCTTGTTCAGAAAATAGAATTTGTCCTTGAGGTCCAGGTGCACGCCTTCGGCTAGGTCTATCGCGCCAGTCTTCGGATCGATCTTGTCCAGGAACGCTTTGCCGGCGTCATTATACTGTTGATAGGATTTGAAGAAGTCCGCGGACTTTTCCGCAAATGCGGGGCAGATCGAAAAGGCAAGCACCAAGCCAAGCCAAAAAAACGTCCTGCCCATCCCTGATCCCCCGATCGTCGCCCAATTCGTCTTTTGATATCTCACGGCCGATGCTGAATCAATACTTCGACGATCAATGTCCCAAGGGACAACTTGTTATTTTCCTGCCGTGAAACCGCGTATGATCTTCTCTGGCCAGCAAGCTGCCACGGCCTCACTGGAAATCGAAAGCCGACAGTCCCGTCACCATCTCGTCGAGGCCGAGCGGACGTGTCACGGGTGGCTCGGCGCGGGCGAGGCAGCCGATGCGCTCGCACAGCCGGCAGGCAGGGCCTATCGGCGTCGCCGGCGCGGCGGCGCTCTGTCCGCTCTTGCCGATGGCGGCCGGCCCCGGCAATGCCGCTCCATAGACGACCTCGTCGCGAAAGCCGATGTCGCAGCCGAGCAGCAGCGCCGTGCGCCGCGGTCGCTCAGCAAACGAGCCCTGCGGCCCCTCGAGCGTGCGAGCCATGCAGAGAAACGCTGCGCCGTCGGGCATTTCCACTGCCTCGACCAGGATCTGACCGGGCTGGGCGAAGGCGGCATGGACCGGCAGCTTCGGACAGCCGCCGCCGAAGCGGCTTTGCGGAAAGCCGTGGCTGCCCGCCTTGCGGAACCGATTGCCGGCACTGTCGACCTCGAGCATGAAGAACGGCACACCCGACGCACCTGGTCGCTGCAGCGTGGTCAGCCGGTTCGCCGCCTGCTCGAAGGAAACGCCGAAGCGCGACCGCAACATGTCGATGTCGTAGCGGGCACGGACCGCGGCGGTGTGAAAAGGCTGATAGGGCATCATCAGAGCGTGCGCGGCATAGCGGCCAAGCTCGAAACGCGCCAGCCGGCGGGCTTCGTCCGTGGTCAGCTTCAGCGCCTGGATCTCGGCGGCGACAGCGACGCTCATGCGGATCAGGCAGGCCTCCATAGCCACCTCGCGCAGCTGATCGAATGGCGACAGGCGCTCGGATAGGAACAGGCGCTGCGAGTGACGGTCATAGCGACGGCGCCAGTTGGGCATGGTGGCGACCGGCAGTACCTTGACGACGATGCCGAATTCACGCCGCAGCCAGGCCTTCAACGCACTGAACAGATCGTCGCCGGGATCGAGCACCGACGTGAAAGCCTCGGCTTCCTCTTCGAGCGCGGCAAAATGGTTCGGCCGGCGTTCGAAAATCTCATGCACCTCGTCGATCGGCAGCCTGGCACCGGAGAGTGCGGTGGCCTTGCCCTCGCGCGCGAGCAGCTCGTTGAGATCCGATAATCGCTCGGCCTGCTCGCGATAGGCGCGAAACAGCTTTATGACAGCGGCGGAAGCGTTTGGCGCCGCCTCGGCAAGCTCGATGAGTTCCTGGTCGCCCGGCAGTTCGCCGGCCAGCAACGGATCTGAAAACACTTCCTTCAAATCGGCCACCGACCCCCTCGCCTCGCCCTGCAATTCGTGCGGGTCGACCTTGTAGACGGATGCCAGCCTCAGGATCAGTTGCACCGTCAGCGGCCGCTGGTTGCGCTCGATGAGATTGAGATAGGACGGCGAGATGCCGAGCCCTTCGGCCATCGCCGTCTGGGTCAGCCCCTTGGCGTTGCGGATGCGGCGAATGCGCGGCCCGGCGAAGATTTTATGGTCGGCCAATCGACTGCCCTTGACAGAAATTTACATCCGCCAATGACATGGCGGTCTTTTACAATCATGACAGATTTACAGCTCTCATTAGTCAAACACAACACAGGTTTTCTCTTATTTTTTGACCAATCTGAAGCTTTTTCTCGCTTGCATCGTGCCGGCATGTAAATGGTGTCACACATATGGCGCAGTTATTTTTCCCTCTGCGGCGCCTTCCGAAATCGGCATCAAAACGGCCTGGAGTGACCAATGACCGACTTTTACAACCTTGTCCCGTCGGCGCCGCAAGGCCGCTTTGATGGCATCGAAAGGCCCTATTCGCCGGACGACGTGAAACGGCTGCGCGGCTCGGTGCAGATCCGGCAGAGCCTTGCTGAAATGGGCGCAAACCGGCTGTGGCAGCTCATCCACGGAGAGGATTTCGTCAATGCGCTCGGTGCCATGTCGGGCAACCAGGCGATGCAGCAGGTGCGGGCCGGGCTGAAAGCGATCTATCTGTCGGGATGGCAGGTCGCCGCCGATGCCAACACGGCTTCCGCCATGTACCCGGACCAATCGCTCTATCCCGCCAATGCGGCGCCCGAACTGGTCAAGCGCATCAACCGCACCCTGCAGCGCGCCGACCAGATCGAGATTTCGGAAGGCAAGGGGCTGTCGGTCGACACCTGGTTCGCGCCGATCGTCGCCGATGCCGAAGCCGGCTTCGGCGGGCCGCTCAACGCTTTCGAGATCATGAAGGCGTTCATCGAGGCGGGTGCGGCCGGCGTCCATTACGAGGACCAGCTGGCTTCGGAGAAGAAATGCGGCCATCTCGGCGGCAAGGTGCTGATCCCGACCGCCGCACACATCCGCAACCTCAACGCGGCGCGCCTTGCCGCTGACGTCATGGGTACGCCGACGCTGGTCGTGGCGCGCACCGACGCGGAAGCGGCAAAGCTCCTGACCTCCGACATCGACGAACGCGACCGGCCCTTCGTCGATTATGGCGCCGGCCGCACTGCGGAGGGCTTCTACCATGTCAGCAACGGCATCGAGCCCTGCATCGCCCGCGCCGTCGCCTATGCGCCCTATGCGGACCTGATCTGGTGCGAGACCTCCAAGCCCGATCTGGCGCAGGCCAGGACGTTTGCCGAGGGTGTGCGCAAGCATCATCCAGGCAAGCTGCTTGCCTATAATTGCTCGCCGTCTTTCAACTGGAAGAAGAATCTCGACGACGCGACGATTGCGAAGTTCCAGAAGGAACTCGGCGCCATGGGCTACAAGTTCCAGTTCATTACGCTTGCCGGTTTCCACCAGCTCAACTTCGGCATGTTCGAGCTCGCCCGCGGCTACAAGGAGCGGCAGATGGCAGCCTATTCGGAACTGCAGGAGGCGGAATTCGCCGCGGAAGCCAATGGCTACACCGCCACCAAGCATCAACGCGAGGTCGGCACCGGCTATTTCGACGCCGTCTCGATGGCGATCACCGGTGGCCAGTCTTCGACCACGGCCATGCATGGATCGACCGAGCACGCCCAGTTCAGGCCGGCGGCGGAATAGCGGAATAGCAGACAAACAGAGGGAACGCCCAAACGGGCATGGCAACACAACAGACATGGCAACACAGGGAGAAGACCAATGGCATCGATAAGCCGCGTCAAGGAACGGGCCGAAGAGCAGGCCACCAGCATGAATGTCGACCAGCAGGCGACCATCCGAATGCTGGCAAACGATCTGCACAGGCTCAATCAGTCGGTGATGAAGGCGGTCGAGGCCGGCGTCTCGGTCGAGCTGGTGCGCTCGGCACGGCACCATGGCGGCGACGGCAACTGGGGCGATCTGCTGATCCCGGTCATCGTCACGCAGCGGAGCCACGGCTGATGAACTCGATAGCACGGCGCCTCTTTTGAGCGCATGCTATCGCACCTCGCAGGCAGCGGCTGTGCCTAATCCGGCAGAGCCGCTAATGCAACGATTTCAATGACAAGATCAGGCTGCGCAAGCGCTGCAACGCCAATAACTTCCGAGGGCGGCGGGTTGTTGTAGCTGCAGTGCTTCGGGCAGTGCTCGGCAAAGAATTCGTCCAAGACGTCCAGGCGAAAATTGGGCGAGCTCAGCACGCCGCCATCGGGAAATGGCCCCTTAACAAAGAAGGTCAGCCTAATGAGATGGTCGAGCGCACTGCCAAGCTCTTCCAGATCTGATTTGATGTTGGTGAGAATTGCGCGCCACTGCGCGGCCGCATCGCCAACGGTGCCGCCGCCGCTTTTGCCGATCGGATCGTAGTCCTCGGCGGTCGCGGTGTTTCCGGAAAGGTAGACAAACCCCTTTGCGCCGGTAACGACCGTACCCTTTCCCCATGGCATCAACCGGCCATTTTTGAATTTCTTGTGAGTCACGAGTTCCATTGTCATCTCCCGTCGCTCAAAGAGACGTGCCTAGCCAACGAGGAAGGGTAGTCCGGCGAGGCGATACGACAAGCTCGCGACAGACCTGCCTCGCCTTCGTTCAACCTTACGTCAAACCGGCTACAGCTGCGAGTTGGTCGTTCGCGCTGCAAAGCCAAACTTCGCTGAAGCCTGCCCGGTTGTAGTGACAACTTCTCCTTCGGGAGGCGGCAAAGAAAAGCACTTAATTTTAATTTTAATGTTTCTTGCGATATTCTCCTGATATGCCATTTGAGCTTGACATGAGCAGTGATCTCACGCCAATTACCTCTCGAGTTTCAACCCTGCATTGAAACATTGAACAACGGCCTGCCCCCGCCATGTGCCCAGCGAATCGCGATATCGAGACTGCAAAACAGCTGCCTTTCGTTAGCCGGGACATGGAGACGCGGATGCTCCCGGATTTCTCGCGGGTGCTGGTGGTCGGAAAATCACCGATCAACCGTGTCGTGGTTTCAAAGATCGTGGAGCGGTCCGGCCTCAAACCGGTCTCGGAAACTCCCGAAACCGCGGCAAAGGCCTTGCACGCGCTGATTCCCGGGACTGTCGTTCTCGACGGCGGTGCGGAGAACGGGGACTGCGACGCCTTGCTGTCGGGTATCGATGCACTGCGAAGAGCGTCAGGCAGATCGCTTCCGTCGGTGATCCTGCTTTCAGTCAAGAGCGGCACTCCGGAGAGCCTGGGCCTGTCCAGCGTCATCGATGCAGTGGTCGTCAAGCCGATCACCACCGAACGGCTGCAGCCGGTGATCGACCGGCTGATCGCAATTAGCCGCAATTGACGCCTACCGCGATGCCTCGGCTGCAGACCTGATCAATCAGTCTCGCCGATATGCTCGATCAAGCCCGGCAGTTCACCGAGATTGGCTATCTGGCGAAAGCGTGGTGCCGAGACCGGCGGCTCGACATGTTCCAGCACCCAGGTCAGCTCATGCGGAACGTGGATGCCCCAACTGCCGGCTTCGATGGCCGGCACGACGTCCGATTTGAGCGAGTTGCCGACCATCATGCCCTTTTCCGGGCCGTCGCCGTGGCGGCTGAAGATGCGGCTATAGGTGGCCGCGCTCTTGTCGCTGACGATCTCGACGGCATCAAACAGCTCGCCCAGTCCGGATTGCGCCAGCTTGCGTTCCTGGTCGAACAGGTCGCCCTTGGTGATCAGCACCAGGCGGTAGGCGCCGGTCAGCTTTTCCACGGTTTCGCGCGCATGCGGAAGCGGCTCGATCGGATGGCTGAGCATCTCGCGGCCCGCGGCGAGAATTTCGGCGATAGTCGAGGCCGGCACCAGGCCGTTGGTGACCTCGATCGCCGTCTCGATCATCGACAGCGTGAAGCCCTTGATGCCGAAGCCGTAGACCGCGAGGTTGCGCTTCTCGGCCTCCAGCAATCTTGCCGAGATCCGGTCCGCCTCGGCGTGGTCGGCGAGCAGTGCGGCAAAGCGCTTCTCGGTCACGCGGAAGAACTGTTCGTTCTGCCACAGCGTGTCATCGGCGTCGAAGCCGATCGTCGTCAGTTTGCGGCTGTGTTGCATGCGGCCCATTAATTGCAGCGTTGCGGGGAGGCCGACCCTAAACCAGGAGGCTTTTATCCGGAAGTCGTTGTGTTCCCCGGGGTTATCGAGGCGCACGCCAGCCGGCTCCCCTTCCCTTTCGTCGTCGGCAACGGCTATACTCCACAATCTGCAACAAATCTGGTGATTGATGCCGCCTGCAAAAAAGGAAGTCCGTCCGTCGAGCCGCGGAGGACGCGCCCGCACGCCTGCCTTCGTGAAAAACCAACGTGGCGTCAAGAACTGGAAGGAAGTCAGCGCCTGGCTGGAATGGCGCGGCATCGAAGATATCGAATGCATCACACCCGACCAGGCCGGAGTTGCGCGCGGCAAGATGATGCCATCGAAGAAGTTCACCTCCAACACCTCGCTGGCGCTGCCTTCGGCGGTATTCATGACAACGATTTCCGGCGGCTATCCGGAGGACGGCAACGGCTTCCACTATCCGGAGGACGATGGCGACCTCAAGCTGATGCCTGACCTCTCAACGCTGACGGTGGTGCCGTGGGAGGAGGACCCTACCGCGGCGGTTATCTGCGACCTCGTCCACCAGGACGGCCGCTCGGTCGAATTCACGCCGCGCAACGTGCTGAAGCGCGTGCTTGCCGCCTATGACAAGCGTGGGCTGAGACCGGTCGTGGCGCCCGAGATCGAGTTCTACCTGGTGCGCAAGAACCCCGATCCGGACTACCCGCTCACCCCGCCTGTCGGGCGCTCCGGGCGGCCGATCGGCGGCGGCGCCGGCTATTCGATCGCCGGGGTCAACGAATTCGACGAACTGATCGACGACATCTACCATTTCTCCGAAAGCCAGGGCCTGGAGATCGACACGCTGATCCACGAGGAGGGCGCCGGCCAGCTCGAAATCAATCTGCGTCACGGCGATCCAATCGAGCTCGCCGACCAGGTGTTCATGTTCAAGCGCACCATCCGCGAGGCGGCGCTGAAACACGAGATCTACGCCACGTTCATGGCCAAGCCGATACAGGGGCAGCCCGGTTCTGCCATGCATATCCATCAGTCGATCATCGACAAGAAGACCGGCAAGAACGTCTTTTCGGCGGAGGACGGCTCGGAGACCGAGGCCTTCTTCCATTTCATCGGCGGTATGCAGAAACATGTGCCGAACGCGCTGGTGATGTTTGCGCCCTACGTCAATTCCTACCGGCGGCTGACGCAGTCGGCCTCGGCGCCGGTCAACAACAAATGGGGCTACGACAACCGCACCACCGCCTTCCGCGTGCCCCGCTCCGACCCGGCAGCGCGGCGCGTCGAAAACCGCATCCCCTCCTCGGACGCCAATCCCTATCTGGCGATGGCGGCATCGCTCGCCTGCGGGCTGATCGGCATGATCAACAAGATCCAGGCCGAGCCGCCGGTTCTGACGACCGCCAACGAGGACCAGATCGACCTGCCGCGCAGCCTGCTTGAAGCCGTCGACCTGTTCGAGGCAGACGAGGAACTCTGCGCGCTGCTCGGCAAGTCATTTGCCGCCACCTATGCGGCGATCAAGCGAGCGGAATTCGAGACCTTCATGGAAGTGATCAGCCCGTGGGAGAGGGAGTATTTGCTGCTGAACGTGTAGTAGGGGAGTAGGGGAGTAGGGGAGTAGGGCAATGTGGCAGTAGGGCAGTAGGGCAAGGATGACGGACAAGATCGCATCGTACGGGGATCTGATCGTTTGGCAGCAAGCCATGGACCTAACAGTTGCAATCTACCAAGTAACAAGGACTTGGCCGAAAGACGAGATCTACGGGCTGACGGGTCAGGTGCGTCGGGCAGCAACGTCGGTGCCCGCCAACATCGCCGAGGGTTACGGCCGAGAAAGCCGAGCTTCCTACCAGCAGTTTCTCAGGATCGCCCAGGGATCACTCAAGGAACTGGAGACACACCTTTTGATCGCGCAAAGGGTTGGAATTACCTCTCGCGAGGCGGTCGAGTCATTGATGCCCCACAGCGAGAGCGTAGGAAAGCTCCCTGCGGCTTCTGATCCGCAAGCTGTCGGCTGAATAGACACCTACTGCCCTACTGCCCTACTGCCCTACTGCCCTACTGCCCTACTGCCCTACTGCCCTACTCCCCTACTCCCCTAGCCGAGCATCATGACTTACCAATCCCCAATCTCTCCCGGCCGCTCCTGGTACGAAGACACGGCCGGACCAAGGCCCGAATATCCGGCGCTCGACGGCGACCGGACATGCGATGTGGTGATTGTCGGCGGCGGCTTTACCGGCCTGTCGGCCGCGGCTCATCTCGCCAAGACAGGCGCGAATGTGGTGCTGATCGAAACGCATCGTTTCGGTGACGGCGCATCGGGCCGCAATGGTGGCCAGCTCGGCACCGGACAACGGGCCTGGGCAGAGGAACTGGAAGCGGAATACGGCTTTTCCCGCGCCAAGGCGCTGTTCGAGCTGGCCGAAGAGGCCAAGGCGCATCTGCTCGATTTCGCCGCGATGCACGAGATCGAGATCGACTATATGCCCGGCCAGATGTCGGTGGCGCACAAGAAGCGCTATGTCGACGACTACAAGGCTCATGCCGAGATCATGGCGAGCCGTTTCGGCTATCCGCACATCTCATTCATGGATGCCGCGGAGACAGCCGAGCGGCTGGGCTCGACGCATTATTTCGGCGGCACCCGCGACACCGGCACCGGCCATATCCATCCGCTGAAACTGGTGATCGGCACCGCAAAAGTCGCGGCACAGGCCGGCGCAAAGCTTTTCGAGCAGACGCCGTCGACCGGCATCACCTTCGGCGGCGGCAAGGTGATGGTTGTGACGCCGAAGGGCACGATCACCGCCGCTAAATGCCTGATCGGGGTCAATGCCTATGGCGGCACGCTCGAACCGGTGAGTGCCGCGCATATTATGCCGATTGGCTCGTTCATCGGCGCGACGGTACCGCTAGGAGCCGATTCCAAAGTGTTGCCGGGTGGCGAGGCGGTCGACGATTCGCGCTTCGTCGTGCGCTATTTCCGCAAATCGAAGGATGGGCGGCTGCTGTTTGGTGGGCGCGAGATCTACGCGGTCAACGACCCCAAGGACATCCACATCCACATCCGCCGGCAGATCGCCGAGATTTATCCGGCATTGAAGGACGTCGAGATCACCCATGGCTGGGGCGGTTATGTCGGCATCACCGTGCCGAGAAAGCCGTTCGTGCGCGAAGTGATGCCCAATGTGATCTCGGTCGGCGGTTATTCCGGTCACGGCGTCATGCTGTCGAACTTTTTCGGCAAGCTTTATGCCGAGACGGTCGCCGGCAACCGCGACCGGCTGAAGCTGATCGAGGACCTGAAAATTCCACCCTTCCCCGGCGGCCGGCGTTTGCGCGCGCCACTGCTCTTTCTTGCGCTCAACTGGTACGCGTTGCGGGACAGAATCTAACCAGACGTTGCAGAATCCTTAACCAGGGCGCAGAATTCCCGCCAAGGGCGCAGTGATGCCACAATCGCGGGCGAAAGATGATGCTCGTGGGCAGCTGAACGGGGAATTTTTGCGGGCCTGCCCGCTTTTGGTTTGGGACCGATGCCGATCGAAATGCCGGCTCTCCGGCATCGGTCGTAAGAACATCGGCCCGCAAATGGAGGTGGCAAGAGTGAGAGAGCCCTTCAGTTTCGGCGCGCCGGAACGACGGCGCCTTGCGATGCAATTCGGTTACGATATGCGGCCGACGTTCTGGCACGGGGTCCGGTCGAACGCGCATCTGGTAATCGCCGCGCTTGGCACGGCCGCACTGCTCGGCGTTGCCGCGGTGGCGCTGTGGCTGGCATTGCCGGCAAATGAGCGACAAGCGGCCGCAAGCCCTGAGCAGATCGTTCCGACCATCCCGGTCAAGACGACGAAGATCATGCCTGCCAAGGTTGCTGCGGCGCCGAGGACGACGGGCAAGGCAGATGCAGTTTCCCCAGCGGTGGCCGCAGCGGAAGCCGAGATACCGGCGCTGGCTCCCAACAATCCGCGCTGGACGGGGCCAAAGACGGCATCGGCCGCCGCCACGGCAGCATCCGACCAGCTGGCAAGCCAGACCGAGCAGGCGGCCGATAAATCGTCTGCTTCGGTGGCATTCGCCGACCCGGCAGCAAAACCCGACGCTGCGGCATTGTTTGCCAAGGTGGCGGCTCCCGGCAGCTCGACGAAGAACACAGGGCCTGACGGCGCGCAGACCGCCGCCATTCCAACGCCCAAGCCGCAACCGGCGGCGCAGACCGCGAGCGAAGACGACAACAGCACCAAGGCAAAATCCGGACGGATCCTGAGATCCGTTACCATGCGCACCGGCCCAAAGAAGAATGCGGCCGCCATTCTCACCGTGCCGGCCAAGACCTCGGTGCAAGTGATGAGCTGCAAGCAATGGTGCCAGATCGTCTACAACGGCAAGCGCGGCTGGGTCTACAAGAGCTACGTCAAAACCGGGGCGTAGGGCCGGCAGAGCAATCGGGGGTCGCTCGCCATCAGCCCGTCCTCCGCCGGATGACTGGACCGTTCAAATACAACGCCCGCCATCGACTTCCAGCGCCACGCCGGTGATGAAAGCCGCCTCGTCCGAAGCGAGCCAAAGCGCGGCATTGGCTATGTCGAGCGGCGTCGAAAGCCGGGCGAGCGGGATCGACGCGCGGAACTTCTCGCGGATCTCGGGTGTGTCGGCGCCCATGAATTTCGCGAGCATGCCGGTCTCGCCGGCAACCGGGCAGAGGCAGTTGACGCGGATGTTCTTCGGCGCGAGTTCCACCGCCATCGATTTGGTCGCGGTGATCGCCCAGCCTTTCGATGCGTTGTACCAGGTGAGGCCAGGCCGCGGCCTGATACCGGCCGTAGAGGCCGTCGTCAGGATGACGCCACCGCCTTGCCGCTCCATCACCGGTACCACGGCAAGCGCTGCGTGGTAGATCGCCTTCATGTTGACTGATGTGATCAGGTCAAAGGTCGCCTCATCGACTTCCAGCATGTCACCGTTGCGATGGGTGTAACCGGCGTTGTTGACCATGATGTCGATGCGACCGAAGGCGCCCATTGCAGCATGGACCATGTCGTCGAATTCGGACCGCAGCGAGACGTCGGTCTGGGTCCAGATCGCGTTTTCGCCGATCTCGCCGGCGACGCGCCCTGCGCCCTTGGCGTTCAGGTCGGCGACGACTACCCGCGCGCCCTCCTCGGCAAAGCGCCTGGCCATGCCCTCGCCAAAGCCCGAGGCAGCGCCGGTGATGATGGCGACCTTGTTTTTGAGGCGCATGCTTTTCTCACTCATCGTTGAAGGCGATCGACGACGTGTTTGGCCATGGCCATCGAAAGATGTGTGTCCATTGCCGATTTCTCCTTTGGCTTTCGCCTTGATCCCGCTCTATGCTGCACCTGCGAACGCTCCCGGAAGCATCGCTTGCCGACAAGCCTCCGGCTAGCGCCCGTGTCAAGAGCACACGCGGATGTGACGCAATGGTACTGGCAAGTTTAAATCGATTAGATTATATCAGCCGCGTTATCGCGACCGGCGTCAGAGCGGACACACCATGACCAGCCAGATCATCCCCGTCGATCCTTTCGACTTCATCATCTTCGGCGGCACCGGCGATCTGTCGGAACGCAAGCTTCTGCCGTCGCTGTACCACCGGCAGCGCGACCACCAGTTTTCCGAGCCGACGCGCATCATCGGCACATCACGTTCGAAGATGACCGACGAGGAGTTCCAGTCTTTCGCCAGGCAGGCGATTGCCGATCATGTGAAGCCGGAAGATATCGACGCCAAGGAACTGAAGACGTTCCTCGCACGGCTTTCCTATGTCCCGGCAGATGCAACCACTGGCGCCGGGTTCGACAGGCTGAAGGAGGCGATCGGCAACAGCGAACACATCCGCGCTTTCTATCTGGCGGTGGCGCCGGCGCTGTTCGGCGACATCTCGCACAAGCTGAAGGAGCACGGGCTGATCACGCCCAATTCGCGCATCGTGCTGGAAAAACCGATCGGCCGCGATCTCGCTTCGGCGCGGACGCTCAATGACCTGGTCGGCGACGACTTCCATGAAAGCCAGATTTTCCGCATCGACCACTATCTCGGCAAGGAGACGGTGCAGAATTTGATGGCACTGCGCTTTGCCAATGCGCTCTACGAGCCGCTGTGGAACTCCGCCAATGTCGATCATGTGCAGATCACCGTGGCCGAGACAGTCGGCCTGGAAGACCGTGTCACCTACTACGACAAGGCCGGCGCATTGCGCGACATGGTGCAGAACCACATGCTGCAACTGCTCTGCCTTGTCGCCATGGAGGCGCCATCGTCGATGGACGCCGATGCCGTCCGTGACGAAAAGCTGAAGGTGCTGCGGGCGCTGAAGCGCATCAACGGCAACGAAGCGCCGAAGCACACGGTGCGTGGACAATACCGTGCCGGCGCCTCGGCCGGCGGGCCGGTGAAAGGCTATGTGGAGGAGCTCGGCAAGAACAGCAACACCGAAACTTTCGTTGCGCTCAAGGCCGAGATCGGCAACTGGCGCTGGGCGGGCGTGCCGTTCTACCTCCGGACCGGCAAGCGGCTGGCGACCCGCGTTTCGGAGATCGTCATCGAATTCAAGCCGATTCCGCATTCGATCTTCGGCGAGAGCGCCGGGCCGATTTCCGCCAACCAGCTGGTCATCAGGCTGCAGCCCGACGAAGGCGTCAAGCAGTTCATCATGATCAAGGATCCGGGGCCGGGCGGCATGCGACTGCGCCAGATTCCGCTCGACATGAGTTTTGCGCAATCCTTCGACGGCCGCGCCCCCGATGCCTATGAGCGGCTGATCATGGACGTCATCCGTGGCAACCAGACGCTGTTCATGCGCCGCGACGAGGTCGAGGCGGCGTGGAAATGGATCGACCCGATCCAGGACGCCTGGGAAAGCGGCAGGCAAGAGGCGCAAGGCTACACCGCCGGCACATGGGGCCCCTCGGCCTCGATTGCGCTGATCGAACGCGACGGGCGGACA
The DNA here is from genome assembly GCF_055811495.1 of Mesorhizobium sp. WSM4830. NCBI lineage: Bacteria > Pseudomonadati > Pseudomonadota > Alphaproteobacteria > Hyphomicrobiales > Phyllobacteriaceae > Mesorhizobium > Mesorhizobium sp. WSM4830. The sequence continues at coordinate 100,263 of NZ_JBVVQI010000018.1, read as the reverse complement.
TGGCACGAGAGCAATTAGGCGGCGCCTACAACTGGCACGAATTTGCCGGACGCCAGGAGTTGGCGGCAGCGCTTGCCGGCCACGTCGCCGGCTGCCTGTCAAAGGCGATCGCCGAGCGCGGCACGGCACTGCTTGCGGTCTCGGGCGGCACGACGCCGGCGAAATTCTTCGCGGCGCTTTCGACCGTTCCTATCGCCTGGGAAAAGGTGACGATAACATTGGTCGACGAGCGCTTCGTGCCGCCCTCATCGCCGCGCTCCAATGCCGGCCTGGTTGCCGCCAACCTGCTGCAGAACGCCGCCGTCGCCGCGAAATTCGTGCCGCTCTATCATGACGCGGCAAGTATCGAGGGCGCAGCGGTCTCCGACAGTAAGGCGCTGCAAGCGCTGCCCTGGCCACTCGACGTCGTTGTGCTCGGCATGGGAACTGATGGCCACACAGCCTCGTTCTTTCCGGATGCCGATAACCTGGCAAGATTGCTCGACCCGTCGTCGCAAAGGATCGTGCTTCCGGTTCACGCCGCAAGCGCGGGCGAGCCACGGCTGACGCTGTCACTGGCGCGGATTATCAATGCCGGCTTCATCGCGCTGCACATCGAGGGCGCGGAAAAACGCAGCGCATTCGAGGCCGCGCTTGGAGCTGGGACACGAAAGCCCATTCGCGCCGTGCTCGATGCCACTCAAAAGCCCATAGAGGTTTTCTGGGCACCCTGATCTCAACTTGGCTGCAGGTCCCGGCAACAGCCGGAAGGTGTTTGCGGGACCTCGCCTGAAAGGACCGACCGCCATGACCGCAAGACGCGACATCGAAGCCATCACCCAGCGCATCCGTGAGCGCTCCAAGCCCGGTCGCGAGGCCTATCTCGGCCGCATCGCCGAAGCCTCGAACCGCACCGCCAACCGGGCCGTGCTGTCCTGCGGCAACCTGGCCCACGGCTTTGCCGTCTGCAGCCCTTCCGAAAAGATAGCGCTTGGCGGCGACCGGGTGCCGAACCTCGGCATCATCACCTCCTATAACGACATGCTGTCGGCGCATCAGCCTTTCGAGACATTTCCGGCGCTGATCAAGGACGCGGCGCGTGAGGCCGGCGGCATCGCCCAGGTGGCCGGCGGCGTGCCGGCGATGTGCGACGGCGTCACCCAGGGCCAGCCCGGAATGGAGCTGTCGCTGTTTTCGCGCGACGTGATCGCCATGGCCGCGGCGATCGGCCTGTCGCACAACATGTTCGACGCCGCCGTCTATCTCGGCGTCTGCGACAAGATCGTGCCGGGGCTGGTGATCGCGGCGCTGACCTTCGGCCATCTGCCGGCGGTCTTCATCCCGGCCGGGCCGATGACGACCGGCATTCCGAATGACGAAAAAGCCAAGATCCGCCAGCTCTATGCCGAGGGCAAGGTGGGGCGGGCCGAACTGCTCGAAGCCGAATCAAAATCCTATCACGGGCCGGGAACCTGCACTTTCTACGGCACCGCCAATTCCAACCAGATGCTGATGGAGATCATGGGCCTGCACACGCCTGGCGCTTCCTTTGTCAATCCCGGCACGCCGCTGCGCGACGCGCTGACCAGGGAAGCGACGAAGCGGGCGCTGGCGATCACCGCGCTCGGCAACGCCTACACGCCGGTCGGGCGGATGATCGACGAGCGCTCGATCGTCAACGGCATCGCCGGCCTGCACGCCACCGGCGGTTCGACCAACCACACCATCCACCTCATCGCCATGGCAGCGGCGGCCGGCATCGCCATTACCTGGCAGGATATTTCCGACATCTCGGAAGCGGTGCCGCTGCTGGCGCGGGTCTATCCGAACGGCCTTGCCGATGTGAACCACTTCCACGCCGCCGGCGGGCTCGGCTTCCTGATCCGCGAACTGCTCGACGCAGGCATCCTGCACGAGGATGTGCAGACGGTGTGGGGCGAAGGGCTGCGCCCCTACGCGGTCGAGGCCAAGCTCGGCGCCGACGGCGGTGTCGTGCGCGAGGCCTCGCCGCGCCAGAGCGGCGACGAGAAGGTGCTGGCGCCGTTCAAGAAGGCGTTCCAGCCGAGCGGCGGGCTGAAAGTGCTTTCAGGCAATCTCGGCCACGCCGTCATCAAGACATCCGCGGTCAAGCCGGAGCGGCGCATCATCGAGGCGCCGGCCAAGGTGTTCGACAGCCAGCAAGGGCTGAACGAGGCGTTCAAGGCGGGGTCGCTGACCGGCGACTTCATCGCCGTCATTCGGTTCCAGGGACCGAAGGCCAATGGCATGCCGGAATTGCACAGGCTGACCACCGTGCTCGGCATCCTGCAGGACCGCGGCCAGCATGTGGCGCTAGTCACCGACGGGCGCATGTCGGGCGCTTCAGGCAAGGTGCCGGCGGCGATCCACGTGACGCCGGAAGCGGCGGAGGACGGGCCGATCGCCAGGATCCATGACGGCGATATCGTCAGGCTCGACGCGGAGGCCGGGACGCTCGAAGTACTGGTGCCGGCCGGCGATTTCGCACTGCGCCGCCCCGCGGACAGCGACCTCATAGGCAATGAATTCGGCTTCGGCCGCGAGCTTTTCGCCGGGTTCCGGCAGTTGGTAGGCCGCGCCGACCATGGCGCCAGCGCGTTCGGTACGGCGTGACTTTTCGGCCAGGAGGAAGCGGCCGATGGCTGGTCTCCCTCTTTGTTTCTGCGCAATTCCGGACGGAAAACCGTTCCACACTTTTCCTGGAATTGCTCTGGATCTATTGAACCGTCAGCTCGGCTCGCGCGCCGGCCCTGACCGTTACCGTGCCTTCTTTCGAGCTGTTGTCCGATTTCTCCGAAACCACCGCATAGTCGCCGGCCGACAGGGTGGCTTCATACTTCTGGTCATAGGCGTAGCCGACCGACTTGCGGGTTCCGTCGATGGCCTTCCTGGCCTCGAATATCTCGATCTTCGAAGCCCCTGGCGCGGTTATCGTCAGCATACCGGCGTTCATCGCGATCTTCAGATCCTGATGGTCGCCAACCTTCAAGCTGAAGGGCTGCTCGGCCACTGCAAGGTCGACGGTCGCGACCATTACATAATCGTCGGGCGGCAGATCGAACTTGCTGTCCGGACCGTAGGCATAAGTCACCTCCTGCCTGGTTCCGTCGACCTGCTTTTTCGCCTGGAGCACCTTGAAACCGACGCCGGAACCCTCGGCCTTGTCGCCGCCGGCAGCATAATAGGCGTTGGCGACGATACGCCCGACGCCGACGATGATGTCCTTGTCGATGACCCTGCCAGCGGCAAGCGGGATCGTCTCGGAAACCATGCCCTGGCCGATCGTGACCGTCACCTTCTGGTCACCGGCAGGCAGCACGACTTTCGTGTCGCCGTAGTAGGTCGGCGGGGTATCGACGCCGGGATAGCCGATTACGACAGCCGCGCCGTCATCAACGTCCGCTCCTTCGCTTGGCCTGGGGTGGATGACCAGCGTGCCGGCATTCAGGTTGAAGTGCGGCTTGGCGACCTGGCCAGGCTCTATCTTGATCTTCTGTTCGGCCCTGGCCTCGCCGGCACGCGCGACGACGATATAGTCGCCCGGCTCCAGATTGCCCTTGTAGGTGCCATATTCGGTCGTGACGGGATCGCCACGCGTGCCGTCGGAATTCGCCTTATAGATCTCCCAGGCATTGCCGTCGGTGACGGGATCGCCACCCTCGGCAAGCACGACGGTGGGCACGAAATTGGGCTCCGCCGGCTGGGCAGGCGCCGGCTGGGGAGCAGGCTGCGGGGCGGGAGCCGGTTCAGTGACGGGTGGCGGGGGCGCGACGGTCTCGACGAGGGCATCGTGCAATGCCTTTTCATCCGATGCTTCGACATATTTGCCGCCGGTGTTGTCGGCGAGGCAAGCGACCTGCTTGCCTTCGGCAGCCGTCAGCCCAAAGCCGACGACATTGACGGTGAAGTCGACGCCGGCAGCCTCCAGTTCCTTGCCCAGCGCACAGGGGTCGCCATTGCATGTCTCGATGCCATCGGTGATGAGAACGACCGTCGCCTTGTCCTCGGTGTATTTCAATGCCTCCGCCGCTTGCCTGACCGCGGCGGTCAGCGGCGTCTTGCCCTGAAATTTCAGGCTGTCGGCCGCGGCTGAGATCGCACTTGCCGAGCCGGCCTGTGGTGGCACGATGAGTTCGATGTCGTCGCAACTGGCCTTCTCGCGATGGCCATAGGCCATGAGGCCGATTTCCTCGTCGGCCGGGACCGATTGCAGCACGTTCCGCAGCGATTGACGGGCGATTTCGAGCTTGGGCTTGCCGTCGATCTGCGCCCACATCGAGCCGGAGGCATCGAGAACGACGATGACGCGATCGGCGGCGAAGCCTAACCCCGTCATCCACATCAGCAGGGCTGCCGCAGCGGCGCTCCGCACGAATCCCGCCATCCAATATCTCCCCGTCAGTCGCCGCCGCTCGGCGCCGGAAAGCTATTTGACGCTGCGTCGCGACACAAGCCCGGGCGGAGCACGAAGCTCCGACGACTCTGCAAAAACCTTCAATAGGTCGTGCGGCGTTCCTCGGAAGGCGGCCGGCCGAATTGCAGCCGGTAGCTCTGGGCAAAATAGGAATGCGAGGTGAAGCCGGTGGCGATTGCCACGTCGAGGATCGGCATGTTGGTCTGGCGCAGCAATTCGCGCGCCCGCTCGAGTCTGAGCCGCATGTAATAACGCCCGGGCGTCACGCTGAGATGGCGCAGGAACAGGCGCTCGACCTGGCGCACCGACAGGCCCGCCGACTTGGCGAGCTGTACCGCCGACAGCGGCTCGTCGAGATGGTCGGCCATCAGCTCGACGATGCGCCGCAGCTTTTCCGACTTGCCGGTCAGGTCGCGCTCCGGGCCGACGCGCTGGCGGTCCCCGGCCGAGCGGATGCGCTCATGCTGGAACTGGTTGGCGACGCCATTGGAGAGGCTCGAGCCGAAATCGCCGCGCACGATCTCCAGCATCAGGTCGATCGAGGTGGTGCCGCCGGCGCAGGTGTAGCGCTTGCGGTCGATCTCGAAGACGTTGCCGGTGCAGTTGATCTCCGGAAAGCGCTCGAGGAAACCGGCGCGGTTTTCCCAATGGATGGTGCAGCGATAGCCATCGAGCTGGCCTGCCTCGGCAAGCAGATAGGAGCCGACCGACAGCGCGCCGAGCGCATTGCCGCGCCGGCCCCAGCTGCGCAGCGCTGCCAGCACCTTGCTCTTGCCGGGAAATTCCGTCGTCAGCCCGACCGAGACGAACAGGATGTCGACCGGCGGCAGATCGGCAACGGCGTAGTCGATCTTGAGCGGCAGGCCGTTGGACGCCATGACGGCATCGCCGTCGGCCGACACCGTCGTCCAGCCATAGAAATCGCGGCCGAGCAGCCGGTTCGCCGACCGGAACGTGTCTATTGCCGCCGCCAGCGAGAACATGGAGAACTTATCGACCAGCAGAAACCCGAACTGCCGGCCGCCCTGAACGGGATCATTGGTGACCGGCCGCTCTAAGGGAACAGTGAGGTTCGGCAAGGACGCTGCTCTCTGGTCAGAAGGAAGGCCGTTTCAACCCGGCTGCGAGGTAGGCGGAAGCTAGCGTGTTGGCCATCAGCATGGCAATGGTCATCGGCCCGACGCCGCCAGGCACCGGCGTGATGGCGCCGGCCGCCTTCGCTGCTTCGGCAAAGGCGACATCGCCGACGAGGCGGGTCTTGCCTTCGCCCTTTTCGGGTGCGGCGATACGGTTGATGCCGACGTCAATGACGGTGGCGCCAGGCTTGACCCAGTCGCCGCGGACCATTTCAGGCCGGCCGACGGCTGCGACCAGAATATCGGCGGTGCGGGCAAGCGCCGGCAGGTCCCTGGTGCGGCTGTGTGCGATGGTAACGGTGCAGTTGGCGGCAAGCAGAAGATTGGCCATCGGTTTGCCGACGATGTTCGAACGCCCGACGACGACCGCATTGAGACCGGACAGGTCCTTGCCGCGCACGCGTTCGATCAGCAGCATCGAGCCGGCCGGCGTGCAAGGCACGAAGGCGGTCTCGAGTTCGCCGGTGCCGAGCTTGCCGACATTGATGAAATGGAAGCCGTCGACATCCTTCTCCGGCGCTATTGCCTGGATGATCTTGCCGGCATCGACATGGCCGGGAAGCGGAAGCTGCACCAGGATGCCGTTGATGGCCGGATCGGCATTGAGCTCGCCGATGATCTTCAACAGGTCCGGCTCGGAGGTTTCGGCCGGCAGCGTGTGCTGAACCGAATGGAAGCCGCATTCCTTGGCGGTGCGGGATTTGGAGGCGACATAGACCTGGCTCGCCGGATCCTCGCCGACGATGACCACGGCGAGACCGGCCTGCCGTCCGCCCTTTTCCGCCAGTTCGGCGGTCAGGGCCTTGACCCGCCGCACCACGTCTTCGGCGACGCTTTTTCCGTCAATCAACTCAGCCATGAACCACCCTCGACGCCTATCGCGTAAGCCTGCCGCGTGAAAGCATCCATGCGGCGCGCTCCAGATATCTTTTATGCAGGCCGTTGCCCAGAACCATGCGCAGGCGGGCGGACATGCAGCGCGGCATTTTCACGAAAATCGAGCCGGGCAATCCCGTCAATGCGCCGTCCCATGCCGTTAACTCGAAACCGGCATGTTTTATTCGACGCTTAGAAATAGCGGCGGCGCGTGCGGTTTTCGGTCAGCTCGCGAACGACCTCGCGGAATTCGCGCAGGCTGGCGCGGATTTCCTCGATCTGGCTTTGCTGATCGGCGGCTTCCGAGGCCTGATTTGCCGCCTTCGACCAGGCTTGAGTATGGGCCGAATGCGGCGTGGGTTGCTGCGGATAAGGTGCCCGACCGGCATAAAGCGGCTGCGGGTGGAACGCAGGCGGCATGGCTGCGCCGGAATTTGTCGCGGCGGAAGTCTCACCGGACGCCATCTCCTCCGGCGCTCTGCCAGGCATGAGCCGGCTCAAAGCCGACAACACGGCACCGATCGGACCAGGACGTTTGGTGCGCGCGACCTCGACCGGCAGAGCGGGAGGCGGCGCTGCCCGGTATGCTGCGTGATCGGCGGAAAGGGCATCGGGGCCGCCAAGGGAGCCAGCGGGATCGAAAAACCGATCGGCCGTTGCAGCCTCTTCCATCAGCATGGTGCCGGCCTTTGGCTCATCAGGATCGGGCTGGCTGATACCGGCGGCTGCCAACAGGATCGGGCTGGCACGCGCTTCGCGGCGCGAGCGGGCGAGACGATGGCGTGTGGGGGCATCCTCGCGCCATGACGGGCCTGCACGGTCCTCTAGCGAAACCAGCGACGCTTCGTCCCCGTCGCGCGCTGCCTCGACGAACGACAGCAGGGACTGCTCGTTCCTCCAGTGTTCATGATTATTCCTATAAGCCATGGTTTCTGGAGCTTTCCCCTCGGGCTGGGACGTAGCGACCGCCACTGGTTAAGCGATGCTAAACAGGCATAGGAAATAAAAGGTTAATTTGGTCGCCGCGCGGCTGCGCGACTACATGTGCATCCCAACCGCAAAGGTCCGGGTTTCGGCCTGATCACGGTCCCAACAGGGCTTCCCCGCCCTGCCGCGAACGTCTATGGGGAAGCCATCTCTATGGGAGGCTTTCGATGACGATCAGGCTTGTTCTCGCCGGTTGCGGCAATATGGGCTACGCCATGCTCTCGGGCTGGCTGAAAGCCGGCAAGCTCGCTCCGGCTGCGGTGTTCGTGGTCGAGCCGAATGCCGAGTTGCGTAAGCGTGCCGAAGCGCTGGGCTGCTCTGCTGCCGCGGATGCCGGTGCCATCCCGGCGGACGCCGTGCCCGCCCTCATCGTCCTTGCGGTCAAGCCACAGGTGATCCGCGACGTGACCGCCGGCTACATCCGCTTCAACGATGGCCGAACCACTTTCCTCAGCATCGCCGCCGGGACGCCGGTCGCCACGTTCGAAGGCATTCTCGGCGACCGCGCACCGATCGTGCGCTGCATGCCCAACACGCCGGCGGCGATCGGCAAGGGCATGATGGTGGTGTTTTCCAACAGCCTGGTTTCCGAGGACACCAAACGCCTTGTCGCCGACCTGCTTTCGGCGAGCGGGCAAGTGGCCGACATCGACGACGAAGGCCTGATGGACGCGGTGACGGCAGTCTCCGGATCGGGGCCGGCGTATATCTTCCATTTCATCGAAGCGCTGACGGTGGCCGCCGAGAAGGCCGGCCTGCCTGGCAAGGTCGCAAAGCTCCTGGCCATGCAGACGGTCTACGGCGCCGCATCGCTGGCCGCCGAAAGCGGCGAGGAGCCGGGCGTGCTCAGACAGCAGGTGACCAGCCCCAACGGCACCACGGCTGCCGCCCTTGCGGTGCTGATGGGCGAGGACCGGCTGACGCAACTGCTCACCGAAGCGGTGGAAGCGGCGCGGCTGCGCTCGATCGAGCTGGGGAAGTAGGGGGCGGGGCTGGAAGCCGTCGGCGGAAGGCCGATCATGCGTTTCAGTGGCAATGGCCACCTGGAGAAAAGCCGCTAAGCAGCGATCCTTCGCGCCCCCCTCTGTCCTGCCGGACATCTCCCCCACGAGGGGGGAGATTGGCAGGTTGGGCGCTTCGCTCACGAACTGCGATGTTGGAGATTGGCGAAAGCCGGCATGACGTCCGATCTCCCCCCATGTGGGGGAGATGTCCGGCAGGACAGAGAGGGGCGCTGTCCCGCCGACGTCAAAGTTTCTGCACCCCACCTACCCCGCCCCATACAGCATCTCGTCCTGCAGCCGGCGCAAGGCGAATAGCCTGGTCGTCGGGTCGGGCGCGGCATTGTCGGCGGTGAGCAATTCGCCTTTCCTCACCGGTTTCAGCACCTTGCCGCCTTCGAGCAGACCGACGGGCACGGCGTGGTGAGCGCGGGCCTCCTCGATCGTCATGGTCCAGGAGCGGTAGCAGGTCTCGCCGATCGCGTCGAACGTCTCGCCTGCCGCCAGATCCCGCTTGGCCACGGCGCAGACCTCGGCCACCGGCCGCGGCAGCGGCACCATGTCGGGCTTGCCGTAAAGCGCGATGCGAGCGGCCGTCAGCGGCACTTCAAGCGAGGTCAGATGGTAGGGCCTGAAGAAGCTGTAATAGGGGCCGTGGCCGATATGCAGATCGTTCATGCGCTCGATGATGCGCGGATGCGTCGCCTCGACGATGACGAAGACACCGGGCGCCACGCCCTTGCCGACGGTGTAGTCCACGACGCCCTTCTTCGACAGGATGCCGCCCTGCTCGCGCGGGATCAGCACCTTGACCAGCTCGTCGCGATCGGCCTTGGGACCGTGCATGCCGGGAACGTCGGGCACCAGCCCGGTGGCGTTGGCAATGGCGCACATCTCGACCATGGTTTTCGAGCCGTCGACGAACTCGACCAGCATGCGCGGGTTCATGTTTCGGCGCAGCGCTTCCGCGCGGTAGTCGTCGGGAACGGCGTCGTGGTTGAGCGGGTTGTTCTTGCCCTTGCCCGCGGAGACGATGGTGTAGCCGAGCGCCGAGGCGAACTCGATCAGCTCCATGCAGCTCGACGGCTCGTCGCCGGCACCGACCGAATAGACGACGCCGAGCCGGTCCGCCTGCTGCTTCAGATAGCAGCCGATGGTGACGTCGGCCTCGACATTCATCATCACCAGATGCTTGCCGTGCTGCATCGCCATCAGGTCGAAATCGGCGGCGACGCCGGGCTTGCCGGTAGCATCGATGACGACGTCGATAAGCGGATTGGTGACCAGCATTTCGTTCGAGGTAATTGCGATCTTGCCGCTTTCAATCGCCTGGCTGACCTTCGAAGCGCTGTCCGCTTCGGCTGCCATCGCCTCGTCGCCATAGGCGATGCGGATGGCGTCACGCGCCGTATGCGGCCGGCGGGTCGAGATCGCGCAAACCGAAATGCCCGGCATCAGCATGCCTTGCGTCACCAGGTCGGTGCCCATCTCGCCCGAACCGATAACGCCGATGCGCACCGGGCGGCCTTCCGCGGCACGCTTGGCAAGATCGCGGGCAAGCCCGGTCAATGCGACATTGGTCATACTGGAACGTCCACTGCTTTTTGATTTGAAGCGGGAATAGCAGGGAACGGCAACCCATTGCCAATCGAAACCGGCCGCGGCCGCCTTTTCCTGTGCGCTATTGCAATTCGGCCAGCAAGGCTTGTGCCTCGGCAAGGTTCTTGGCGGAGCCGGCGGCAAGGTCGTCCATTTTTCGCTCCCTGAAGACGACAAGTGCGTGCTGGCAGACGGCGATCGCTTCCTCGGCCATTGCCTTCTGCTTGCGGGCAGCACCCAGATCGGTAAGCACGTCGCACAGGCTGTCCTCGGTGAAGGCGATGCCCGGCACCGAACCGATCTTCTTCTGCACGGCGATGGCCTCGCGCAGGATCGGCACCGCCTCCTCGAATTTGGCGACATTGTTTTCGGCACGGCCGGCGAGCGTCAGCTGATAGCCGATCTCGTTTTGCAGGCTCGCCCAGCGGTCGGGATCGCGGTCGCGGCCGACCTCGTCTGCCAGCGCCCGGTTGACGGCGACCGCCTCGGCGAACAGAGCCGGCGAAGGCTCTTTCGCGCCGATCATGCCAAGCACATTGGCCAGGCTTGCCTGCGTGCTGGCCCAGGGTTCGGGGGCGCGGTCGCGCGTGCGCACGCTCTGGATCGAGCGATAGATGCCGGCCGAGCGCTGCAGCAGGGCGACGTCGTCGCGCCAGTAGCCCAGCGTCGACAGCGCACTGGCCAGATTGGCCTGGTTGCGCAGCCATTCGTCGGCATCCCTGTCGCGGCTCATCACCGTCAGTGCCGCCTCATAGGCGTGGACCGATTTGGCCATGGCGTCCGGCTCGGAACTGGCGTTTGCCTGCATCATGCGGGCATTGCCGAGGTCGCCTTCGACCGAAGCCCAGAGCGAGCGGTCGGGCAGCGTGGCATAGACGGCCAGCGCCTTTTCATGCGCGGCGGCCGCCTTCTGGTAGAGCGATGGGTCATTGGCGCTGCCAGCAAGGTAGTAATAGGCGCTGCCGAGTTCGTTCTGCAGCTGGGCGTGGTCTTCCGGCACCGTGGCGAGGTCGTAGAAGGGCAGCGCCGCTTCGAGCGCCGTCGCCGACTGGCGGAACGCTTCGCCGTCCTGCGTCCGGTCGCCCAGCACCAGGAGCACGTGGCCGAGGCCCCATTGCGTTGCCGCCCAGGCGTCAGGATCGGCGTCGCGGCTCTGCACCTCGAGCGCCGCGCGATAGGCCGCCGCCGAGCGCTTGAGCGCCTCGTCCGAACCGCCATTGGCCTTGCCGAGCATGGAAAGCGCTGCGCCCAGCCGGTACTGCGTCTTCGCCCAGTCCTTCGGGGCGCTCTGCTTGCTTCGCACGGTGAGCGCTGCATCATAAGCGGCGACCGCCCCTTCGAGCACCGCTTTGTCGCGGGCGCGGTCGCCCCAGGTCGACGAAGTGTTGCCGAGACTGTGCTCGATCGAAGCAAACTCGATTGGAGCAGCGGTGGCGGTATAGATCTGCGAGGCCTCGCGATAGGCGGACGCCGACTTCCGGAGATAGTCGATGCCGGTGTCCCGCTCGCCAAGCGTCGCATAGACCGAGCCCAGATTCTGCTTCAGCGAGGCCCAGTCGAGCGGCAGCTTTTCGCGCGGATATTCAGAAAGTGCGGCCTCATAGGCAGTGATCGCCTTGAGCAGCGCGTCGTTGCCGTCCTGCCTGGCGCCCAGGCGCTGCAAGGCATTGCCAAGCGTCAACTGGCCGTTCGCCCAGCTCGCCGGCGCACGCTCGCGCGTCCAGACCGTCAGTGCCGCCTCTGCCGCCTCCCGAGCGCGTTGCAGCGTGGCGATGTCGCCATTGATCTGACCGATCGATTCCAGCGCCGAGCTCAAATTGTTCTGGATCGTCGCCCATTGCGCCGGGGCGCGCTCGCGCGTCATTTCCTCGGTGGCAGCCTGATAGGCGGCCACCGCCTGCTCAAGCGTCGGCACGTCTTTTTCACGCTCGCCAAGGCGAAACAAGGCCGCGCCGAGATTGACCTGGCTCAACGCCCAGTCGAGCGGGACACGCTCCCTGCGGTATTCGGTCAGCGCGGCGCGATGCGCTTCGATCGAAGCGCGGAAACTGTCGGTCGTGGCCTGGCGCTCGCCGATCTCGGATAGCACGATGCCGAGATTATTCTCAGTCGCCGCCCATTCGAGCGGCATTTTTTTCGCCGCTTGCACCGCGAGCGCCGCGCGAAAGGAGGCGACCGCCTTGTCGAGCAGTGCGGTACCATTCTCGCGCTGGCCGAGCCGCCAATAGACGGTGCCGAGATTGCCAAGCGTCGAGGCCCAGTCGTCCGGATCGGCGTCGCGTGTGTAGACGCTCAGCGCCTGGTCGAAGGCGGCAGCCGCCCTGTCGAGGTTTTCGCGACCGGCCTCGCGTTCGCCCAGCGTCGAGAGTGTGGTGGCGAGATTGTTTTGCGTGGCCGCCCATTGCCGCGGACTGTTTTCGCGCGACACATAGGTCAGCGCCTTTTCATAGGCAGCGACCGCCTGCGCCAGAAAGGCGTTGTCGCCAGAGAAAGAACCGTGCGCGGAGAGCGCCTGGGCCTCGGCTGCCTTGTAGAACCAGGCTTCATGGTCGTCCCATTTCTCGACCTGCTCATAGGCCTTGGCATAGTCCTGGGCTGCCGCCTGATAGCTGAAGGAAATTTCGTAGGTTTTGGCGCTGTCGCCGAAGACCTCAGCAAACTCGAAACGACGCGCCTTGAGGTCGGCTTCGGCCTGGTCGACGGTCTTTGATAGTTCGCCAACGCGGGCCTTGGCCTGTTCATGGATTTTCTGCGCTGCTTCGAGTGCGCCTTCCTGCACCGCCTGCTCGGCCAGTCTTGAAAGCCGCACGATTTCCGGATCCTGGCTCTTCAGCGTCGCCTGCTCGGCCAGCACCTGTTTCAGCCGCTCGGTCTGGCCACGCAGCAATTGGTCGAGTTCGGCCGCGCCCCTGGGTGTCTCGGTGCCCAGCGTCTTCAACATGGCGTAGAGCGCGTCCATCGGTACGCCGCCATCGCGGGCGATCGTCTCGATCTGGCGGCGTTGCGGGTCGGGCAACGTCGAGATCGTCACCAGCAGCCGGCGGCGCTCGCTGAGGATCTCGCCCTCCTCGCCTTTCGGCACCTCGGCGGGCGTACCGAAATAGAGCAGCCGGCGCAGGCTCTCATTGACCCACGGCCGCTGCCGGCCGCCGGTCTTGAGATAGACCTCCTCGCCGATCATGCGCAGCACGGTGCCGAATTCCTCGCCGCCCATCGTGTCGATGTGACGCAAAATGGCTGCCGCATAGGGGCTGTTGCCATCGGCGGGACCGTCGAGGGCCACCTTGCCGGGCTCGGCGGCAAAACCGATGACCTGGCCCAGGCTGTCATCGGCCGAACCCTTGGCCGGCGCGCTGCCGTTCAGCGCCACGACGCTGCGCGTTTCGCCGAGGCCGCCGGCGCCGATCGGCTTGCCCGCTTCACCCGGCTCGAGTTTCAAAAGCGTGCCCGGTGGAAACGGATCGTTGCGGCAGGCATCGAGCAGCACGATGGTGACCGGCACCTTGGCCTTCAGCTCGGCCACGATCGACGACAGCGGCACCAGATTCTCGCCGGCATCGTCGAGCGCTGTAATGTCGGCATCGACCGGCACCAGGAAATTCTCGCCGCCGGCTTCGATGCCGTGGCCGGAATAGTAGATAATGGCGACGTCGGCACCCTCGGCATCGTCGACGAAGCCTTCGAGGTCACGCCGCAATTTGCGCGCGTCGCGATTGGTCGCGACATCGGTTTCGAAGCCGAGCCTGTCGAACATCTCCTCGATGGCGCGGGCGTCGTTTTCCGGATTGGGCAGCTTGCCGACGTGCTCATAGTCGGACTGCCCGATGACGAGCGCGACGCCTTTCAGCGCCTTCGGCTCTTCAGCCCGCGCAGGAACCAGCGCGCACAAAAGTGCAAGCAGCGCGGCAAACGCCACGCTTATGCGCCCCGTTGCCCCTGGAAACAGCATCGTCGCCCACCCCAAACCCAGCGCGCCATCTTCCGCAACGGCATGGCATCATGATGGCCGGCGCGTGGCAAGTGTTCGGGCAAGAGGTGTTCTTGTCGTGGGGACGGGAGGCAGGAATGTCATGCTGTTCCACGCCCCCTCCTGTCCCGCCGGCCTCTCGCCCCTCGCCCAGCGCTGCGCCGCCGCTACTTGTTTGTTGACAGGCATGCGAGGCCCACATGTGGATTTTGGCAGCAGAGGGCTGGAGGCTTCTCAAGCAGAGCGTCCTCGGCTTCATTGATGACAATGCGCTGAGCCATGGGGCGGCGATAGCGTTTTATGCCACGACCTCGCTCGCGCCGATCCTGCTCATCATTGTCGCTATCGCCGGCATGGCCTTCGGGCACGAGGCGGCGCAACTCGCGCTTTCGGCACAGATCGCCGGCCTGATGGGGCCGCAAAGTGCCGAGCTGCTGCAGGCGACGATCGAAAACGCTTCGCAGAAGGAAGCGGGAACCGTTGCCAGCATTCTGGGGCTGGTCACGCTGTTCGTTGCCGCATCCGGCGTGTTCGGCGAGATGCAGCTGGCGCTGAACGAAATCTGGAAAGTCAAACCGAGCGGGGCAACGATTTCACGGCTGGTCCGGGCACGCATTGCAAGCCTGGGCCTGGTCGCCGCCCTCGGCTTTCTGCTCTTGGTGTCGCTGGTTGTGAGCGCCGTGATTTCGGCGCTCGGAGACATCATCAACGCCTATCTGCCGTTCGGCACCATCATCCTGAGCGCCATCAACGGGATCGTGTCGTTTGCCCTGATCACGCTGCTGTTTGCCGCGATCTACAAGGTGCTGCCCGACCGCAGCCTGCAATGGCGCGATGTCGGCATCGGCGCGGTGGTCACCGGGTTTCTGTTCACCATCGGCAAGTCGCTGATTGGCTGGTATATCGGAACCAGCGCCATCTCATCATCATACGGCGCGGCCGGCGCCCTGCTCGTCGTGCTGTTATGGGTCTATTATTCGGCGGAGATATTTCTGCTGGGCGCCGAATTCACGCGAGCCTATTCGGTTCGACACGGCAGCCGGTCCGATTTGAAGAACAAGGTGGAATCGCATCACAAATGAATTCACGCCGATATTCGACCTGGCCGGTAAGGTGGTGCTGGTCACCGGCGCCTCGCGAGGCAGCGGAGGCAGCGGCAGGCGGACTGCACCGATCAAACCTAGTGTCCAGCTTTCTCATTCATTGCCGGCGAGCCAACGGACCATGTTCGCCATCAGTCTTCCGTAGAACGGCCATCCGAGGAAATCCTGCGAGAGCCAATGCGGGCCGATATCGGTTGCCCAGGCAATCGTGCGGCCGCGGCCATGGCTGCCGACGGCAAGGAGCGGCCAGTCGGTGCCGCGATGGTGGCAGGTCGCCAGAAGCCGGGACGAACTGTCGCGCCTGAATTCCAGCTTGTTCATGCCGAGAATCGGCGGCAACGGCCCCTCCACCCCGGAAAAAATCGGATGTGACGACTGCAGGATGGAGGCCTGCAGTCCTTGCGGCACCTCCATGCCGTCGCAGTAGGGCAGGCAACGGACCGGCAGAACGTCCTCGACCGGGGTGTCGTGGAAACGCGCTGTCCCGAACATGCCCTGAAAGCCCATATAGCCGCCGGCCAGCATCAGACCGCCGCCAGCTTCGACATAGGCTTTGAGCAGATCGAGGCGGTTGACGCCGACACGCCCGGCGCGGGCATCCGGCGTCACCAGCAATGTCAGGGCGCCGACATCGGAGATCACCACCGCCTGATATTGGGCGAGCCCATCGAGGTCATAGGGAAACTCCGCGCTGCAACGCTCGCCGCCGATCTGCGTGACGGCGATGCCTTCAGTGGCCAGCGCGGCATTGAAGGCCGTTGCACCATTTGTCGAGGCCGCACTTGTAAGCACATCACTACCGATGGCGACCGAGGTCGTCGCCGCAAAGGTTTCGCCTGCAAGCAATATCTTCATTGCCGTCCGCACTGTTTTCATTCGAGAGGTTTTAGGAAGGGCGCCGGATGGACCGGCGCCCCTAGAATTCAAGATCTATAGGATCAGAACTTGAACTCGGCCAGATTTTCGGGGGTCACGATCTTGGCCGGACCAAGGATCAGTTCGCCGCCGGCGCCAATCGTGTATTCGCCGAGCCTGCCTGCCGTGAACTTCTCACCCTCCTTGCCGGTGATCTTGCACTGCGCAAGCGCCTGGGCCGTCTGATAGGTAAGGTAGCCAAGATCGGTGACGTTCCACCAGATATCCTGAGCCGCCCCGTCCTTGATGTATTTCGAGATCAGAGTGGCCGGCGCGAGGCCGGTCAGCTTGACCTTGCCGATCATGCCCGCCTCCTCGAGTGCTCGCGCGGCCGCCGGAAGGCCGATGCCAGCCGGGACGATGATCACCTTGAGATCCGGAAACGCCTGGACCAGCGCCAACGCCTGTTGCTGGTTGATTTGTTCGCTTTCTTCGCCATAGGCCACCTGCACCAGCTTCATCTTGGAGAACTTCGGCTCGGCCGCCATCTTCGCCTTCATGAAGTCGATCCAGGCGTTCTGGTTGGTTGCCGTCGGCGTCGACGACAGGATCGCGAATTCGCCTTCACCGCCGCTGAGGGCGAATGCACTTTCCAGCATCATCTCGGCGAGACTGTCGCCCTTCACCTGATTGACAAATGCCGCGCGGGCATCGGCGGCCACATCGGAGTCATACGAAATCACCCTGACGCCCTGCTGAACGGCGCGCTTCAGCGCAGGCGCAACGGCATTGGCGTCGTTGCCGGCGATTGCGATGACCCCGACCTTCTGCGACACGAGGCTGTTGATGAATTCGATCTGCGCCTCGGCGGTCGCCTGCGATGGGGCGACCTGGGTAGCGGTGCCGCCAATTTCCTTGGCTGCCTCTTGTGCGCCTCCGAAGGCCACTTTGAAGTAGGGGTCTGTGTCGAGCTTGGGCAGGAAACCGACCGTTACGGGTTCCTTGGCGCACTCCTGGCTGAAGGCCAGCGACGTTGGCGCAAGCAGAACCGCGGATGCGAGCAGGGCTAATCTAAACGCTTTCATTGTGACTCCTCCGTCAAAATTCGGGCTTGAAGGAAGGGGCCCGAGATCACCCCTTTGTCTCGCGCATTGCGCGGGATCTGCTGAGCATCTCCTGTGTGGAGCGCCAGTAATTGCCGACCAGCAGCGAGCCGATCAGAAGCAGGCCGATAATCATGCCCTGCGCGTCGCCACCGATCTGGTTCAGCGCCAGCACGTTGCGGATGATGGCGATCAGGACCAGTGCCAGCATGACGCCGGTCAGGCGGCCCTTGCCGCCAAAGACGCTGACGCCGCCAAGCAGCACGATGGTGATGACGTCGAGCTCCATGCCGAGCGCATTGTTGGCGCGGGCGTTGGAAAGGCGCGCGGTATAGACGATGCCGGCTATCGCCGCGACGACGCCCGAGACGACGAACAGGTTCAGCACCATCCGGCGCGTGTTTATGCCGGAATAGCGCGCCACTTCAGGGCTGCCGCCGAGCGCGTAGATGCGCTTGCCGGTCGGCGTCTTCTGCAGCACGACCGCAAAAACCGGCGCCAGCACCAGGAAGGGGACGATGGTCCACGGTATCTCGGTGCCAGGCAGGCTGTTGATGCCGAAATCGACGACCGCGGGCGGCAGGATGTTGACCGAGCCGGTGCCGAGCAGGATGTAGCCAATGCCTCTATAGAGCGCCATGGTGCCGAGCGTCACAACCAACGACTGCAGTCCAAGGCCCGAGACCAGATAGCCGTTGAAAGCACCGAGCAGGCCGCCGATGGCGAGCGTCAGCGGGATTGCGGCAAGCGTCGGCACACCGGCCTGGACCAGCAAGCCAAAGACGACGGAGGTCAGCGCCAGCACCGAGGCGATCGACAGGTCGATCTCGCGGGTGATGATGAGCAGCGTCATCGGCAGGATCAGCAATGCCTTTTCCGAGGCGCTGGCGGCGAGCTGCGAGAGATTGAAGCCGGAAACGAAATTCGGCACGAAGATCGCGGCATAGAGGAAGATGGCCAGGCAAGAGGTCGCCAACAGCAGATCCCGAAGTCGATCGAACGGAGGAACTTTTTCACCGCGCCCTCGCCTGTCTTGCCTGCTCGGCGCGCCGCACGATGAAGGTGTCGATGCCGATGGCGACCAGGATAACCAGACCGTAGACGCCCTGCAGCCACAGCGGATCGACGCGCACCAGCGTCAGCCCGTTCTTGATGACGAGCAGCGTGAGGGCTCCAAGGATGATACCGAGCAGCGTGCCCGAACCACCGCGGATGGCGACGCCACCGACCACCGCCGACGCGATCACCGTGAGTTCGAAGCCGAGCGCGACGCGGGCGTCGATGGTCGCATAGCGCGATGCCCACAGCGCGCCGCACAGGCCGCCGAGCAGGCCGGCCATGCCAAAGGCCAGCAGGATGCGCCGGTCGACGGGGATGCCGATGAGACGCGCGCCGTCGGGATTGGAGCCGGCGGCGAACAATTCGCGCCCGATGGCGGTGCGATAGAGCAGCACGTAGCCCAAGCAGAGGATGACGACCGCAATGACGACGATCAGCGGCACGTCGGCGATCTTCAGGCCGGTCATGTCGAGCCAGGCTTGCGTGACTTCGTCGGCGCTGATCTGGTCGCCGGCTGCCCAGATCGAGTTGAAGCCACGGAAGATCGACATCGAGGCCAGCGTGACGACGATCGCCGGGATCTTTCCCCTGGTGACGACGAGGCCGTTGATCAGGCCGGCGACGCCACCGACGGCGCATGCGGTTATCAGGCCGATGCCGATGTCGAGCCCCGGATAGGCCTGGACCATGCTGGCCGCCATGTAAGCCGACAGGCCGATCACCGCTGCGATCGAAAGGTCGATGTTGCGGGTGATCAGCACCAGCATCTGCGCGAGTGCTGCAACGACGAGCAGGGCGGCATCCATCGACACGGCGGTCAGGTTTGCAGCGCTCACCATGCGCGGGTTGATGATGGTGACCGGGATGGCGACCGCCAGCATCGCGGCGAGCAGGCCGAACTCCCGCCGCTTCAGTATGTCGAGCGGTCCTTTTCTTGTCTCCTGGCCGGCGGCCTGTGCCGCCGCATCGGCGCCTTGGCCGGCCTTGGTCGCTGCTTCCAGCACCTTTTCCTGAGTGGCTTCGCCCCTGGTGAATTCGGCCGTCCGATGGCCTTCGCGCAGGACGATGATGCGGTCGCACATGCCGATGAGCTCGGGCATTTCGGAGGAGATCAGGATGATCGCCATGCCCTGCCCGGCAAGGTCGGCGATCATCGCATGCACTTCAGCCTTGGTGCCGACATCGATACCTTGCGTCGGCTCGTCGAGGATGAGGACGCGCGGCTCGGTGCGCAGCCATTTGGCCAACACCACCTTCTGCTGGTTGCCGCCCGACAGTTCCTTCACCGGCTGCGCGTAGCCGGAAAAGCGAAGCTTCATGCGCTTCAACCAGTCCGAAATCAGTCCGATCGCGCGGTTCGTGCCGTAGACGCCGGAGCGGGCTGCCTTGTCGAGGACTGGCAGCACGGCGTTGTCGAGGATGGAAAAATCCATCACCAGGCTCTGGCCCATGCGGTCTTCCGAGACATAGGCGATACGCGCATCCATGGCGTCGCGTGCCGATGCGAAGCGCACAGCCTCGCCGTCGATCAGGATTTCGCCGGCATCGGGCCGGTCGATGCCGAACAGCACGCGCGCGATCTCGGTCCGCCCGCTGCCGACCAGGCCGCCGAGCCCGAGCACCTCGCCGGCATGGAGCTTGAGGTCGATATTGGAAAAGCCGCCGGCGTGCGAAAGCCCCCTCGCCTCCAGCACGAGTGCGCCGGCGGCGTGGTTTCGCTGCGGATAGAGGTCGGTCACCTCGCGGCCGACCATCATGCCGATGGCGGCGGCGCGGCCAAGCTCGGCCTTCGGCTTGACACCAATGAGACGCCCGTCGCGCAGCACCGCGATGCGGTCGGCGATGCGGAAAATCTCGTCCATGCGGTGGCCGACGAACATCATCGCCACGCCGTGCAGCCGCAGGTCGGCGACGACAGTGAACAGCCGCTCGACCTCGCGCTGCGACAGGGCGGCCGTCGGCTCGTCCATGATCAGCACCCGCGCGTCGAGCGACAGGGCGCGGGCGATCTCGACCAGTTGCTGTTCGGAGGTGCGCAACGTTCCGAGCCGGGTTTCGGCCGGCACGTCGAGGCCGACTGTCGCCAGCACCCTGCGCGCGCCGGCAAGCATGGCGGCGTTGTCGATACCGCCGAAGCGGTCGCGCGGCATATGGCCGAGATAGATGTTTTCCGCCACCGAAAGATCCGGGAAAAGACCGGGATGCTGGTGCATGACCGAGATGCCGGCAGCCTGGGCGTCGTGCGGCGAATGAAAGACCACAGGCTTGCCATCGACTTCGACATGGCCGCCGGTCGGGAGATACACGCCGGCCAGCAGTTTTACGCAGGTGCTCTTGCCGGCGCCGTTTTCGCCAAGCAGAGCCAGCACCTCGCCTGAGCGCAATTCGAAGGACGCGTCCTTGAGGGCAATCGTGCCGCCGAAGGCTTTTGTCGCCTGAACCAGGGCAACGGGGACAGCCGCGTCGCTCTTCACCATGGCATCGGCTTCGCCTAATGCGCCCAAGTGCAGCACCTTTCCTCCATAGTCCTTTTTTTCAATTTGCTATATTAAATGGCTGAATGCCGCAACTGGAAAATTGACTTCCATGGCCGCGAAGGGCACTGTCGCGTCGCGCACGGGTGCGATTGGAGTGCTCGACCCCGCGGCAGCCTCAACGCTGCAAGCGACTGGAGTGGCTCTGCGGGAATGAATGGGGAGGCGCCGGTTTTGTCCGGAAAAGGCAGCAATTCGGTCAAGGTGCGGCATTATAACGAGCGCTTCGTGCTTGATGCCATTCGCCGCCTGAAGGAGGCATCCAAGTCCGATCTGGCGCGCGCCGCAAATCTGACGCCGGCCGCGGTCGCCACCATTGTCGACGGGCTGGAATCGTCCGGATTCGTAAAGCAAGTGGGAAAAAGGTTCGGACAACGCGGATCGCCATCCACTCTCTACCGACTTGCACCGGAGCGCATCTACAGCGTCGGCATCAAGATCGGCCGGCGCGCGCTGGAAGCCGTGCTCGTCGACTTTGCCGGCGAGGTCCGCTCGCGCGAGTCGCACGAATATCGCTTTCCGGATCCCGACATGGTGCTCAAGGCCGGCAACATGTCGCTGGCCAATTTCGACAAGCTGGTCGAGGGGCTTGGCGATGCCAGCATCGTCGGCGTCGGCATCGCCTCGCCATATTTCCTCGGCGGCTGGAGTGAAGAGCTCGGCTTTCCCGACGATCTCGGCAGCCGCTGGGAAGCAATCGATCTGACGACGTTCTTCGCCACAAAGCCGAAGACCCCGGTCTTCGTGGAAAACGACGCATCATCGGCCGCACTCGCCGAACTCATCCAGGGGACCGGCGCGCGCTTCCGCGACTTCATGCATATTTCGATCGACACCTTTGTCGGCGGCGGACTGGTACAAGGCGGCAAGGTCCATACCGGGCCGCACGGCAACAGCGCCGCGCTTGGTCCTTTGCCGGTCTCGCCTTCAAGCCTCGATTCGGTGGCGGCCAAGCCGGCGCGCTACCAGAGCCTGCTGCATCGCGCTTCGATCTATGTGCTGGTCAATCATCTCAAATCGCGCGGCATCGAGATCAACCGCGTGCGCGAACTCGATCCCTTGCCGCCGGGGGCGCGCGAACCGCTGTCCGAATGGATCGACGATTGCGCCAATGCGCTGGTCGAGGCGATCATCGCCATCACCTCCGTCATCGACATCGAGGCGATCGTTCTCGACAGCATCCTGCCGCGGCCGATCCATCTCGAGCTGCTGGCAAAGGTGCAGACCCAGTTCAACAGGATCAGCGCCATCGGCATCGTGGCGCCGGAAATCGTCTCGGGACAATTCGGCCCCGAGGCTTCGCCGATCGGCGCGGCGATGCTGCCGTTCTCGGCCCTGCTGGCGCCCGACAGCGGCGTGCTGATGATCGGCAAGGACAGAACAATGCTGCCGGGCAGCCTTTCGCGGCTTGCCGGCCAAAGCCAGCCAGCAAGAAGTCCGGCGACTTCAACGGGATAGGATGGCGCTGCGAACGGCAATCAAGCTCTGGATAGCATCAACATCAGCTCGCAGTCCGGCACGGGCACGGCGGGCTTTTTGCGCCGGCACCGGAACTTTTAGCGGCTGCTAATCTTCATTCGTCACCGACATTGAAATGCCGATCGGTCCGCGCTCCGCTTAGTGCGGGCCCAGGAAGCAAGGAGGAACATATGAACTGGGATCAAATCAAGGGAAAATGGACGCAGTTCAAGGGCAAGGCGAAAGAGCAGTGGGGTGACCTCACCGACGACGATCTTGATCGTATCGAGGGCAACCGGGACCAGCTCTTGGGACGCATCCAGGAGCGATATGGCATCGCCAAGGAAGAGGCGGAGCGCCAGGTTGATAACTGGTCCAGAAGCATCAGCTGAGCCTTGGACGCAAGGCCGTCTGCTGCTCACCACCGGTGAAACGTTGCACTCAAGCAGGTCAGACTTAGGTCCCAAGCAAGATACTCCAGGATTGGACCGAAGCCCCGGCTGAGGAACGTAGCCCGCTGGCTCACGTTGTGGTGAGCTTTGGCGCGACGAAGATGCGTCCGGGCGGAAGAGTTCAAAGCCAGGGAGGAGAGGCCCGACGCTCCGAACGAGCGCCGGGCCTGGGCGTAAATGCAAACAATCAGCAGACTGTTCAATTCCCATGCCCAGGCAGCACGTGCCGTGGCCAGACTTCAGGCTGCCGGGATTCGCCGCCGCCAGATCAGCGTCGTCGGATCTTACAACGACAATGATGAACCGATCAGCGTTGCTGGATATTACGACGATGAGATGAGCGCTCTCTGGCGGGGTGCGGTTGCTGGTGCCGCACTTGGCGCGACGGCCGGTCTGTTGGCCGGCTTAAGCGCTTTTGGAGCTCAAGGCGTTGATCCTGCGGGGATGACGGGGATGGCCCTGGTCGGTGCGGCGTGGGGCGGCTTTGCCGGCGTGCTTCTCGGAACTTTTGCCGATTTTGCCCAGAAATCGCGCAAGCCGAAGATCGCAGAGGGTGTCGTACTGGTGATGGCCCGCGTCGATGAAAAGCAGGCCGGCGCCGCGCATACGGTGCTCCGGAGTTTCGCGGAGATGCCTTCCGGGCCGATGAAGAGGAGCGCTTTGCCGAATTCAAGCCGGCTCCGCGTCCGATCTGGTGCCCGATGAAGTTTGTTTCGCGAAACAGGAATTCAAACCGGAGGCGCCCGACGAAAGCTTGGCAAACCAACGCTTTGGAAGCATGCGGGCTACTTGCCGTCGTGCTGTCCTTTATTCTTACCGTTCTGTTGGTTGGTCTCATCCTTGGCTGAACCCATGCCCTTGCCACCGGCGACACGATGCCCGGCAATTGGCGAAGGTATGGCCAGTTCGAAGGATTGAACCATTCGTGCTAAGCGTTAATAGCTTGTAGCCATAGGAGAGGACGCCAACGTGGACAAACGGGCTGAAGGAGACGCGGGGAAATTGGCTCGAGGCGAGTTCGAGCTCAAAGCCGAACGATATGGCGTGAACGCCTTTCTTCTCATTGTCGAACTTGTAAATCTGCTGGAGAAGCGCGGAACGATCAGCAGCAACGACGTCGCGAAAATAGCCGAGGCCGCCGCACTTGCCGTTGCCGCATCCAGTGAACCCGACGTGAACAGCATCAATCTGTTGCAGGCCATCGCTGCCGCCCGCCGGCCCAAATAGGCTCACATCAAATCCGCCAGCAATCGGCGCGAAACGCTATATTGAACTGATCTCGGTCGAGCGTGCGGAGCCCTTTCATGTGCAATGACTACGAGCAGCACATCGCCTGGGCCGAATATTGCCGGATGATGGAATCGCTGGCGCTCAAAATCCCCAGCCATCAAACCGAACTGGATCTGCCGCAGGCGGATGACATCCACATCAACGACCCCGCGCCGGTAATGCGCGCCGCCGGCGACACAGGCGACACAATCGAACTGGCGTCGATGACGTTCGGCTTTCCCCCGGCCGGACCAAAAGGCGGACCTGTATTCAACTTTCGCTCGGAGGGCCGGCAGTTCGGCAACAGCAAGCGCTGTCTCGTTCCGGCGTCGGCATTCTTCGAATTCACGGGAGCGAAATATCCAAAAACCAAGCACAGATTCACGCTGAATGGCCATTCGTTCATGGCGATTGCCGGGCTGTGGCGCGAGGGCGTCGGCAACAAGCCGCCGACGTTCACGATGCTGACGACCGAGCCGGGCCCGGATGTCGCGCCATATCACAACCGGCAAGTGGTTGTGCTGCGGCCATCGGACTGGGCGGCGTGGATCCACCTGACGAGGTCCGAGGCTGAACTCCTGCGACCGCTGCCGGAAGGGTCGCTCCAAGTGGAGACAGCTCGGGCAGGTTCGGAGTAGGAACCATCGGATAATTGCCCGCTGAGCTGCGGCCGCGCTGCATAGTCACAGCGACGCGCGCCATGCTCAGAACGAATGCCCATACGGTATAGACGCTTCAGCCCGGCTTGACGTAGCCGGCGGTGACCTCGTCCTTGTGGGCGGCGAAAGCTTCCAGGACCTCGGTTTTCTCAGGCTTCGGAATCTTGA
Organism: Mesorhizobium sp. WSM4830; assembly: GCF_055811495.1. NCBI lineage: Bacteria > Pseudomonadati > Pseudomonadota > Alphaproteobacteria > Hyphomicrobiales > Phyllobacteriaceae > Mesorhizobium > Mesorhizobium sp. WSM4830. The sequence continues at coordinate 75,626 of NZ_JBVVQI010000018.1, read as the reverse complement.
AATGATCCAGGGTCCGCCCGAGTTCCGCTGCGACCTCATCGAATTCCGCAGGGGAGATCCGCAGGTCGCGATGCGCCTCCTCGAGGCCGAGCGGCGTCGTGCCGGGCTTGGTGGCGACGAACTTGAAGGGCCCACCGGAAACGTCGCAGACCCACAGCGTGCGCATGAACTTGAGGCCGGGCAACCTTTCAAGGTTCTTGGTGTGCCATTTGCGCAATTGTGGGTTCTTGGACTTCTGGCCGACGATGGGGTTCTTCACGACGGCGTCGCTGAAATGATCGATCACCGCTGCGATGGCGAACACGCCCCCCAGCCGCTCATACAGACTTTTCTCGGATGTGGTTTTCTTCGTCTGCGCGAGCGCCTTGTCGGCAGGCAATACCGATGTCGATGCGGCGGCCAGCGCCAGCCCGGCGACAACACTTCGTCTCGTCAAAGAGGTCGAAATTTTCATCCCTGGTTCCCTTCGAGGTTAGGCCAGAGCGAGCCGCAGCCGGTCTGGCGGCATGAAGTGACATTCGGACACTTTGCCATATTTAGCATCGTCTAATGAACTAACGAGCCCCGCGACGGGATTATTCCGGTTGGCCGCATTGTCATGGTCAACATGCGTAGAAAGGGCGAAGGCGGCGCGGATGAGGAAGGGTTAAGCACGCGTCGCTGCACGCGGCAGAGGTCGCGAAGGCACTTCGGCCGCATCGGCGGCCCTATCGATCTTTGCGGGCACCGTAGTGTTCCTGGCCTCGCTGGCGGCGGTCGCCTGCGACCAATAGCCTGTGCTTTTCGAAGATCGCTAGCTTCTGCGGATAGGTGATCCGCACCTTTGCGTTGCACCCGTCGCATTTGAAGTGCGCGATCGCTCTTAGTGCAGAGCCCTTTCTTACCGCCGGATGCGAGCAATCCGGACATTCGAATGTGAGCGCGACATCCGATAAGTCTTCGGCTAAGCCCATTTCCATCCCCTTCGCAAGCTCGGTGGCTACACTCTGGCTAGTTTCAATGAGCAATTCAGATGCCAAACGGCCGTGCCAAAGCGGCACCAGACCAATTCGCCCCCGGAACGCTGCAAGCTAGTGCGCCTTCTCTGTGCCTTTCGAGCGACGAAGAGACCTAACTTCCTCCAGCAGTTCGCGCTCATTGGTGGTCACGTTTCGGAAGATTGCGACAATCATCACCGCTAAGGCTTCGGCATCCAGGCTTAGAGGGTCAATGTGCTCATCTGCGCAAACCTGATCAAACACGCGTTCACAAATAGCCAAATCGTGAGGGCTGAGGCGAGTGCGATTGAAACGCCGGCGCGACATTTGCGAGCCTTCGAGGCCCGCTGCCCGTGGAAATGAGGCGGGTCTTGGCAAGAAACGCGAGGGTTGAGTGATTGTTCCCGGCTGCAAGCTTTGTTACGCCGCCTGCGGCAGGGGCAGACCAGAACGCTTTCCCCGCGCGCATCATGGCGCGTGCGAGCGCGAGCTGTGCCTCGACCTTGGCATTTTCCTGGCATGGCGAGATGCTTGGCACCTCAGGCATTTTCGAGCGCCCGCCCGAACGGCTCTGGCTGCCATGTGCGGACCGATTTTTGGACGGCTGGACCGTTGGACTCACGTCAGACACAGCAGCCTGGGCAAGACTGCTTCGAACCCTAAACGGGGCCGTCGACTACCGTTTTGCTTCGAGATCAGCCTGGCCGATTTTTGGATCCCCCCAAAATCGCTCGAACCTTTCTTAGCTTCGTCGGGCAGACCGCAGGATCCGTCTAAGAACGTGCTTTGCCGGAGGCGGAACTCACTTCTCGAATTAACTTCCTGATTATTGCCGATTGAAAGGCAGCGGCACTGTCGGCGGGAATGACGAACGAGCCGGGTCCTCCGATCACGTGCCTCGAATAATATTCCGTCGTCGTCTCACCATTTTCAACGTCAGCGCCAATTGGAAGGCCATTAATTACAATGGCTTTCTGGAGTGCTCTCTGACGGCTGTCCTCGACGGACGTTCCGTCATTGTTTGATCCGTCGCCTGAAATATCGATGATTCTGCGCAACGTTGGGACAGGCAGTTTGTCAAAGGCGTCCACAGAGGCGTCGATCGCGTATGAGATCGACGTATTCGATCCGCGCGGACCAGAGCGTCGCCTTTCCGACTTCTTCCGGAGTGCCTCAGCGATGACGGCCGCATCATTTGCATCGGAAAGAATGGTCCAGCCCACCCTGGTTTCCAAGGAGCCGCGGCTCGACCATTCGACAAAGGTGACGGCGATCTTGCCGTGCATACCCTCTTTGATCACGTTAAGCACGGTTGCTGATTCCAAAGCAGCGGCATAGCTCTCGCGCTGTAGCTTGGCCTCTATGTGGTTGATGGAGCCGGACATGTCGGCCGCAAGAACGATTGCGACGTCGACTTCGTTAATCGGATCGTCAAAGACAACCTTCTCGCGATTTTCATCAGGAGAGAGACCGTTCGTATAAGGATTAGCGTGAGTATACTGGACAGAGACCAGCACAATTTTCAGCAATCCTGCGACCAGTGCGCTAAAGGATAGGACATGCATCTGCCATCTATCCTCATGAGCTTATGAAACTCTGGGGGACGGTTGATCGCTGACTTCTATTAATTCTGAAGGGAACTCAAGTAGTTGAGATAAAAGGGGGTTACTCTCCTAACATTAGCTTTCTCTATATTAGCTGTGACTATTTCAAAAGTCAACAAAATGGAGGGAGAGACACGGGGTAGGCAGCATGCCGGAGCGGAACGCGAGAACGGCTGCACAGGAGGACGCTCCAGCACTAGTGCTAATTAGCAGGCATATGATCTTCAACATGTGGCCGAAGCGGCAACCGGAAAAGGGAATGGCGCGGCGCCGAGCCACTGCCGCGGTCGTCCTTGCGGCACTTTCGTCGCCAGGGTTTTTGGTTCCCTCGAGGGCGCATGATGCCCCCTCAGGGTGGAGCTACCCGCTGGCCTGCTGTCACGGCGACGCGGAACACGGCGAGTGTCAGCGAATCCCAGCGCGGGCGGTTCATGTTCGTCCCGGTGGCTGGGTTGTCATCCTGAGGCCTGGGGATCATCGGAAGATCACGCGGCAGCAGCGATACTTCATTCCGTATGGTGATGAGATTCCGTCGCAGGATGGCAATTATCATATTTGCCTTCATCCGACCGAAGAGCATGAGAACTGTTTTCTTGCACCGCCCGATGCCATGTGACCCAGGAGCGGCGCTGCGTCCGAAAAATCGCGAGATGCGGGAACGGCGCTGCAAGCCGGGTCCAGGAGCATGCTGGGTCGGCGCGCCCTAAAGGCCGCAAAGACACGGCGAGTCAAAGGGCAATGAAATTCAGGCGCAACACAAATCCTCGGTGACCGAAAATCTGGTGCTGCGAGAGAGGATTGAACTCTCGACCTCTCCCTTACCAAGGGAGTGCTCTACCACTGAGCTACCGCAGCCGCCGATGGCGGGGCTTCTGCCATATCGAACCGGCAAGCGCAAGGCCAAGACAAGCGGCACAAACGGGGGCCGGGTTGAAAGGCCGCACCGGGCGGTTGCTGCGGACATGGCCGTGCCACAATGTTGGCTATCCCTTGATCCGCACCGGCGGGTCGCCGGCCGGGGACGGAACGATGAACGGCAAGACAGTTTCTCCGAACAAGGATGGATCACCGGAGAAGGATGGTTCAGCGAAAAAGGGCGGAACGGGCCGCAAGGACCGGCTGGCCGAGCAACTGCGCGCCAACCTGCAGAAGCGCAAGGCGCAATCGCGCTCGCGAAGGACTGGCGACGCCGACGAGCGGCCAGAGGGGCTGCAGGCGGCGATGAAAAAAGATTAACGCGAATCGGCTATGTTTGGCGCCGGTACTTTGGCCAAAGTCGGCGTGGGCCAAAGTGGGGAGTAGCCTGTTTCTTGAACCAAGCCGGCCAATGGTCTAGATGGCCGCAACAGACTCAACCGATTTAAACCGGCCTTGGCGCCGAGGGGACGCTCTTCATGGATCGCATCAGAATTGTCGGCGGCAATAAGCTTGCCGGAAGCATCCCGATCTCGGGCGCGAAAAACGCCGCGCTGCCGCTGATGATCGCCTCGCTTTTGACCGACGACACGCTGACGCTGGAAAACGTGCCGCATCTGGCCGATGTCGAGCAGCTGATCCGCATCCTCGGCAATCACGGCGTCGACTATTCGGTCAATGGCCGCCGCGAAAAGCAGCAGGAAGGCTATTCGCGAACCATCACTTTCTCCGCCCGTAACATTGTCGACACGACGGCGCCTTACGAGCTGGTGTCGAAGATGCGGGCGTCGTTCTGGGTGATCGGGCCGCTGCTGGCCCGCATGGGCGAGGCCAAGGTGTCGCTGCCCGGCGGCTGCGCCATCGGCACGCGCCCGGTCGACCTCTTCCTCGAAGGCCTGCAGGCGCTGGGCGCCGACATCGACGTCGACACCGGCTATGTCATCGCCAAGACCAGGAACGGCCGGCTTGTCGGCAACCGTTATGTGTTCCCGAAAGTCTCGGTCGGCGCCACCCATGTGCTGATGATGGCGGCCTCGCTGGCCAAGGGCGAGACGGTGCTCGAAAATGCCGCCCGTGAGCCCGAGATCGTCAACCTCGCCGAATGCCTCAACGCCATGGGCGCGAAGATCTCCGGCGCCGGCACGGCGACCATCACCATCGACGGCGTCGAGGCGCTGTCGGGCGCTCGCGTCAGGGTGATCCCCGACCGTATCGAGACCGGCACCTATGCGATGGCGGTGGCGATGACCGGCGGCGACGTCGTGCTGGAAGGCGCGCGGCCCGACCTGTTGCAGACGGCGCTGGACATCATCTCGCAGACCGGCGCCGAGATCACGCAGACCAATTCCGGCATCCGCGTCAGGCGCAACGGCGCCGGCATTTCGCCGGTCGACGTGACGACGGCGCCCTTCCCGGCTTTCCCGACCGATCTGCAGGCGCAGTTCATGGGCCTGATGACGATGGCCAAGGGCAAGTCGCGCATCACCGAGACGATCTTCGAAAACCGCTTCATGCACGTCCAGGAACTTGCCCGGCTAGGCGCCCACATCACGCTGTCCGGCCAGACGGCGATCGTCGACGGCGTAGCGAAGCTGAAGGGCGCGCCGGTCATGGCGACCGATCTTCGCGCCTCGGTGTCGCTGGTCATCGCCGGCCTTGCGGCCGAAGGCGAAACCACGGTCAACCGCGTCTACCACCTCGACCGCGGCTTCGAGCGGCTGGAGGAAAAGCTGTCCGGCTGCGGCGCGGAGATCGAGCGCATTTCGGGGTAACGATAGCAGGCTCAGGTCGGCGCTGCCCCTCATCCCCCTGCCGGGACCTTCTCCCCGTATAGGGACGGGGAGAAGTACCGCCTCGCGAAGGATTTCGCCAATCTCCAGCGTTGCGGAGAAGGTGCCGAGGTTGCGGCCAGTCCCTTCTCCCCGTCCCTATACGGGGAGAAGGTCCCGGCAGGGGGATGAGGGGCGCTGACCGGAGCGATTGCCTGGCCAAGACCTCCGGCGCGGTTGCACGAGCCGGGAAGACCGCCTAACAGAAGGTCGAATAGCCAACCTTCAGGTGTGAAATCCGCATGGCCCTCAAGCTTGTCGCGCTCGACGATCAGGATCTGAGCATCATCTCGGCGCATGTCCAGGATGCTGTCATGAAGGTCAGCGATCTCGAATACCTGCCTTCGGTAAAGCGCTTCGTGCTGACCATGAACCGCTTCGTCTGGGAGGCGAAATCCGGCTTCTTCCGCCAGCACAATGAACGGCGGCAGGCCGTGCTGCATTTCGACCGGGTGCTCGGCGCCAAGACCAGCGGCATTGCCCGCGACAAGCCCGACGAAGTGCTGTCGCTGCTGGCGATCAGCTTTCTCGCGCTCGACAAGCCGGCCGGCATCGTCGAGCTGATCTTTTCGGGCGGCGGCACAATCATGCTCGACGTCGAATGCATCGAGGCACGGCTTGCCGATGTCGGCGGCGCCTGGGAAGCGACGTCGCGCCCGGTCCACAGGGTTTGAGCCAATGGCCGTCACGCTTCGCCAGTCCGACCCCGATTTCGAGCAGCGCTTTGCCGCGTTCCTGCTGACCAAGCGGGAAGTCTCGGCCGATGTCGACGCCGTGGTGCGCGAGATCATCGCCAGGGTGCGCGCCGAGGGCGACGCGGCGGTTATCGGGTACACGCAGAAATTCGGTGGCGGCGACCTGGCCAGGCTCGGCATCGCCGTCTCCAGGGACGACATTGCCAGGGCCTACGAGGCCGCCGATCCGCAGACGGTCGAGGCGCTGAAATTCGCGCGCGAGCGCATCCGCGCCCACCACCAGCGGCAGCTGCCGCAGGACGACCGCTACACCGATGCCGCCGGCGTCGAGCTCGGCTCGCGTTGGACGGCGATCGAGGCCGTCGGGCTCTACGTGCCGGGCGGCACGGCGAGCTATCCGAGTTCGGTGCTGATGAATGCCGTGCCGGCCAAGGTCGCCGGCGTCGAGCGCATCGCCATGGTGGTGCCGGCCTCAGGCGGCGAGGTGCCGCCGCTGGTGCTGGTGGCGGCCGACCTTGCCGGCGTCTCCGAAATCTACCGCGTCGGCGGCGCCCAGGCGATCGCGGCCCTTGCCTATGGCACCGAGACGATAAAGCCGGTCGCCAAGATCGTCGGCCCCGGCAATGCCTATGTCGCTGCAGCCAAGCGTCAGGTGTTCGGCACGGTCGGCATCGACATGATCGCCGGGCCGTCGGAAGTGCTGGTCGTCGCCGACGGCAGCAACGATCCCGACTGGATCGCCGCCGACCTGCTCGCCCAGGCCGAACATGACGTGTCAGCGCAGTCGATCCTGATCACCAACGACCGTGCGTTTGGCGCAGCGGTCGAACAGGCAGTCGAACGCCAGTTGCAGAACCTGCCGCGCCGAGAAACGGCGGCGGCGAGCTGGCGCGATTTCGGCGCCATAGTCCTGGTGCCGACGATCGAGGCAGCATTGCCGCTGGTCGACCGCATCGCGGCCGAACATGTCGAGCTTGCCATCGACGACCCAGAGGCCTTCCTGGCGCGGATGCGCAATGCCGGCGCGGTGTTTCTCGGCCGCCACACGCCGGAAGCCATTGGCGACTATGTCGCCGGCTCCAACCACGTGCTGCCGACGGCGCGCTCGGCGCGCTTTTCGTCCGGGCTTTCGGTGCTCGATTTCGTCAAGCGCACGTCGATCCTGAAGCTCGGGCCGGAGCAATTACGGGCGCTGGCGCCGGCGGCGATCACGCTTGCCAAGGCGGAAGGCCTCGATGCGCATGGACGCTCCGTCGCCATCCGGCTGAACATGTAGAAATGTCCGACTACGACCAAATCCGCGCCAGGCTGATCGATGTCGAGCTCGACGAGACGATCGGCCGCTCGACGCCCGATGTCGAGCATGAGCGGGCGGTGGCGATCTTCGACCTGATCGAGGAGAACCGCTTCCAGCCGGTCAATGACGACGGCGCCGGGCCGTACCGGCTAAAACTGTCGCTGGCCGAATCCCGGCTGGTGTTCGCGGTGGCGCGCGAGGACGGCGCAGCCGTGGTCACCCACATCCTGTCGCTGACGCCGCTTAGGCGCATCGTCAAGGATTACTACATGATCTGCGAAAGCTATTACGATGCCATCCGCACCGCGACGCCCAGCCACATCGAGGCGATCGACATGGGGCGGCGCGGCCTGCACAATGAAGGCTCGCAGACGCTGATGGACCGGCTTGCCGGCAAGATCGAGATTGACTTCGACACGGCCCGCCGGCTGTTCACGCTGGTTTGCGTGCTGCACTGGCGAGGCTGAACTGGCCGCCCCGCTGCCCCGCCCGATCTTGCCCCGGTCGATCCTGCCCCGGTCGATCCTGTTTGTCTGCGGTATGAACGCCGTGCGCTCGCCGATGGCCGAATTGCTGGCGCGCAAGGTGCTTCCGCCTACCACCTTCGTCGCCTCGGCGGGAGTGCGCGGCGGCGAACGCGATCCGTTCGTCGATGCCGTGCTGGCCGAAGAAGGGCTGTCGCTGGGCGAACGGCACCCGAGAACGATGGACGACCTCGAGGACGACTATTTCGACCTGATCGTCACGCTGGCGCCGGAAGCTCACCACACCGCGCTCGAGCTCACCCGCTCGCTGGCCGTCGAGGTCGAGTATTGGCCGATGCCCGACCCGACCGGCGTCAGCGGCACGCGCGAGCAGATCATGGCCGCCTACCGCGACGTACGCGAGCGGCTGAAGGCGCGGATCGGCCGCCGTTTTCTCGGCAACGGGGCTGAAAACGCCGCGGATTAAGCATGTTCACAAGCGGACGTTTATCATATAGGTTCCGCGCAACTTTCCGGCCGGGGCGCTGGAAGTACCCATCCAAGCAAAGGTATCGAATGCCGAAGGAAGAAGTCCTCGAGTTTCCGGGTGTCGTGACGGAACTGCTGCCCAACGCGATGTTCAGGGTCAAGCTCGAAAACGAACATGAAATCATCGCCCACACGGCCGGCCGCATGCGCAAGAACCGCATCCGCGTTTTGACCGGCGACAAGGTCCTGGTCGAGATGACGCCCTACGACCTGACCAAGGGCCGCATCACCTACCGCTTCAAGTAAGTTCAAGGACCCGGCCGGGATCGCGATGGGCATTTTGCAGAAGCTCGTGCTTGCCTCGGGTTCGCCGCGCCGGATCGAGCTGCTGCAGCAGGCCGGCATCGAGCCGGACCGTGTGTTGCCGGCCGATGTCGACGAGACGCCGCTGCGCGCCGAACACCCGCGCTCGCTGGCCAAGCGCCTGGCGACCCAGAAGGCCGAAAAGGCGCTGGCCTCGCTGAAGACCGAGACGGACTACGCGCCGAGCTTCGTGCTGGCCGCCGACACGGTAGTTGCCGTCGGGCGGCGCATCCTGCCCAAGGCCGAGACGCTCGACGACGCCGCCAACTGCCTCGGGCTTTTGTCCGGCCGTTCGCACCGCGTCTATTCCGGCATCTGCCTGATCACGCCGGGCGGCAAGCAGCGCTTGCGGCTGGTCGAGACCAGGGTGCGTTTCAAGCGGCTGCCGCGCGAGGAGATCGAGGCCTACATCGCGTCGGGAGAATGGCGCGGCAAGGCCGGCGGCTATGGCGTCCAGGGGCTTGCCGGCGCCTTCGTCGTCAAGCTTGTCGGCTCCTACACCAACGTCGTCGGCCTACCGCTCTACGAGACGGTAGCGCTTTTGAGCGGCGAAGGATTCAAGGTGCACGCCAACTGGCTGTCGGGTGCGCGGATATGAGCCCGGACGACAAGGTCACGCCGTTGCGGCCCAAGCGGCCCTGCCCCGAATGCGGCAAGCCATCGGCGCGCGAAACCTATCCGTTCTGCTCGAAGCGCTGCAAGGACATCGACCTCAACCGCTGGCTGAAGGGGGTCTACGTCATCCCGGGTCGCGACGACGAGGACGACAACGACGACCAGAAATAGCGCCATCCACCTGCAGTTTTCCACAGGCTTGGGACGGCTTGCCAACCCTGACCGCGGCCGGTGAACTGGCCCGCATTGAGGGCCAATCGTTTCTGGCTGAAATCAATATCCAGCCTGTTCCATCCGGATAGAATCGGATGGAACAGGTTCTGGCTTTTCGTCTGAGCATGATGTTTTCCGAAAACCGGATTCCACTTTTCGGGATCATGCTTTTTGTCTGAGCATGATCTTTTTCCGAAAACCGGATTCCACTTTTCGGGATCATGCTCTAAGCGCTGGACAGGCCGAATTCCCGTGCTATAACCCACGCGCTTTCAAGGGGTGCCGACGGCGCTTTCATGAACCCGGTGTGCAGACTGCCGCGCGCCGGAGCAGGCCCAGATAGCTCAGTTGGTAGAGCAGCGGACTGAAAATCCGCGTGTCGGTGGTTCGAATCCGCCTCTGGGCACCATCCCCTCTTCTCCCGACAGTCTCTTTCGCCGAAGCAACTACGCTTTTGTCTCGGCAACTATCTGAAATCCTTGGTAATTTTGGCACGCAAGGCACGGTTGGTCGGGTTTTGTGGGATTTCGGCGTAGTTGGTCCAACGAGGCGGAGGGCTGGTATTTTCGCTGGTATTGGAAATCCTGATGGTATCGATGCAGCCAAATGGAGGTCCCGAAAATGGCCCTTTCCGACGTGAAATGCCGAAATGCCCGACCCGCTTCCAAGCTCGTGAAATTGACTGACGGTGGCGGGCTCCAGCTTTGGGTGCAGCCCACTGGATCTCGCTTATGGCGCCTCGCCTATCGTTTTGGCGGCAAGCAGAAGCTTCTGGCGTTGGGCAGCTATCCCCTCATCTCCCTCGCTGAGGCACGCGAGGCGCGCGATACCGCCAAACGTCTCCTCCTACGTGGCATCGACCCCGCACAAGAGCGTAAGTTGCAAAAGGCTTCGGCAGAGGACACATTTCGGTCAATCGCGGAGGACTACGTCGACAAGCTGAAGAAGGAGGGACGTGCCGACCGGACCATCACCAAGGTCAAATGGTTGCTCGACTTTGCCTATCCAACGTTTGGGGACAAAAGCGTTCGGGAGATCGATCCGGCCACAATTCTTGTCGCTCTCCGCAGCGTGGAGGTTCGCGGTCGATACGAGTCGGCCAGGCGACTGCGCTCGACCATCGGCAGCGTGTTTCGATATGCAATCGCGACCGCACGCGCCGATGTAGATCCGACGGTCGCCCTGAGGGGCGCACTCGTCGGTCCGACGGTCACGCCACGCGCCGCGGTTACCGATCCTAAGGCCTTGGGAGGCTTGCTGAGGGCGATCAATGCATTTGACGGACAGCCTACAACCCGAGCCGCCCTGAAGCTGATGGCCCTGCTGTTTCCCCGCCCCGGCGAGCTGCGCGCGGCCGGATGGGACGAGTTCGATTTCGAAAGCTCGGTTTGGATCATCCCTGAAGGACGCATGAAGATGCGACGGCCGCACCGCGTACCCCTTGCAACGCAGGCCATCAGCGCACTGACCTCACTTGCAGAAATCTCTGGTGGTGGGTTGCTGCTGTTTCCTAGTGTTCGATCGGGTTCGCGTCCGATTTCCGACAACACGCTTAACGCCGCCCTGCGCCGCATGGGCTACGGTAAGGAAGAAGCTACCGCGCACGGTTTTCGAGCAACGGCATCAACTCTGCTGAACGAATGCGGAAAGTGGCATCCGGACGCCATAGAGCGGCAGCTGGCCCATGTTGAGAACAACGACGTTCGTCGCGCCTACGCCCGGGCAGAGCACTGGGAAGAGCGCGTAAAGATGATGCAATGGTGGGCCGATTATCTGGATGAACTCGAGAGCAAAAACGCCCGGGTGAAAATTACCGGCGGTACCACTGTACTGAATTAAACTCTACGAGAGGGTGATCCCTCCCGCTTTGGGACACGTTAACACTGGCCAAATTTCCAGTGAAGCCAAGCATTCTGACTCGAATTCGGCCCATCCATGGCGGGAAGTGAGAGTGAGCTTTGCGCCGATGTCGGTCGTAGAGGCAGCCTTGCCTATTCCTAAAGGCAGACAAGCCGGCGACCAAGCTGAAGGTCGTGGTTGTGCGAGCAGCAATGCCTCTGACTCAGTCTCCATCGCGGAAATGCGCCGACGGTTAGCTGTTGGGAACTCTGCTTCGGCCCGGTTTGAGCTTGGAAACATAACTCCAAACTGCTAGGTCAAAAGGTGAACCGGAGCGACCAAATGGCCAAGGACGACAAGCCTCATTTTACCATTCAAATCGATGGTCAAGAGTACAAAGTCGACCATGAGAGCGTAACGGGCGCTGAGTTGAAGAAGATTGCTGGCAAAGACCCCCAGTATCAGCTCTTTCTTGAAGGCAAGGGACATGAAGAAGACAGCCAGATCGGCGATACCCAGGGCTTGGCTCTAAAGAGCGGCATGCATTTCTACACGGTGCCCCCGGCGACGTTTGGCTGATGAGTATCCCTGAACGTCACATTCTCGCGCTGCAAGAAAAGCATCCCGACGCAACAATGACAGCGGCGGGCAACGGAACTCAGGTCGTCACACTTCCCGGTATCGAGTTGGCCCCGGGGTGGAACATGGACTCTGTCGAGATAAAGTTCGTGGTTCCCGCAGGCTACCCCCAAGCTGCGCCGGATTGCTTTTGGACTACTCCAGGGCTGGCGCTGCCGCACGGGGGTGTTCCTCAAAACACCGGCACTCAACTCACTGCAGGTATTCCGGCCGACTGGCTTTGGTTTTCATGGCATCCGACATCGTGGAACTCAAACACGGACGACCTCAATACCTTCGTCAATGTTATTCGGCGGCGGCTGGTAGAAGTTCGATGAGTTGTAAGATCGTCTTCGCCGACGGTGCCTTAGACAAGCTTCGGACGTCCCTGTTTCTCGACACGACGCTAGAAAGCGCTGCGGCGCTTGTGGTCGCGCCCGGACGCTTCCCATCAGGTGTGCGGCTTGTAGTCCGCGAGGTACTCCTGGCGAACAACGGCGATTATCTGGAACGCACGAGACACCGCCTGACGCTCACGCCGGCGTTTGTGGCGCGCGCGCTGAAGCGTGCAAGGTTAGGGAGTGGCGGCGTAATGCTCGTGCATACGCACCCGCAACAGAATGAGCCTACCTTTTCGCACGTAGACGATGAGGCGCAGGGCATACTCGCACCGGTACTATACTCACGCGCCCCCGGACCGCACGGTTTCCTCGTGTTCGGATCGAAGGGGTTTTCTGGGCGCCTCTTCTCCGAGTCGGGAGTAACCACCCAAACTATCGACTCGCTGCAGGATGTTGGTCGATCCGTGAAATTTGTCTTCACCGATCGACCTTCTCGGCTTGAGGCCGAGTACTTCGATCGAAATGTTCGCGCATTCGGGCGCGACGGGCAGGCCCACTTGCAGCGCCTTCACGTTGGCGTGGTAGGCGTAGGGGGAACGGGCTCAATTGTGGTTGAGGAGCTCGCGCGCCTTGGCGTCGGTTCCCTGATCGTCATCGATGGCGAAGTCGTCGAGGAGACCAACCGGAATCGCCTGCTCGGATCAACGAGCGTGGACGTAGGTCGCGCGAAAGTCTCAGTGGCCGGGACGGCGGCGAGACGGGCACGCTCAGATGTCGCAGTCCGGGAGATCGAGGGTTCGGTGCTCAACGAGCCAATTTGGCGGGAGCTACTCCAGTGTGACTTCGTTTTTTGTTGCACCGACTCCCACGGCAGCCGGGCAGTCCTCAATCAAATCGCCTATCAATATCGGTTGCCGATGATCGACGTCGGCGTACGCATCGACGCGCATGACGGCGTGGTGACTGCCATGTCGACGCGGGTGCAGATGCTGGCGCAACCTCTCGCCTGTCTCAATTGCGCCCCCTTATTGGACCCGGCTGCCATCCGGCGCGACTTGCTGGGTGACAAATCGACCGACCCGTACATTGTAGGCGCGTTCGAACCGCAACCTGCGGTCATCTCCCTTAATGCGGCAACATCCTCCATGGCAGTGTCCATGTTCCTGTCTGCGACTGTCGGCTTCCCAGGTAATGCAAGGCATCTTATCGGACGGCCCATCGAGGGAGTAGTGCGGCCCGTCGCGGCGTCACGCAATCCATCGTGCATCGTGTGCGCGCCTGAGAACGCCTTGGCCAAAGCAGATGAATGGCCGATGATTGGGCCGAGCAGATGAAGGCTACAGAGCGCCGTACCGTGCTGGTCGATGGATCGGTGAAAATCAAGGAGTTTGCCTTTCGCGAACTCACGATAGACAACCTTGTCGCCGTCTCGGATCTGCACCGGTCAGACGCACGCTCACTCCTGATTGTCGCAGGAGACATGCAGCTCGATCACGAGCGCCAAGCACTCGTGAAGAAGCTTCGAAACTATGCAACGCACGCCGCGCAAGCAGGGCTCCTCATTGTAGTAGTGGCTGCGAAGAACCAGATTGACATTGCGATGCGATGCGCTGATGCGGGCGCGGCAGCGCTTGCCCAGTTCAAGCCTGGCGCCAGGATTAGTCAATCACAGTTGATTGTCCGGGGCAGTAACGACATCGCGCGCGTAGCCGAGGCCGTCGCTCGCCACGATCCAGGTCCGGCCGAAAACACCTCTTTAAACCTGGTTGATTCCCTGGGAAGACCAGCGACGCTTTCTGAGGAGCGCGCGCGGCTATTACGGCGTTCGTTCGCTGAATTTGATTCTATCGAGTTGAAGCGTCTCACAGACGGATTCTCCCGTGATGACGTGTGGCGCGTCGTGCCGAACTCATCCGACGGCGCACTACGCTCGCCGTTTATCGTCAAATGTGGCATGCAGAGCGATATGGACGAACATATCGACACGTATCAGTACTTTGTCGCCGACCGCATTCCGTTCCGCGGGTGCGCGCCCATCTGCATCGAACGTAGCGTCCGTGGTGCTTCGCTCCGCTTTGCCGTCTCTCGCTTCGTTGAGCATGGGAAGCAGCTCAATGAGGTTGTCGAGACACACAACGTCATCGAGGCCATCGACTCAATCTACAAGCGCACTTTGCATCGCTGGCGACACGTCTCCGAGCGCGTGGACCTTCAGCTATTCGAGGAGTTTCTGCCAAAGACGCTTTGGACCAAGTACGAGACAGAGCTGACACCGAACTACAATCGACTCCGCACGCCCGGCTTGTCGCTCATGTCGCCAGCAGACATCGCAGAGAAGCTTTACGGCCGTCCCACCGTCACGTGTCCGCTTGTGCAGGCACATGATGACCTCAACGTACGCAACGTCTTCGTGTGTGGTGGTCACTCGGAAGCGGTGCTTATCGACTTCACGCGCGCTAAGAAACGTCCGTTGTCGTTCGACTGCGCGCGCCTAGACGTTGGACTCGCTTTTGATACAGCTCTGCATACGACACAGCCGTTGCCTGAAGACGTGCTGCTCGCATTATACGGGGAGGATCCGTTCTTCTGGTCGTTGGTCCGGACGCGCAAGGGCTCGGTCGGCAAACACCGCATGGCTGCGATTTCCCATCTGCGCTCTCTCCTGCTGGAGGAAGCTGAAAACACGTCCTACGAAATCGAAGAAGAATATTCCGTGGCGCTTTGCGCGTCGCTGTTGTGGCACAGCCGCGACGACACAGACTTGGCACGCATTGCGTATCGGTGCGCGTCAAACCTCGTGGGCAACCTTTAGGAACGGCGCGTGAACGGAGTTCGGAATGCGCGGTGGCTTGGCACCGTCGAACATCAAGCTGAAGCGGGAGCGCTCGCTGCCCAAGCAGGAGATACTGTTATCGTGAAGCGAGGGGTTGTGCGGTCCGTGGTCATGCGCTGCCCGGACGGATGTGGGGATCTCCTTACCGTCAACCTCGACCCGCGAACCGGTCCGGCGTGGCGGCTCTACGAGACACTCGACGCGCTCACGCTCTTTCCATCAGTGTGGCGGGAGACCGGGTGCCTCGCTCACTTCGTGCTTTGGGATAACAGCATCTATTGGACCAATGAGCGGTGGCCGATGTTCGTTGACAGCGCGCTGGTTGCTCGCGTCGCAGATTTACTCACAGGCGAGCCGCAGTCCTACGCAGATCTCGCACTTATGCTCGACGAGATTCCATGGGCCGTGCTCAATGCCTGCCGAAGTCTCGTGGCAAGGTTCCTAGCATTTGAGGGAAGAGGAAAACAGGTTGGCTTCTTTTGGAAACGCTAGGCACCTGGCTTACACATTGCTACTGCAGGAAAATGCTGCTCGTATCTGGCAGCTTCGAGGTGGCGGCTCTTGAGGCGCCTCTGCACGGTCATGTTCGGTGAAAGTGGCAGCCTGTCGAGCCAACGCCGTGGGGAGATCCTTCCCGCTGGTGTAGAGACCCGACCTTGTGTGGATCTCGAACTCGCCGTCACGGGCATAGAGCTGCTTCGTGGCATTCTTTGCGATGCTCGTATTCATGTCAGCCACCTGGTCGCGGCGGAAATTCCGGTTCGGCGGCTGTTTGACAAATAGACCAATGAGCGCGAGGCCTGGCGCGATCGGAAATATGACAATCGTGCCAGACACTCCAAACCCGGGAGAGTACGGCCCCTTATCCTGTCCATCAGCCCAAGCCAGGACGACAGGGTCGTCGCAGGTGATGAAGGTGGTTCCTGGCGGCGCCGAGGCGAATGACCAGCTTCTGCGAGCCAGTTGTTCGACGACCGTCGCAACCGAGTCGAGCTCCAAGCCTATAAGATAGGTCCGATCGATCGCGACGTTGTATTCGCCGCGCTCGATGAATTCCTTCATGTCCTCGTAGCTGATGTCATCTCGGATTGGCGCGCCCTTTTCCCGAGCATCTCTGATTGAGTCGTGATAGCGATCCTTATCTGCAATCGTCATTCGCATCATGCCATTCGCAACCTTCACATGAAGGTCTTCGACCATCGAACGGAAGCGAGGATTGCGAACGGCGACATTCCCCATCAGCATCATGACCGATGAAAAATGAGCTTCGGAGGGAAAGCTCTTCGTGGCGATCACTTCCTCGAGAAGAGGTGCGATCTCGCTCTCGATCTCGGCCATGCCGTCTTCAACGTGATTGGGGTGAAAACCCTCGACGTCGATCCGGAAAAAGTTCCGTCGCGCACCGATGTTTCTGACCAGTGTTCGGAACGACTTCTTCGTCGACTGGTCGAAGACGAAAACCTGGGACTTCCGTCGGTCAACTGAATCGCTGAAGCCCCTTAGATAAAACTGCGGAATGAAGTGGTGATTGACGGTGTCTGACATTACTTTCCGCAGTGCTTGCAGACCTTCGAAGGTCTTACTTGGTCGATAACGGTCGATATCGCGCCGAGAACCTGGACGACGAAGGGCTCCGGGTCTTTATGGCCGGTGACATCCGTCGCAGCCCAGATGAGGCCGAGCGTCAGGAGTGTGTGCTCACGAAGCCCATCGTCCAGTTGCTGGCGCGACAGAGCGGGTCCGCCGTCATCGCCGGCATACAGTGCCTTATCGCGGAAGCTCGCTCTTTCGTAAACGCGTGCAACCATGGCTGCTGGGTTCGGAAACCAACTTCTAAGAGCATCGAAAGCAGCCTCCGAGGACGGGTCCTCGCCATCCTCATTGAACGAGAAAAGCCTGAGCCGTAGCGGATAGACTATCTCTTCGCCTCCGATCCTGACCCTTGCCAGAACGTCATCCGCGGCAGGGTTGTAGGCTACTGCCAGCTTCAACTCTTCTGCATGACCCGAAATGATCTGAGCATAAGCCGATACCACCGCCTTCTGCGCATGGTCATGGATATTCACTTTCCTGGCTAACTCACGGTAGCCATATTGTTTCGCCGAAGCGATGAACGCCGCGACCGCCTCTTCGGTGGCGTGTGTCGCGCAGAAGTAGGCGATAGTATTCGAAATTTCAGCGTCAGCGATCTTTTGCGCCCGAACCAGATGGTTCCGAGCGTTCACCGCGCATGACAAGGCCCTGCCTGAGAGTTGCTCATTGGCCCGCCTGTAGACCCAATCCGCCATTGGATGATCGATTAACGCCTTGACGACCAACAATTATATCCCGGTTTGGAGGCCAATTTGCGGTTTGTCATAGGAAGGCGCCTGATGTCACTCATTCGGGCTTGTTTGTACCTGCTGGCAGTAGCAGACATCGACGTTAAGCAACTCCAAATTTCGATTGCCAGATACCCATTTCCTCTCGCAGCCGAGATTATCGACGGCACATCAAAGCTAGCGAGAGATGCTGGACCTCGATCACTGCAAGTGCCTATGTAGGTTGTTCGAAAAGTACGCCGACAACTTCAAGGATTTGCGTCAGACGCGGCAATCCGTCTCCGCTGGATAGGCTCAACAGCTCGCTTGGCGACATGCCATCTGGGTTGAGGCTTTCCAGCACGATAATCGTACCTCGCTGCCGCATGCGCTTGAAATAGCGCGCCCCCGCTTCATCAACGGCGATAACGAGGCCTCCGTCAAGACGCTTAAGAGCTTCGGGCGTTATCAGCGCGTCGCGGGCTATCAGGTACTGTCCGTCAAGAGCAATCGGTTCTGCACTGCGGCCGCTCACTGCGAAGAGCCTGGCTTTCTCTAGCAGCTTCGTGATGACGCCGAAGGGCGAAAGGGCGATAAATTCCGCATTCGGGTTAGCAGGCGGCACTGGGAGCTCTCGTCCTGCAAACAGCGTCCCTACAATCTTGCGGGGCGAGAGTCTTTCGCGCGGCGCGATGACAGGCTGGGCCAGCGCGTAAGGGTCGACGCTCTGGCCGGTAAGGACCGCGATATTCGGATGAGCTTCCGTTTCGTTGTAGCGCCGGGCAAGAAGCTTGTCGCCGAATGCGGCCGTAACCAGATTGCGCTCTTTGATCTTCGCATAGTTGCTGGTGATGATTACGTCGCCAACCCCCGCCACCGGATCGAGCGTGCCTGCAGCCAACTGATAAGCATCATGGTTATGGAGCGTGATCTCGATGGCTTTCGCGAGGTCCTCGATCGTGATCAGTCCATCGCCGGCGCGGCCGTCCGTGCGCGCGGCAGCGGCAATGCCCGTATGCACGAGCTTCAATTTCCTGAGATCGTCCGCATTTCCGGCGGGGAAGGAAACGACGTTGTCCATCCAGGGGAACAGGCGCGGCTCCCCCGCGTAAGCCTCATACTCGGCGTACACCTTGAAGCCCGTATGAATCTGGCTCTGAAGGGTCGTTTCCCAGAAAGTCTTCACGTCGCCCGCTTCGGCCAGCCCGATTGTGCGATCAAAAACATGGTGTGACTCATTGATGATCTTCATCTGCTTCCCGCCGCCGCCGGAAAGCGTCTTGTAGAGCTTGTCAAACGCCGCATGGCTGAATGGCGCCACGCTGGCATCGCGCCGTTCTTTCAAAAGCTTCGCGAGATCACCGATCGTCATGTCGCATACCGTCGGCTCCTCCGCGCGCAGCATGATCTTCAGCAGGTCTTCGCAGTACCTGCGGACATCAGCGATATATTCGTAGGCGAGTCTGTCGTCAGAGGCCTGTTGGGCCTCCGCGTATGCCGCCGCCAGGGCATGGCCATTGACGACCGTTGCGACCTTGCTGCTGGCATTGAGGCGGGCCAGCAAACCTTGCTGCCCGGAAAGATTCTCGATGTTGACGAGAAGCTGGAAGAACTGCCGTTCGTGGGTGATAAGAAAAAGCTGTGCGGCTTCGATCGTAGCCGCATCTGCATTCGCAATTCGCGCCAGTTCCTGGGCCCATTTCCTTTTGTTGCGCGGATCGAACGTCACCTGAGGGTCGTCGAGAAGCATCAGGGGAAATGGGTTGCTGCCGAGGGCTTCAATGGTCTGCTCGCGCATGGCCAACGTGAAGGCCCAGAGAATGGCGCGAAGCCAGGAACTGTTGGCAACAGTCGAGGCATCGATCCGGATGCCATGGTCAAAGCTCCCTGAAACCTGAACCGATTTCTTGCCGAGCGCAGCATCCTCGAACGCGAGCCGCTCCCTGAACTGGATGCGGTCAAGGATGGATTTCATACGGCCTGACAGCGCCGAAATCGAACTGGCGGTTTCCGCCGTGACAAGGCCGCGCAGGTCTTTGAGGGGTTCAAGGGCCTCGGCAATCGCCTCCCGCACGCGCTGATCGGTTTGGATCACAAGCCAGTTCTCGGCGTGCTTCGCCCCGTCTCGAAGCGCCTTTGCCAGATCGTCGAGAGGGACGACCTTTTCCAGGGCCTCTTCTAGCGAAGCGAGCCGGCCTTCGAGACTGGACGCCGGAAAGAGGCCGTTTTCGCCGGCAACACCTTTGAGCGCGTTCCACGCGTCAACGAACGACGGCCGTTCCACCGTCCACCATTCGACCAGAGCCGCCACACGCTCAACCAGCGAGAGGTAGGCAAGAAGACTTTGCCCCGCGGCAGGAACGTCGCCGGGAACCGCGCGGTTCACATGGTCGAACGCGGGCAGTTTTTCCGAGAGCACGGCGGCGGTGTTTGCAGCGAAATCGGCCATTCCCGTCAGGACTGTGGAAAAGGGAGCGTCCTTCACAAATCTTTCCCTCACGGCTTTCTCAAAGGCCGTCCGGGGTTGCATGTCCGAGAGCGATGCGAAGTGCGGCATTAGCGCCGCGGGGATCACGTCCCTGACCTGTTTTTCTATCGCAGCGCAGGCATCGGCAAGCTTGCGCTGCGCCGCGTCGGCGGCCGCTTTCAGGTCATCAAGCTCGGCCGCGAGCGCCTTTTGCTCGGGAAGCGAAAGCTTGCCTTTGCACAAAGGGCAATCGGCGTCGTCATGCTCATGGCTCGCGCGCACGAAATACTGGGCAGCCAATGCTTTCAGGCGAAGCCGTGAATCTTCGCCCTGCCGTTTGTCCCACGCAATGGCCTGCCCGATCTGCGTTTGCGCGCTGGTCAAAACCTGGGAGAGCGCCGCGAAACGGGAGTCGGCGTGCGCGGCCTTCAGTGCGGCCCAGCCTTCGAAGAGAGTAATGCCTTTGACATTCTGTTGCAGAACGCCGCGCGCCGCGCTGACCGCGCTCGTGATCCGGGCTCGGTGCTCCGCGTTCGCGGTGTCGACATCTTCTGCGACTTCTGCCTGGAGCGCGTGCGAATGCGTCGCCGCAAGGGCGGCGGCGCTGTCTGCGAGCTCGCGTAGTCCCTGCGCGTAAGTCTTGTCTTCCCGCTTGCCAACGATCGTCAGCCCGAAACCAGCCTTGCCGGCTTGCTCCGCCGCACGGTCGAGCGCCGTTTGCAGTTTGGTTTCGATCGCCTGGATACCCTTGTCGGAACCGTATTTGAGGAACCGCTTTGCCTTATGAGAAAAGCTGGCTGCACCTTCGCCAATGTCGGCAAGCTGATCGAGGCCGGTCAGAAGCTTGACGGCCTCGTAAATGGAATGACTCTTCTCGCCAAAACCGACCCGCGCGAGGCGCGCTGGCATCAGTAGGCCGGTTTCCACAAGCTGCGGGGCTTCCCCCAGGGCAGGATCTATCCTGGCGCCAAACTGCGGTTCGCCCACCGGCGGCGCGGTTAGCCGGCGGTAAGCTTCCGCTATATTGCCGTCATCATCCTGAAATGAAAGTCGGACCCAGGCTTCAGCAGTGCCTGTTAGTTTCAACGCATTGGACGGATAGGCGACCGTCGGCGGCCAGTCGCCGATCTGCACGCCGGAATCGTTGAACACAGGCATGCGCTGGCCGTCATCCTTTACAAGACCGTCCTGGTCCCGGCAGCGATAGCCCGTCAGCGCCCAGATGATCGCACTGGCGATCGACGTTTTGCCCGAACCGTTTTGCCCTTCGAGGCACCAGTTTTCCCGGTTAGCGGCCAGCATGAAGGGAGGACCATCCAGCAGGTTCAGGCCCCCGAAACCTCCCGCCTCCATCCTGGCAAGCCGCCAGCGTGCGCCGTCCGCCGCCGCTTTGGTGGTGGTTTGCTGCGAAGCAGGATCGAATGATGCGTTGTTCCAGGCGGCGATAAGGCCTTCGAACAATTCCTCGCTGGCCGCCGCAACTTTGGTTTTGTCCGAGGATAGCAGGAAATGAAATAAGCGCCTTCTGGCAGGGGAGGACAATTGAATCTGCCCGGCCTTGATTTCCCCGAAGCTCTTCCAGCTAAGGGGTTTTCCCGAGAGCAGTTTGTTTGTGGCCTCCGACAGTGAAATGGCCATGATTCCCCCCGCCCTAAAAAGACTAGAAGAGAAGCTCCTTGCGGGCCATCAAAAAATGTCAGCAATACATAACCGATGTGGTCGCGAGTCGACCTTACGGCTGTTGACATTGAGGTCGGTGGCGGAACGACAGCTAGCCGAAACTTCGCTGAAACCGGACTGTCGGCAATCGGCCTTCACCGAAGGCGACGTCTGAGTAGTGGCTCCCTGATCGCCAGCTCAGCGAAAAGCCGACCGCCGCGGCCCACGGATTGCTCTCCTGCCGGGATGACCCCAGTTCACACGTTGCTGCCAGTTTAGGCCGAACGAACTAGTCAGGCCGCTTCCGCTTAACGAGGCTCATCCTATTTTAGCCCAACACGATCTCGTCGCTACGAATGGCAATTAGGATGTGGCTTTGTGCTTCGATGCCAACACGCCCGGATTATCAGGATCGAGGCAGCGTCCATGAAGAATGACGCAATCTCATATGCCCCAAGAGGGCTATCTCGTGAGGAAGCAGCTCGTTACATCGGTGTCGGATCGACGCTTTTTGACGAGATGGTTGCCGATGGGCGGATGCCGAAACCCAAGCGCATCAACAGCCGCGCTGTCTGGGATCGTGTAGCCCTGGATTTTGCTTTCACCTCGTTGCCGGACAAAGATAGCGGCCTTCAAGAGCTGTTGGAACGAAGCAAACGGGACGTAGAATCAAGATAAGCAACTACGCTCGTTGCGTATGCGCTGTAGGCGTAGTACGATGATAGCCGGCGCGGAAGGCATGACGTGAACGAAAATGAGAAACTTGCGCAAGATGTGAAAGCATGGCGGGCCAAGGAAGGGTTCACTGCCGAAGCCGCGGCCAAGGTGCTGGGAATACCGAAGCGCACCTTTGAAGGTATAGAGCAAGGCAGAGGCTTTCCTTACCCAGTCCTGCTGCGTGCTGCCATGAAAAGTGAGGACTTGTTGCAGAAGCCCCTACGCGAGGACTTGCAGCGCGGAGAGTAATTCAATGGCCAAACATCCTGACTACCCTGGAGCTTCTTCGCGCCTGGTCAATGGCAAGGAGTACTGGCGCTTCCGAGCTAATCGCCATGCTCGACAAATAACCTTACCCGGCCAGCCCGGCGACGAAGCGTTTGAGATCGCCTACCGGCGTGCCGTTGAAGGTCGCGCTGGCAGCGCGGAAATTATCAACATGCCGGGGCGCGCCTTGCCGCGTACTTTTGGGCATGCAGCACGGCGACTCGAAACTACCATGGAATGGCTGGACTTTGACGAGGCAACGCAGCGGAAGAACCTGCGGCTCATTGAACGCTTCCTTGAGATGCAGGTCGATCCTGACTATCCACTGACTTGGCGCGATACCCCGGTGGAACATCTTGATGCCGATCGTCTGCGCGCGATAATCGAGGGCATCTTTCTTGCCAACCGGACGGTCGCCAAGCACCTTCTTGTCGCGATCAAAAAACTGCTGTGGGTGGCAATTCAAGTCGAGAAATGGATCAAGCCGCAGGACGACCCATCGCTGTCCATTCGTGTACGCGTGCCCAGGTCCACCAAGAACCCGGCCTGGCCAATCGGGATCAGAGAAAAGTACGAAGAGCGGCATCCAATTGGTACCCCTGCTCGGACCTGCTACGCACTCGGTTTCTGGCTCGGCAATCGGCGCGGCGATATCGCTGCCCTTGAATGGTGCGATCTGGTGAGCGAGGAGATCGAGCTGTTCGACGGCTCGCTGGCGTTGATCGAAGCCTTTGACTTTCGGCAGAAGAAAAACCGCAATCGCCACGGGGGTCGAGAGATGTTCATTCCGGTCGTAGACAAGCTGGCAGTCGCGCTTGAACCTCTCGACCGCTCGAAAGGCGGCACCGTCTTAAAGACCGCTTATGGTACGGCTTTCTCGGAAAAGAGCCTTTCCGGCATGATGCGGCATTGGACCCGGCAGGCTGGAATAGGCGATGGCTATACGCTTCATGGACTGCGCCGCACATTCGGTACCTACCTCGCCGAGTGTAACATCCAAGCGCGCGCCATAATGGAGGCTATGGGACATTCGTCGATGACGGTGACCGACGAATACGTCCGTGAGGCCAACAAGAAGCGCATTGCCGTCGACATTGCGAGAGCGATAAACCAGCGCGAAGAAAAGCGCGATCAGGCGAAGCGGCGGGCCAATTTGCGCATCGTCGGCTCACAATGAATCACGAACTGTTCGAAGTGCGCCCGTTAGAGGATTTTTTGCTGCCAAAGCGCCGTGGGCAAAGCGTGGGCAGGGCGTGGGCAAAGGCCAAATTTCTTCAATAAAATCAAAGGTTATGGTGGGCCCGGAGGGACTCGAACCCCCAACCAAGCGGTTATGAGCCGCCGGCTCTAACCATTGAGCTACAGGCCCCACGGCGCTGGATTAGTGTTTTTCCCTGAACCGCACAAGGCTTTCCCTGGGGCTTTCCGAGCAGACGTTCCAAGGGGCTGGCAGAGATCGCCCAAATCAGCCCATATTGATAACCTATTGCACGTCGCCCATTGGACGCCGGCCAACACTCGGTTGTCTTGGGATCGCAGATCGAGGAGATTTCATGACCAGACGTTTTTTGCCCCTGGCGATTGCCGCCGCAATCGCATTTCCGGCGATCGCGGCCGCCGCCGATGCGCCACCGCCGCCGCGTATCGTCGTCACCGGTGAAGGCGAGGCGGCGATAGCACCCGATCTGGCTCTGCTGACGCTCAGCGTCATGCGCGAAGCCAAAACGGCACGTGCGGCGCTCGATGCCAATAACGACGCCATGGCCGCGGTGATCGCTGCGATGAAATCGTCCGGCATCAAGGAGCGCGACCTGCAGACCGCGGGCATCCAGATCAACCCGCGGTATAACTACACCAACAAGCCCGACGGCAGCCAGGAGGCCGAGCTTGTCGCCTATCAGGTGACCAACACGCTGTCGGTGCGCATCCGCGACATCGACAAGACCGGCGACATTCTCGACAAGGCGGTGTCGCTCGGCGTCAACCAGGGCGGCGGCATTTCCTTCTCCAACGACGATCCGGCGGCAGCCGTCACCGAGGCCCGCAAGAAGGCCGTCGCCAATGCGATGGCCAAGGCCAAGACGCTGGCCGAAGCGGCGGGCGTCGGCATCGGCCGGGTCCTGGAAATCACCGACCAGAATTTCGCACCGCCACCGATGCCGATCAATGCCAAGGCTTTCGATGCCGCCGGCGCATCGGTCCCCGTACAGGCGGGCGAAAATTCCTACACCGCGCAGGTGACGGTGACTTTCGAACTGAAGTAGCCGTCGATCGCATGAAAAACCCCGGAGGATCGATCCTCCGGGGTTTTCGAGCCGCGCCCTTCCGTTCTGGCGGAAAGGGACTCCGCTACTCTACCGGCTGAAAGATCGCCGGCCGCAAAGCTCCGACGGGCTTAGCGATAGATGATCGGACAGCCGCGCTCGTTGGCGAATACGATCACGACGCGATCGCCATACTGGCGGCCGGCAACCTTGACCGTGCGGCGGTTGATGTCGATGATGCGGGCGCGGTGCAGGCCCATGCGTTCGGCCTTGTCGATGGCACGCTCCGGCGAGCAGGACCGGCGCCAGCCGCCATGACGGCGGTGTTCGCGATAGTAACCATCATCCTCGTCGCCGGTATAGACGCCGACGCGCGGATCCTGGTTGTTGCCGAAGCCGAGATAGATGCTGTCAGCATGAGCGGGAATGGCAGCAAGCGTGCCAAGGCCGACAACAGCCGAAAGAGCCGCAGTCTTGATGGTGTTGAACATTGTCTTCTCTCCTTGTTGAGGGTTTCCACCCGTTTTCGTCGAACCGATGGGAGGAGAATGCACCTGCCTGTCTGAATTTTTTGCCAACCGGCCATTCATCCGCCGTTCATGCGGCAAGAATGGGCCAGCCGTTTAGTCTCTGCGTTTCTGGAACCGTTCTATGCAGGGCAAATGGGGAGCGTACCGTTTGCCATGGTCCCGGTCTTCGTTACCAGAGGAAATCCTAAGGCTCGTCCGCGAGCATATGGTCGAAATAGTCGTCCGGCTCGGCAAGGTCGGTCTCGCTGGCGCTGACCCGGCCGCGCATCGAGATGCCGGCCTCGTGCACGGTCTCGTCGCTTCCCGACACCAGCCTGTGCCACCAATAGAGATCGCGGCCCTCGGCAACCAGCCGGTAAGCGCAGGTCTTGGGCAGCCAGCTGATGGTGCGCACATTCTGCGGCGTCAGCCCGACGCAATCCGGAACACGCGCCAGCCGGTTGACATAGTCGGAGCAGCGGCAGCTTCCAGCGTCGAACAGCCGGCAGCCGACGCTGGTCCAATAGATCTCTCCGGTGTCCTCGTCTTCGAGTTTGGACAGGCAGCATTTGCCGCAGCCGTCGCAGAGTGATTCCCACTCGGCCGGGGTCATCGCCTCGAGCGTCTTGGTTTTCCAGAACGGCTTTTCCATCGTCGGCATGTGGCCCTCGGACGCTTCAAGGTCAAGCACGGCAACCGTGCACCCTCGTCCGAACGATACGCCGGGACCATACGCCGGAATATATGCCAGGACCATACGAATGACATGAAGTCGCCTTCAAAACGCCGGTCAATCGCCCTGTGCCACAGCTAGAACCTACAAACAGGAACCAAACATGGTTGCTGAAAGTTTGGGCAGGGATGGGACGCCACAAGGAGTGTTTATGATGAAACGCCAACCACGGATTCTGGCAGGCACGGCGCTTGGCCTGTTGATGGCGTCCGCGCCGTTGGGCGCGTTCCCGCTGCAAGGCACTGCCGCATTCAGCCCCGTGCAACGCACCGCAGCGCCGCTCATCCCAGTGCAATCGAGTTGCGCCGAGAGCGAGTCGGCGGAGGCCTGCGCGCAAAGCCAGCAGGCAGAGCAGCCCAGAAAGAAGAAGCGCGACCAGCAGCAAACGGAATCCGCTCCGGCCGAGCAGGCGGCTCCAGCCGAGTCGGAGCAGCCCCGCAAGAAGCGGCGCAATCAGCAGCAGCAAACAGAATCCGCTCCGGCCGAGCAGATCGCTCCGGCCGAGACCGAGCAACCCCGCAAGAAGCGGCGCAACCAACAGCAGCAAACGGAATCTGCTCCGGCCGAGATCGCTCCGGCCGAGACCGAGCAACCCCGCAAGAAGCGGCGCAACCAACAGCAGCAAACGGAATCTGCTCCCACCGAGCAGATCGCTCCGGCCGAGACCGAACAGCCCCGCAAGAAGCGGCGCAATCAGCAGCTGATCGAAGCGGCCCCATCGGAACAACCGGCCGAGCAGGCAGCGCCGGCAAACGACAACCAGCCCAACGTCAATCCGCGCAAGAAGAAGCAAAAACAGAACCAGCAGATCGAGGCCGCCCCGGCAGAACAGGCTCCGACTGTCGAGCCGGGACAAAAGCCGGGCAAGCGCAAGAAGCCTGCTGAATTGACCGGACCCGCCACGGAGCCGGAAGGCCAGCCGGCGCCGACCAATAAGGAAGCGACCCCACAGGCCCAACCGGCTCCGACCGAGCAGCAGGCCGCTCCCGTCCAGGGCGAACAGCCCCAGGACAAGATCAAGAAACGTGGCAAGAGGCCTGTCGGCGAACAGCCGGTGACAGGAGAGCAACAGCCCTCAACCGGCGAACAGCCTTCGACTGGCCAGGCCGCGCCGGTCCAGGGTGAAAATCCGGTCCAGGGTGAAGCCCAGGCCAATCCGAACGAGGCACCTGTTCTGGACAGCCAGAAGGATGTCTTGCGCAAGCGCAAGGGTGGCAAGGAGCGCGGCCAAAATGCCGGTAAGCAGCAGGGCAACCAGCCCGCCCAGCAGGGCGAAAACCAGGTGGAAGCCCCGAAGCCGGCTCCGGTCGAGGAGGGACCGCCACCTACCGACGACAAGGCGGCCCAGCAGGCGATCAAGCCTGAAAAGATCGTTCCGGTGACGGAGGAAAAGGGCAAGCGTGTCGAGCGTGCGCCCGACATCGAGGATGTTCGCCGCCGTCCGCGTCCCCAGGGTGCCAACGTCGTCAGGGAATTCGGCGACCGCGTCATCCTCCAGTTCAACAACCAGACGTTCGTCGAAAGCAGCGATGCCCCGCGCATGCATCGTGGCGCCAGGAATATCTATTATGAGGACCTGTCGGGCGATCGCACCCGGGAAATCGTCGAGCGTGACAATGGTGTCCGGATCGTCACTATCCGCAACCGTTACGGCGACGTTATCCAGCGTTCACGCATCGCGCCCGACGGCCGCGAATATGTGCTGAGCTATGTCGACGAGCGGAACTATGACTATGATGCAGACTGGCGCGACCCGGGCGACGACCTGCCGCCGATGCGCCTTACCATCCCGCAGGAGGAATACATTCTGGATTCCGAGGAGGTCGAGGATCCGGACGACTACTACACCTTCCTCGAACGGCCGCCGGTCGAGAGGGTCCAGCGCCTCTATTCGATCGACGAGGTCAAGCGCTCGGCCCGCGTGCGCGACATCGCCCGCCGCATCGACCTCGACACGCTCAACTTCGAATTCGGTTCGGCCTCGATTTCCGACACCGAAGTCCAGAAGCTGGAGGGTGTTGCCAACGCCATGGACAAGCTGCTGAAGAAAAACCCGGCCGAGAGCTTCCTGATCGAGGGCCATACCGACGCTGTCGGCACACCGGAAGCGAACCTTGCTCTGTCCGACCGCCGCGCCGAGGCGGTCGCCGAAGCCTTGACCAACGCGTTTGGCATCCCGCCGGAGAACCTGACGACGCAGGGCTATGGCGAGGAGTATCTCAAGGTCAACACGTCGGGACCCAACCGCGAGAACCGCCGCGTCGCCATCCGCCGGATTACCCCGCTGGTGGCGCCGGTGGCCAGCGCCCAATAAACCGGAATGTGAACCGCGCGATTTGATCAACTATTGAATCGCGCGGTCATCAATCTTGAAACGTGTGGTTACCCATCCCAGATTCTGGACAGGGCGTTCCCTGCCCTGTCCCGACTCCAGCGGGACACACGAGCCCCGCCGGTTCCCCTCCCCGGCGGGGTTTCGTTTTTTTGGAGCCTTGCAAACCGCCGCAGCCTGCCCGAAATACGGCACTCCGACAACGGAGCCCGAACCGCATGAAGCGCCTCGAACTTGCCATCGAATCGATCATTCTCGCCTCGCGCTGGCTGCTGGTCGCCTTCTATCTCGGACTGGGTGCAGCGCTTGCCATCTATGCCGTGTCATTCGGCAAGAAGCTGTTCGAGTTCGTTCCCGTCGCTTTCACGCTCGATGACACCGACACCATCCTGAAAATGCTCGGCCTCATCGATGCCGCGCTGGTCGCCTCACTGGTGGTGATGGTGATCATCTCGGGCTACGAAAACTTCGTCAGCCGCTTCGATGAAAATGACGGCAAGGTGCATTGGCTGGGCACGATCGATGTCGGCTCGCTGAAGGTCAAGGTCGCCTCGACAATCGTCGCAATCTCCTCGATCCACCTCTTGCAGGTGTTCTTGAACTCGGTCTCCTACACGACCGACCAGCTGATGTGGCTGACCGTCATTCATCTGGCCTTCGTTCTCTCGGCACTGATGCTTGCCTATATCGACCGGCTGATGGGTCTTGGCAAAGCCAAGAAAGCCGAGGAATAAGCACGCGTCTGTGCCGGTCTTTTGAGACATACTTCTGTAGCTAGATGCTTTCCGTCAGTAGATAGCTTTGATTTCGGTATCCGTCCGGCCGAACACCTCGTCCGGCACAAAAAAGTCACCGGCGAGCGGGCCTGTCGCACCCGGCGCATAAGCCGAGAAATCGCTGACGCCCTCCGCACGCAGCACTTCTTCGTCGATGTAGAAATTGCCGGTTGCCTCGCGCGAGGGCCTGACCAGGATAGCGTGTGCGGCATCGGCCATGATGTCGGGCGAACGGCTCATCGCCGCCACCGTCGCTCCGCCCAGGAGGTTGCGCACCGCCGCCGTGTCGATGGTTGAGATCGGCCATAGCGAATTGACCGCGATGCCATCCCTGGCAAACTCGGCGCTCATCCCCAGCGTGCACATCGACATGCCGAACTTAGCCATCGTATAGGCGACATGGTTCTTGAACCATTTGGCCTTCATGTCGAGCGGCGGTGCCAGATTCAAGATGTGAGGATTTTCCGCCAACCTCAAGTGCGGAATGCACACTTTGGAGACGAGAAAAGTGCCGCGCGTGTTGATCTGGTGCATCAGATCGTAGCGCTTCATATCAGTCTCCAGCGTGCCGGTGAGTTGGATGGCGCTGGCGTTGTTGATGCAGATATCGATGCCGCCGAACCTCTCCACGGTCTTGGCGACGGCTTCGGCGACCTGTGCTTCATCCCGGATGTCACACAACACCGGCAGCGCCTTGCCGCCGGCCTGCTCGATCTCTTGCGCCGCCGTGTATATCGTCCCGGGCAGCTTCGGATGCGGCTCGGCGGTCTTGGCCGCGATCGTCACATTGGCGCCGTCGCGCGCGGCGCGCAGCGCAATCGCCAGCCCGATGCCGCGCGACCCGCCGGAGATGAAAAGCGTCTTTCCCTTGAGCGACATCCTTGCGCCTCCCTGCAACATGAAAAACACGATCCTTGCGCGGCTGAGAACCGCCGCGCAAGGCCCAACACACCGGATGCGGGTTACGCTGCGTCGGCCTTGAGACAATCCGAGCTAAACCAGCACCAAGCCCTGCCGCATGGCGATGGCGATCGCATCGGTGCGGTTGGCGGCACCGAGCTTCGTCAGGATCGCAGCGACGTGGAACTTCGCCGTGTGCACGGAGATGTTCAGCCGGCGCGCAATAACCTTGTTGGGCGCGCCTTCTGTCAGCAGCGCCAGCACCTCGCTTTCGCGCGGCGAAAGCGTCGGCCGAACGATTTGCTCGTCGGTCGGTTCGTCTTCGAACCGGTCGCTGTCATGGAAGGTCAAATCGTGATGCCGTTCGGATAGAGCATGGCTGTCGCGCGAAATCCGGTAGCCCGCCGCCGCCAGCCGCGCGGCCGCGGCGATCAGCAACTCGTCCGCTTGCACCGGCAGCACGGCAAACACTGTATCGGCCGGCAGCTCCCGGGCCGCTCGCGACGATAGCAGCACCCGAGGCATAGCCGCGTCGAAGAGACTGTCTTGTACCCCATGATCATCGACGATGGCGACATCCGCCGCCTCACGCCCGTCGACTTCGCCCGCCAGAACCGGCCGCAGATCATCGGTCGCGGCGAGAGCCGCGGACAGACTTCGTGCGCGCTCGGCGTCACCGAGCGCGATCAGCACTGTCAGCCGTCTGCCAGCGACCTCACCGCTTACCATCTATCCCTCAGCTCAGTGGCTTTTCACCGATGGTCAGGGAAACCTCGCGATTCTCGCCGCCGCGCACCACGCCGAGTGTCACCAAGGCACCGGCGCTGTCCGGTCCGAGCTTGCGGATCAGCTCGCGCGGGCCATGCACCGTCTCTGCGTTCCACGACACGATGATGTCGCCGAGGCTGAGACCGGCTGCTTTCGCCGGCCCGTTATCGTCGAGGCTCATCACCATGGCGCCCTGTGTATCACCATTGCGCACCGGATGCAGGCCGGCGCCAAGATAGCCGCGCGCCACATGACCCTTCTCGCGCAGCGTCGTGACTGCCCGTTCGATCGTTTCGTAAGGCATGACCAGCGCCCGCCGGCGCGGCCCGAACAGCAGCATGCCGATCAGTCCGCCCTTGGCGTCGAGTACAGGGCCGCCCTCGAAACGGCCGCCGGCATTGACGGCAAGATTGATGCGCCGGTCGATGGTGCCGCCGCGCATCGAACGCCAAGCCGGGCCGACCTCGCCGACCGTGCCGAAGGTAGCGAGCGAGGTGCCGTCGCTATTGCCCGCTACGACTGCCAGATTGCCCGGCCGCACCGCATCCGCCTTTACCAGTGACGGGGCGCTCGGCGCGCCGGCCGGTTTCAAAACGGCCGTGCCGGTGGACGGGTCGCGGCCGACCAGTTCCGCCTTGACGACTTCGCCCGAAGAAAACGTCAGCTCGATCTCCTCGCCGGCCTCGACCGCCTCCTCGGCAGTGACGAAATAGCCGTCCCGCCAGTGGAAAGCAGTTGACGTCCGGTGGTGCGTCGCGAAGCTGGCCGTCGCTGGTGCCGTGGCTGCCGCGATGTCGGCAATGGCGTCGGAAAACGTGCTCAGATTGAAATCGCTCATGATTTGTCTCCTGGGTTCTTCGTGACCCAGATATCGCCCGGCAGGGCGTTGGCGGATACTCGCCTGACGGCTAGTTGGGCATTTGACTGGCCATCTGGTCAGGTCGCGGCCGGTCCGGCAGCTCCGCACATATAGGCATTGTTCATCTTGTTCAAAACGGAGCCCTCAGATGGCCCTGCCCGCCCAGCAATTGCAATATGACGATAGCCTTCTCGATGCCTATTCGGCGACGGTCGCCGATGCCGTCGACCGCATCGGGCCCGCCGTCTGCCGCATCGAGCGCATCGGTGGCCCGGGCGGCCATGGCTCCGGCTTCGTCATCGCGCAGGACGGGCTGGTCGTCACCAACTTCCACGTCGTCGGCGATGCGCGCAGCGTGCGCGTGTCAATGCCGGACGGCGCCTCCAGGGAAGGCCGCGTGCTGGGCCGCGATCCCGACACCGACATTGCGCTGGTGCGCGCCGACGGCAACTTTGCCGACGTTGCGCCGCTTGGCGATTCCAAGCGTTTGAGGCGCGGCCAGATTGCAATTGCCATCGGCAATCCGCTCGGCTTCGAATGGACCGTCACCACTGGCGTCGTCTCGGCACTCGGCCGCTCGATGCGTGCCTCCACCGGCCGGCTCATCGACGACGTCATCCAGACCGACGCCGCGCTCAACCCTGGCAATTCCGGCGGACCGCTGGTGTCCTCGGCCGGCGAGGTGATCGGCGTTAACACCGCGATGATCCATGGTGCGCAAGGCATCGCTTTCGCGGTTGCCTCCAACACGGCCAATTTCGTCATCTCGGAAATCATCCGTTTCGGCCGCGTGCGCCGTGCCTTCATCGGCGTTTCCGCCGACACTACCAACCTGCCGCGCCGCGCAGCCCTTTTGTCGCAAGTATCGAGCAGCACGGCGGTGCGCCTGCGCACCGTCGAAAAGAACAGCCCGGCAGCCAAAGCCGGCCTCAGGGAAGGCGACATTATTGCCGCCATCGACGGCCGCCCGGTCACCGGCGTCGACGATCTGGTGCGCATGCTCGACGCCGAGCGCATTGGCCGCGAGACACTGTGCACCGTGGTGCGCCGCTCCGGCATTACGCAGGTCACGGTGATGCCGTTGGCGCGGGCGAGTTAGCGCGCCGCAGCACCCTGCGCATATTGCGCCAGGAATTCTGAGCTCGGCGGGATCGGCCTGATCACGTCGATCAGCACGCCGTTGGGATCCCTGGTGATGAAATGGCGCTGGCCGAAGGGTTCGTCGCGCAGCGTTCGCAGGATCGGCAGGCCAGCGGCGGTGATCCGTTCATAGACGGCATCCGGATCCCTGACCTCGAAATTGATCAGCAGGCCAGATGTGCGGCCCCGCCCTTCCTCCGGGATCGTCTCATGATCGCCCTGGACGATGCCGAGGTTGACGCTGCGGTCTACGGCTGAGCGCAGCTGTACGTACCAGTCGGCCTCAAACAGCGGCTTGAAGCCGAAATGCGCAACATAAAAGGCTGCCGTGCCGGCGACGTCGCTCGTCATCAGCACCGGATAATAGCTCGTCGTCCTCATCTTTCCTTCTCCCGGCGAATAACATACAGTCTGCATGTAAATGCATTTAACATACAGGCTGCATGTATGCAACAAGGGCTCGCTCGTCGCTCCAACCGTGATCGCACCGAGGCGACACGCGCCGAGCTCATCGCCGCGGCGCGAAAACTGTTCACCGAAAAGTCCTATGCCGAGACCGGCACACCCGAGATCGTCGCCGCTGCCGGGGTCACGCGCGGCGCGCTCTATCATCACTTTGCCGACAAGCAGGCGTTGTTTGCCGCTGTGGTCGAACAGGAGGCGCAAGCCGTCTCGGAAGAGATCGAACGGGCGTCGCCGCCTTCGCTATTTGCCCGCGATGCGCTGATTGCCGGCTCGGATGCCTATCTGGCTGCCATGCGTGCCCCTGGCCGCACGCGGCTCTTGCTGCTTGATGGCCCGGCCGTGCTCGGCCGCGCCGCCATGGATGCGATCGACGATCGCCACGGCAACCGTTCGCTGCGCGAGGGCCTTGTTGCCGCGATGCGCTCGCACTCTATGACGAGACTGCCTGTAGAAGCACTGACCGCTTTGCTCGCCGCTGCCTTCGACCGCGCAGCGCTCGCCATCGAAGCTGGAGCATCGATCGAGGACTATCGCGCCGTTCTCATGGCGCTGATCGACGGCCTGTCTCCGGCTCATCCTCAGGCACCTCACCCGGTTCGAATTCGTTGAAACAGCCTAGCTGGCGCTTGAACTGGTCGATCAGCCAGGCGGCCGCCGGTTTCGGGCTGCGATCGGCGCGGTGCATGGCATAGAGCGGCGCGCGAACTTCGCTATAAGGCTCAAGATCGAGTTCGACGAGCCGGCCGTTCGCCAGATCATCGGCAATCAGCCATCGCGGCAGCCCGCCCCAGCCCAGCCCCTCGCGCATCAGCACGTGCTTGGTGCGCACATCCGTCAACCGCCAGGTGCGGTAGGCGAAGACGCCATAGTCACGCCCGCGCGTACGCTCGGACTGATCCGAGACGACCAGTTGGATATGTTCGCGGACATCCTCTAGCGCCACTGGTCTCGGCAGCAGCGCGAGCGGGTGATCAGGCGCTGCGGCTGGCACCAGGGAGATGAAGCCGATGCGAAGCAGATTAACGTCCGTCTCACCCAGAAGCCCCCCGATGCCGAGATCGGCCTGTCCGCCGACAACATGATCGAGGATAAGGCCAAGCGAGCCGATATGCAGACGCAGCGTCACGGCCGGGAACTGCGCCTCGAATGCCTTTAGCACCCGAACCAGCACCGGCGACGGTAGCGTCACGTCGACCGACAGCGTAACTTCGGCCTCCAATCCCTGCCGGTATCCGTCGACACGCGACCGGATGCGTTGCAGCACGCCGACCATACGCCGCGCATCTTCCAGCGTCGCCTTGCCGACATCGGTCAGTTGCGGTTCACGCGTGCCCTCGCGCTCGAACAGCTTCAGCCCGAGCTGCGCTTCGAGGTTGGCGATGGCGTAGCTGATCACCGATTGCGCGCGGTTCAATTTGCGCCCGGCGGCCGAGAAGCTGCCGGTCTCGGCCACCGCAACCAATATCTGCAGTTGGTCAAGCGTCGGGTTCGGTTGCATCGTTCAATCCACAATTTAGATGGATAATATACAAAATATACCAGTTTTTCAAATGGGTCTGCGCGCACATATTTGTCGGGAGATTTTGATCCAACCTGGAGACCCCATTATGTCCATCCTTCTTGTCACATCCAGCCCGCGCGGCGCTGCCTCACACTCGACCCGTATTGCTACTGAATTCGCTGAAAAGCTTGTTGCCGCCGATCCGTCGAACACGCTTGTCGTGCGCGACCTCGTCGCCAATCCGCTGCCGCACATCGATGCCGATTATGCGACTGGCATCTACACGCCGGCCGAAGCGCGCACCCAGCGCCAAGCTGAAGTCGTTGGCGTTTCCGATGTCGTGCTGGATGAACTGTTCGCCGCCGATACGGTGATTCTCGCCACCGGCTTCATCAACTTCAACATCTCCTCGACGCTGAAGTCCTGGGTCGATCACGTCGCCCGTTCCGGCAGGAGCTTTGCCTATGGCGAGAGCGGCCCTAAGGGCCTCGTCACCGGCAAAAAGGTCTATGTCGTGCTGGCTTCGGGCGGCATCTATTCCGAAGGTGCGGCCGTGCAGTTCGATCACGCCATTCCCTACCTGCGCAGCGTGCTCGGCTTCCTCGGCATGACCGATGTCGAGGTCATCCGCATCGAAGGAGTCGGGATGGGCGCCGATGCGGTGGCAGCAGCGCTGGCCAAGGCCTCGGCCAAGGTCGACGCCATTGTGGCCGCGACCGGTGATGCCGAGCGCGTTGCCACCGCGGCGTAAAGCGTCAGCATCGTCTGAATTGTACAAGGGCAGGCGCCCGGCGCCTGCCCTTGTTTTTCGTTAGCGACAGCTTGTGGTGGGCCACACAACCGCCATTGGTTATTCCGCTTGTCTGCGCTATCGGTCGCGGATGTTCCTGTCTGTTGCCACAACGCACCGTCCGGCCACCGATCTCGGTTTCTTGCTGCACAAGCATCCGGATCGTCTGCACGAGACCGACCTGTCTTTCGGCAAGGCGTGGCTGTTCTATCCCGAGGCAACCGAAGAGCGTTGCGAGGCTGCACTCCTGCTCGACGTCGACCCGGTGGGACTGGTGCGAGGCAAAGGCCAGGCAGAAGGCTTGCTCGACCAATATGTGAACGACCGGCCTTACGCTGCATCATCCTTCCTGTCGGTGGCGCTGAACAAGATGCTGCGGACGACGATGACCGGTATATCGAAGGAGCGCCAGGAACTAGCCGACAGCGAACTGCCGCTGGAAGCCGTGGTTACGCCATTGCCAATGCGCGGCGGTGAGGTTCTGGTTCGAAGTTTGTTCGAATCCTTGGGCTGGACAGTCGATCTGACGCCAATCGAAGGAGTCGGGGGGGCTGCAGGCGAGCCCCGATATGGCCATCTGAAGCTGACCGGCACCGGCCGGCTCAGCGCCTTGTTGAATCACCTCTATGTGCTGATCCCGGTGATGGACGATGCCAAGCACTACTGGGTCGGCGAAGCTGAGATCGACAAGCTGCTGTCCAAGGGAGAGGGGTGGCTGGAAAACCATCCGGCCAAAGACCTGATCGTGCGTCGCTATCTTGGCAATCGCAGGGCTTTGGCCCGCATCGCCCTGGAGCGGCTGGCTCCCGAGACGGCTGGCGAGGCACAACCTGCCGAGCTGCGCGTTACACCCGAGGAAGTGCTGGAGACGCCGATCCGGCTCAACGATCTGCGCATGGAAGCTGTGGTCCAGGCCATTCAGGCGACGGGGTCAACCTCGATTGCAGATTTGGGATGCGGCGAAGGCAAGCTGCTCGGTCGGCTCGTGCGCGAGCGATGGGTGCATAAGCTGTTCGGGCTGGATCCGGCGGCACGCGAACTGGAATGGGCTGCAAAGCGTCTCAAGCTGAACGAATTAGGCGGGCCACCCGAGGGCCGGGTCACGCTGCTGCATGGATCGCTGACCTACCGGGACAGCCGTTGGGCCGCAGCCGACGTCGCCGTTCTGGTCGAGGTCATCGAGCATCTCGACGAGGACAGGCTGCCCCTGGTCGAACGCATCGTTTTCGGTGAGACGGCGCCCAAATCCGTTATCGTGACCACTCCGAATGCGGACTACAACGCTCTGTTTCCAAGACTGGCCGCCGGCGCATTCCGCCATCCCGATCACCGTTTCGAATGGAGCCGGGCTCAGTTCCAAGCCTGGGCGGCCAAAATCGGCGAGATCTATGGCTATTCGGCCACCTTCAGCGGTATCGGAGCCGAGGACCCGACCCTCGGCGCCCCCACACAGATGGCGGTGTTCACTCGATGAGAGAACCCAACAAGACCAACCTCACCATTCCTGACTTCGCCCTCGTCGTGCTGATCGGCTCGACCGGATCGGGCAAGTCGACTTTCGCCGCCAAGCATTTCCTGGCGACCGAGATCATCTCCTCGGACCAGTGCCGGGCGCTGATCTCCGACGACGAAACCGATCAGGACGTTTCTGCGGATGCCTTCGATCTGGTTCGCGAGATAGCCGGCAAGCGGCTTAAACGCCGCAGGCTGGCCGTCATCGACGCCACCAATGTGCGAGCCGCCGACCGCAAGGCCTGGATTGAGCTGGCGCGCAAGTGGCACGCTTTGCCCGTCGCCGTGGTCCTCGATCCAGGCGTCGAGGTGTGCGTCGCCCGCAATGCGGTGCGAGCCGACCGGCCGTTTGGCGCCGGGGTCGCCCAGCGCATGACAACCGAGATCCGCAAAGGTCTTGGCGGCCTGCAACGCGAGGGCTTCCGCCAGGTCTGGAAGCTTACCAGCGAGGCCAGCATCGACGCGGCCGAGGTGTCGCGACAGCCGCTGTGGACCGATAAGCGCGACGATCATGGCCCGTTCGATATCATTGGCGACATCCACGGCTGTTCGGATGAGCTTCATACCCTGCTCGCTCGATTGGGCTACGGCATCGTCTGGTCTGAGCATCTGGGCGACCGAACGGTCACGGTGGTTCCACCAGAGGGCCGCAAGATCGTCTTTGTCGGCGACCTCGTCGATCGCGGCCCCAACTCGCCCGACGTACTGCGCATCGCCATGAGCATGGTCGCGGCTGGAACGGCTTACTGTGTCCAGGGCAACCATGAACGCAAGCTCAGCCGCTGGCTAGAAGGCCGCAAGGTCACGGTCGCCCACGGCCTCCAGCAGACTATCGATCAGCTAGGTGCACAGGACCGAGGCCTGCGCGAGGCGCTGCCCGCCTTTCTCGACGGCCTGCGCAGCCATGTCTGGCTCGATGGCGGAGGCCTCGCCGTCGCCCATGCCGGCCTCAAGGAAGAGATGATCGGACGCGGTTCCGGCGCTGTGCGCGAGTTCGCTCTGTACGGCGAGACCACAGGCGAGACCGACGAGTTCGGGCTGCCCGTCCGTGCCGACTGGGCTGCGGCCTATCGTGGCAAGACGGCCATTATCTATGGACATACGCCCACGCTATCGGCCGAATGGGTCAACAACACCCTGTGCATCGACACCGGTTGCGTATTCGGCGGCAAGCTGACGGCCTTGCGCTGGCCGGAACGCGAACTGGTCGAGGTGCCGGCAATCCAGACCTGGTCGGAGCCGATACGTCCGCTGGGCGGGCCCGGTCAGGACAAATCGGCGCAGGCCGACGCCGACGGCGTGCTCGATTATCAAGACGTTTCCGGGCGCCGTTGGATCGAGACCGGACTGAGGGGCCGGATTGTCGTGGCCGAGGAGAACGCGTCGGCAGCACTGGAGGTGATGAGCCGCTTCGCGCTCTCGCCGCAATGGCTGGTCTATCTGCCGCCGACCATGTCGCCGTCCGAGACCAGCAGCCAGGACGGCTGGCTGGAACGTCCGGAGGATGCCTTCGCTTATTTCCGCGAGCGCGGCGTTGCCCAGATCGTGTGCGAGGAGAAGCACATGGGTTCGCGGGCAGTGATCGCGCTCTGCCGGAACGCGCAGGCGGCACGCAGCCGCTTCGGGATCCCGGGCGACGAAACCGGCGCAATCTGGACCCGCACCGGACGGTCCTTTTTCAACGACAGTGCCATGACGGAGGACCTGCTCGCCCGTCTTCGCACCGAGGTCGACGCGGCGGACCTGTGGAAAGAATTGAACAGCGACTGGCTGCTGCTGGACGCCGAGATAATGCCTTGGTCGGCCAAGGCCGGCAGTCTGATCGAAAGCCAATATGCGCCGGTGGCGATATCTTCTGCCGCCGGATTCAAAGCCAGCCGTGAGGCGCTGGCCCGTGCGATGGCGCGCGGCGTCGATGCAGCCGGCCTGAACGCACGCCTTGAAGACCGTGCCGCCCGCGCAGCCAAATACGCCACCGCCTGGGCGCCCTACGTATGGCCAGTTTCGGGCGTCGAGGACCTTAAGGCCGCGCCTTTCCACCTGCTGGCCAGCGAAGGACGTGTCTGGTTTGACCAGGACCATGTCTGGCACATGTCGCTCGCGGACCGTCTGGCTGCCCGTGGCGGCGTGGTCACGCCGACTCGATGGCGTATGGTTGATCTGGCCGACGGCAGCGCGTGTGCCGAGGCCGTCGCCTGGTGGGAGGCGCTGACTGGCTCGGGCGGCGAAGGCATGGTGGTCAAACCACGCGACTTCGTCAGCCGTGGCAAGAAGGGGCTCATCCAGCCGGCCCTGAAGGTCCGCGGCCCGGAGTATTTGCGCATCATCTATGGTCCCGAATATGACGCGCCCGACAATCTCGTCCGCCTCCGAGAACGCGGCCTGGCCGGCAAGCGCAGCCTGGCGCTCAGAGAGTTCGCGCTTGGTCACGAAGCGCTAACGCGATTTGTCGCCAGGCAGCCGCTTCGCCGGGTTCACGAGTGTGTCTTCGCCGTGCTGGCGTTGGAAAGCGAGCCAATCGACCCAAGGCTGTAGTAGCCGATCTACCCGAAGATCTTCTCGCCTTGCTCATCGACCAGCTGGATGCCCTTTTTGATCGAGATGTCGACAGCGTCATCAAGTCCGGCGAAACGGTCGGCGCGGATGAATTTGTGCTCCTTCATCACGCCGTCGATCTCCTTAGAAACCACGCCGCAGGTCTGGTACTGGCCCTCCGCCTTGTAGGGAGTGGCGCTGATCAAAAATCCCTTGTGCTCGATCTGCTTTGCCGGCGCCGCTGTCTTTGGCTCGGCGGCTTCGTTGCCTCCGCCGAAAAGACGCTTCAGAAAAGACATGGGGGTATCCTCCAACGGCAATCATCCTGCACCACATAGCGCGGTGCAGGATGATTTTCAGTACCGGTCCTTGGCCGAGCGGGCAAGGGCCGCAGCTGGCTTGGCACTCAGAGGTCAGTCGCGCGACAACGCTTCCAAGGCCTCCGCGGCAGCTTCCAATATGCTGATTGCCTCGGCCTGCTTTGCTTCAGGCGCATCGACGATTTCGCCGAGCGCGGCGCGCAGCCGGTGGCGCACGGCGCGAAACTCGTCGCGCTTTTCCGAGCGGCCGCGGCCGCGCCGGCCACCGTCGCCGTCATCGTTCCAGCCGAACCAGTCGCGCGCCTTAGCCATCTTGCGGCCGAAGCGCTCGAGATGGTCGAGCACGTGGTCGATCATCTCGCGATTTTCGTTGAGGTGCGCCTGCCCTGCCTCGGTGATCGAAAACACCTTCTTGTTGCCTTCCGCCGCAGAAACGGCATAGCCGGCCTCTTCCAGGAAGGTCAGCGTCGGGTAGACCACGCCGGGGCTCGGGCTGTAGACGCCGCTGGTGCGCTCCTCCAGCGCCTTGATGATATCGTAGCCGTGCCGCGGCGCCTCGGCCAACAGCGACAGCGTGATCAGCTTGAGGTCGCCGTCGGCCAGCATGCGCCCGGCGCGGAACATGTCGCCCGGTCCGCCGCGTCCGCCGCCTCTCATGCCATGCCCGAACGGGCCGAAGCCGCCGCGCCCACCGAACTTGCCGGCCATATGCATGAAAACACGTTCGGCGTGTTCGCCAAAACGATGATGCCCGAAATGATTGCCTTTGTGCATTGTCCGCTCCTTGAGTTATGTCTTACGATATATCTCAATTAGATATCTACAGCGACCGAGTCAAGATATATCTTACGATGTATCTGAAATGGCGCCAGCAGGATTGATTTCGGCGGAGAACGCAGCTAGGAAGCGCGTGAGGGTCGAAGACCGCTCCGTAAGCGTCTGACGTGAAGCAACGCATCCACCCCGGTCGTTCCGGGCAGTGACGCCGAAAAGACCGGCGAATGGATGCCACGGCGACGGACCGGATGCTTCAGGGAAAATCCCAGATGATCGTGAAAACCTCGCGCAGAAAGCTGCCAGCGCACTATGCCGCCATCGTCAGCCCGCTAGTGCTGTCGTTGCT
The DNA here is from genome assembly GCF_055811495.1 of Mesorhizobium sp. WSM4830. Classification (NCBI taxonomy): domain Bacteria; kingdom Pseudomonadati; phylum Pseudomonadota; class Alphaproteobacteria; order Hyphomicrobiales; family Phyllobacteriaceae; genus Mesorhizobium; species Mesorhizobium sp. WSM4830. The sequence goes on along the minus strand of NZ_JBVVQI010000018.1, from coordinate 34,597 downwards.
GATGACGTTCATCGTATCGTTTATCTCGACACTGAAAAGCCTTGGCTTCCAGCCCGACATGCCTGCCACCTGGCTGACGGCCTGGGCCCTGTCCTGGCTGGTAGCGTTTCGGACGCTGCTGCTGGTGCTGCCGGCGGTGCGCCGCATCGTTGGCTGGCTTTGCGAGCCTGTGGCCCGATAGCCGGCCCATGCGAAGGCCCGGAAACAATCTCCGGGCCTTTGCCAAGTGAACGGACCCGTCACCAGCGGCCTTTGCGCCGATTCCAGGCGTAGAGCAGATCGGCGAAACGATCATAGGCATAGCGCGTCAAAGGCAGTGCGGCGGGATTGCCGAACAGCGTCGCCAACCAGCCCTCGCCCGGCGTTATCAGCCACACCGCAACGGCAACATCGGCGCCGACCAGCAATTTGCCACCGGCGTCGGTCGCATGCAGCCGGCGGCGGATATCCTCCAGCCTTATGCCGTAGCGGGCCAGCGCCGTCGGTTCGGCATTGATGTCGCGAAATTCGATCCGCCCGGCCTTGACCGCCTCGATCAGCCGCCGCTTCTGCCGGCTGATGCCGGCATCGCAGACCGGACAGCGCGTATTATACCAGACGGTCAGCAGCGGCTTGCTCATGTTTCGAAACGGCACCAGAGGGACGCGCACGGACTATCCGGCAAACGCCATTACGCCGCAACGCAACACTTCACCCGCGAAATGGCCGGCCAAGCCTGGAGCGCAACTCACCCGAGCGAGGTGATGATCTCGCGATAGGCATCCTCCGGGAAAGCCTTGAGCGTCCGCGTCCTGACGTTTCCGCCCGCCGCCAGCATCAGCGAGAAGCGGGCCAGGACGGCATCGTCGGGCGCTTCGAGCACGGCCACCATGTCGCAATCCCCCATGGTGAGATAAAATGCCTTGAAGGACCCGCCCATGTCGCCCAGCAGCTTCTTGGCGGCATCGAGCCGCTTCGGCGACTCGCGCACATTTTTTGCGCCTTGCTCCGTCCAGTTGATCAGCACGATGTAAGTTGTCATGCCACACCTCCCTCCGGTGCCACGGAGCACGGCGTCCAACCGCCGGGGCGGGCATCCGGGTTTATCGCCCAGAGAATGCGTCCGTCGCGGAATTATCCTCTCGTAGGGCACGACCCGCAAGAGCGGCATGTCCAATCGTGATCGCCTGTGCCAAAACGGAAAAGGGCGCCACCGGCGCCCCTTAAACTGCTTATCCGTCACCCGGCCTCAGCTGTCGAGGAAGCTTCTGAGCTTGCGCGACCGGCTCGGGTGCTTGAGCTTGCGCAGCGCCTTGGCTTCGATCTGGCGGATGCGCTCGCGGGTGACCGAGAACTGCTGGCCGACTTCCTCCAGCGTGTGGTCGGTGTTCATGCCGATGCCGAAGCGCATTCTGAGCACGCGCTCTTCGCGCGGCGTCAGCGAGGCCAATACGCGCGTCGTCGTCTCGCGCAAATTGGCCTGGATCGCCGCGTCGATCGGCAGGATCGCCATCTTGTCCTCGATGAAGTCGCCCAGATGCGAATCCTCCTCGTCGCCGACCGGCGTTTCGAGCGAGATCGGCTCCTTGGCGATCTTCAGCACCTTGCGCACTTTTTCCAGCGGCATGGCGAGCTTTTCCGCCAGTTCTTCCGGCGTCGGCTCACGGCCGATCTCATGCAGCATCTGGCGCGAGGTGCGCACGATCTTGTTGATCGTTTCGATCATGTGCACCGGAATGCGGATGGTGCGCGCCTGGTCGGCGATCGAACGGGTGATCGCCTGCCGGATCCACCATGTCGCGTAGGTCGAGAACTTGTAGCCGCGGCGGTATTCGAATTTGTCGACCGCCTTCATCAGGCCGATATTGCCTTCCTGGATCAAGTCGAGGAACTGCAGGCCGCGATTTGTGTATTTCTTGGCGATGGAGATGACGAGGCGCAGATTGGCCTCGACCATTTCCTTCTTGGCGATCGCGGCTTCGCGCTCGCCCTTCTGCACCTGGTTGACGATCTTCCGGAATTCCTGGATCGAAATCGCCGTCTCGGTGGCGAGGTTCTGGATCTCGGCGCGCAGGTCGCGGATGGCGTCCTTCTCGTTCTTGGTGAATTCCTTCCAGCCGCGCGAGGTCAAATTGCCGATCGAGCGAGTCCAGTTCGGATCGAGCTCCGAGCCCTGATATTCCCTGAGGAATTCCTCGCGGCGCACGCCATAGCTTTCGGCCAGCCTGAGCAGCTTGCCTTCGTTCTGCACCAGGCGCTTGTTGATGTCGTAGAGCTGCTCGACCAGCGCCTCGATGCGCGCCGTGTTCAAGGACAGCGACTTCACCGCCTTGATCAACTGGTCCTTCAGCTCCTTGAGCCGGCGATCCTGGCTGGGCGACAGCGTGCCGGCGGCAGCCAGCCGGTTCTCGACCTGCTGGTCCTGCAGCTTGCGCAGTTTCTTGTAGGTGTCGGCAATGACGTCGAGCGTCTCCATCACCTGCGGGCGCAGTTCCGCTTCCATCGCCGCCAGCGACAGGCTCGCCTCGTCATCGTCCTCCTCGTCGTCGTCCACCAGGCCACGGGTGTCGCCGCCGACATTGGTGATGTCGTCCTCGTCCTCGCGCGAACGGCGCGACTTTTCCTCGGTCTTGGCTTCCTCGATACGCTCGACAACCGGCGCCTGCTTGGCCTCCGGCCCGGCATAGGTCGCCTCGAGGTCGATGATCTCGCGCAGCAGGATCTTCGATTCGTTGAGCTCGTCACGCCAGATGATGATGGCCTGGAAAGTCAGCGGGCTTTCGCACAGGCCCGCGATCATCGTCTCGCGGCCGGCCTCGATGCGCTTGGCGATCGCGATTTCGCCCTCGCGCGACAGAAGCTCGACCGAGCCCATCTCGCGAAGATACATGCGGACCGGATCGTCGGTGCGGTCGGTCGGCTCTTTCTTGGTCGTGGTGGCGGCGACGGCGGTGCCGGTCTGCTCGGCCAGCTCGTTGGCATCTTCCTCGGCATCAGCGGCGGTATCGGCGGCTTCGGGCTCCTCGCCCTGCTCGTCGTCCTCGACCACATTGATGCCCATGTCGGAAAGCATGGCCATCGTGTCCTCGATCTGCTCGGAGGTCACTTCCTCCGAGGGCAGCACCGAATTCAGCTCGTCCATGGTGACATAACCGCGCTTCTTGGCGGCCTTGATCATCTTCTTGACAGCATCGTCGGAAAGGTCGAGCAGAGGGCCATCGGTCGCGGCCTCGCGTTCGGTCTCGACTTCTTCCTTTTCTTTTGTCGCCATAGTCTTTATTTTCTCCAAGCGGCTGAGTATCAAAGCCGCGTACGCTGCCGGTCCGGTCAAATTGGATGCGCTCCTTCCAGAACGCGCTTTACCGGGCCAGTAACTGCATCTCTCGTTAAGTCCAGATTAACCCTGATATCTGTGGCAAGCTGACTGCCTGTCCAGTGATCAGTACCTTACATCGCTGCATTCCCGTCGATGCCGGGGCGGGTTAACGTTTCGAATCGACCTGATTCCGCCATTCTGCCGGAAGGTCAAGCGCCTCTCGCATGATTCGCATGAAAAAAGCGAATCAATTACCCGACTTAGAGCACCGCACGCTTGATTCAACGTGCAAGCACGTCCTTACATTTCAGTCTTCTGGAGGCTTCGATCTAGACGCGCCCAGCCCTGCCCGATGATACGCCAAACCCTTCGATCAGCGCTTCCGTTGCCTGCACATCACGAAATTGCGCCTGGATTTCGACCAGGTGCCGGTAGTTCTCGTCCGTGGGATCGCTGGCGAGCGCTGCTTCCGCCTGCTTCAGCTCCTTATGTAAGGTGCGCGCGCTGCGCTGCAAGTGGAGAGCCTGGCTGAACGCATCGCGAGCATCGTCGAGTGCTGCCGTTTCCAGCGCCGGCCATTGCCGCGCACGTTTGATCAGCGCCACCGCGCGCTGCCAGATCTCACCGCAGCCGGCCCGCTCGATCGTCGCGATTACAGCCTCGCGGTTGTTGGCCATATCGTGCGCCATGGCGTCGAGGATGGCCGCATGCAGCCGCTTCAGATCGGAGTTGGCGAGATCGAGGAACTCGACATGGGCGAAATTCTCGTCGATCAGCACGGGATGGTTGACGAGGGCCGCAATGATCGTCGCCTCGCGCACCGACATGCCCTCGCCGCCGCGTTTGACCAGCGCCGAGCGGCCGAGGCTTTCGGTGATCGCGGTGCGCCCACCGGCACCGCCGCCACGTGCAAACTGTCCGCCGGGTGCTGAGACCCTGCCCGGGAAGCGCTCCCCGGACCGTCCGTCCTGACGTCCCTGGCGTCCGCGCTGGGTCCCGAAGAAGCTCTGTACCCGCTCGCGCATTTCCTGTTGGTAGTGATAGCGAAGGCTCTCGTCGCGGATGCGGCTGGTCAGTTCGCGCAGCGTCTTTTCGAGTTCCGCCCGCCGTTCCGGCGTGTCGAAGATGCCGCCGGCCGTCTCGCGCATCCACAAGAGGTCGGCCAGCGGCCGCGCCTCGGAAAGCACGGCGCGGAACGCATCCGGTCCGTCACCCTTGACCAGATCGTCGGGATCCTTGCCCTCCGGCAGCAGGGCGAAGCGCACGGAGCGGCCCGCCTGGACCGCCGGCAGCGCCATGTCGGCGGCGCGCCACGCTGCCTTCAACCCGGCCTGGTCGCCGTCGAAGCACAGCACCGGCTCGCCAGCCATGCGCCATAGAAGTTCGAGCTGGTTTTCAGTCAATGCGGTGCCGAGCGGCGCCACCACGTTTTCGAAGCCGGCCTGCGCCAGCGCGATCACATCCATATAACCTTCGACAGCAATGACCGTGCCGCCCTTTCCCAGCGCCCCCTTTCCGAGCGTTTGGCGCGCACGGGCGAAATTGTAGAGAACGTTGCCCTTGTGGAAGAGCTCCGTATCGGGCGAGTTCATGTATTTGGCCAGCGCATCCGGCGCCAGTGCCCGCCCGCCGAAGGCGATGATCTTGCCCCTGGAATCCGGGATCGGGAACATGATGCGGTCGCGGAACCAATCGTAGGAAACCGGGACGTCGTCGCCATGGCGCACCAGCCCGCACGCCTCGATGTCGGCCTTGGGGACACCCTTGGCGGCAAGATGCTCCTTCAGCGCATTGCGGCTGTCGGGGGCATAGCCGAGGCGAAAAGACTGCTGCGTCGTCGGTGTCAGCCCCCGGTCGCGCAGATAGGCGCGGGCCTTTGCCCCTTCCGGTCCCTGCAGCCGTTCCTGGAAGAACACCGTCGCCATCTCCATGACGTCGGTCAGGCTGGCGCGTTCCTTTTCGCGCCGCTCCTCATCGGCGTCGCGAACCGGCATCGGCACGCCGGCCATGTCGGCGATCTTCTCGACGGCCTCGGGAAAGCTCATCCCATCGAGTTCGGTCAAGAACTTGAAATGGTCGCCCGAAACCGAGCAGCCGAAACAGTGGTAGCGGCCCTTCTTGTCCTCGCAATGGAAGGACGGGCTCTTCTCGCCGTGGAACGGACAGCACGCCCAATAATCGCCGCGCGGCGCGTTGGTCTTCTTCCTGTCCCACGCGACGCGCTGGCCGATCACCGAAGAAATCGGTACGCGGTCGCGGATCTCGTCAAGGAAAGCAGGCGGAAAGCGCATGGGGGGACAGCTCGTTTGGCTTCCATATAATCACACGGGCGAAGCCCGACGACTCCTAATGGTGAACATACCCGGTTTTCACAGGCCAAAAAGAGAAGGCGGCCCGCGGGCCGCCTTCTCGATCTAAGCCCGACGCAGCGCCCGTCAGCCGTTCCGGGCTCACTGCGCGGCGATGGCGCCGAAGATCAGCCCGGAGAGAACGCTGACCAGCAGATAGTCGTTGCCGACCCGTATCCATTCCTGGCCGGGACCCGGACGGCGCAGGCCATAGTGGCGATAGTCGCGGATCGGCTGGTGACGTTTCCAGCTCGAATATCTCTGGCCGTTGCGCCAATGGCTGCGCTTCACCACGACCTTCTTCTTCACTATGACGCGCTTGTTCACGTCGACATGCTTGTTCACCTCGACATGCCTGCCGGGCTTTTGCCAGTCGACCTGGCTGTAGTTCGACTGCGGCGCGTTTGGTGTGTTCAGAGGTGCAGCCTGGCCCTGCAAGGTGGTTGCAGCCAGCATCGAGAAGGCAATGGCGGAAAGAACGATGCGTTTCATGGCGGGTACTCCTTGGTTGTCGATGCCTACGGAATAGAGCCGGAAGGATGAACCGAAACTGAACACACAGATTACGTTTTCGTAATGATTACTTATATTTAGGCCGCCTAATTGAGTACTACCTTTAAAGCGATCACTCCGCCTGGGCTGCGTGACCCTCCGCAGCCCAGCCGGCAATGCAACCATTTTGCCAGCCATCCATTTCCGACACGCCCCGTCGCGTGGCAACAGGCGTCCGAGCCGGGCAAAATTTATTATTCGGCTAAAATAAATCGGAGTAACATCAACCTCTGCAATGTCCACGATTCGCGCCCACTTTCGCCCCTTTGACTTCACCGCGCCCGCGTCGCTGGCACCTGTCGCGTTGCGGGGCCGGGCATGAGTGGCTCAGTCGTTTTGCTGCACCTTGCCGGTGCGGTGGCACTGATGCTGTTTGCCACCCGTCTGGTGAAGACCGGCGTCGAGCGCGCCTATGGCGATGTGCTGCGTCACAAGCTGCGCGCCACCATGCGCAATCCGTTGATGGCGGTTCTGGCCGGCTGCGGCCTGGCGGTCGCACTGCAAAGCTCGACCGCCGTCACCTTGCTGGTCGGCTCATTCGCCGGCTCCGGCATCGTCAGCGGCATGTCGGGCCAGCTTGCGGTGCGCGGCGCCGAGATCGGCTCGGCGCTCGTGGTCAAGCTGCTTACCTTCGATCTGTCGCTGCTGGTGCCGGTCTGCCTGGTCGCCGGCACCGTCATGTTCATGGCCACCGAGCGGCGCGACTGGCGCCAGTTCGGCCGCATCCTGGTCGGCATCGGCCTGCTGCTTCTGTCGCTGGAGATGATCGGCCAGGCGTCGGAGCCGCTGCGCCAGAGCACGCTGATGCCGCTCATCGTCGACTACTTCTCCGGCGATCCGGTCACCGCCTATCTTCTGGCGGCGTTGGTCACCTGGCTGTTCCATTCCTCGATCGCCGCGGTGCTGCTGATGGTGACGCTGGCCGGCCGCGGCTTCATCCCGCCCGAACTCGGTATCGTGCTGGTGCTCGGCGTCAATCTCGGCTCTTCGATCATCGCGCCGCTTCTAACCCGCAACGCAGAACCCGGCGTTCGTATCGTGCCAATCGGCAATCTCCTGATGCGCGGCATGGGCTCGCTGATCATGCTGATCCTGTTCCTGACGTTCAAGCCGCCGGTCGCCTTCTTGGGAAGCACTGTGCCCGAGCAGATCGTCAATGCCCACATCGTCTTCAACATCCTGATCCTGATCGCCGGCCTGCCGCTGGCGAGCCTGGTCTATCGCGCCTCGGAAAAGATCGTGGCGTTGGGCACCAAGCCGCAGCCCGCCAATGCGCTCGACGTCGTCGAGCTTTCGGCGCTCAACGAAAGTGCGCTCGACGTGCCCAGCCAGGCATTGGCCAACGCCACCCGCGAGGTGGTGCGGGTCTGCGAGACGGTCGAGATCATGCTGAAACGGATCATCGAGCTCTATGAGAGCGCCGATGCCGACAAGATCGGCGCGCTGGCCGCGCTCGACGATCGTGTCGACAGGAAGCACGCGGCGATCAAGCTCTATCTGGCCAAGGTCACCAAGAACCCGCTGAGCGAGGACGAGGCCCTGCGTTGCCAGGAGTTGATTGGCGCCTGCGTCAAGCTGGAGCAGGTCGGCGACATCATCGTGCGCAACATGCTGGTCCACGTGAAGAAGAAATTCGAGCGCGGACTGGAGTTCACGCCGGAAGGCTGGCGCGAGCTTTGCGCCTTCCATGCTCTGGTGCTTGCCAATGCCAGGCTAGCCTTCAACGTGCTGGTATCCCGCGATCCGGAGACCGCTCGCCAGTTGGTACTGGAAAAGGACCGGCTGCGCGACCGCGAGAAGGAAACCAGCCAGAGCCATTTCGTGCGGCTGCGCGACGGCACCGCCAAGAGTGTCGAGACCAGTTCCATCCATCTCGACACCATTCGCGACCTCAAGCAGATTAACTCGCTGCTCGCCTCGATGGCCTATCCCGTGCTTGAAGAGCGCGGCCTGCTCACCGGTTCGCGGCTGAAGGCCGGATAGATTGCGTCCACAGGCCGGGTTGCTTCAGGACATCGCCTATGAAAATTGCAGTGGGCCAAGGCGCAAAAATTATCTTTGCGCCGCTTCCCGTCTGTCGGCTAAAGGGTCGTCCAATATCTACGGGGAGGAAAGTCGATGGATACCCATTCGCGCAGCTTCGCCAAAGCGCTTTCCTGGCGCATCACCGGTACCATCGACACGATGATCATTTCGCTCGTTGTGACGGGAAGCATCAAGCTCGCCGCGGCCATCGGCCTGACCGAGGTCGTCACCAAGTCGCTGCTCTACTATCTTCACGAACGGGCGTGGCTGAAAATTCCTTACGGGAGGAAGGCAGCCGCCTAGCTCTTGCCTCCGCGGCGGGCGCCTGACCGGCGATCAAGAAAAGCTAAAGCGGCGTCGACAATTTCTGGATTGCCCGCTGCCCTCATCCGTGGTTTGAGGCGACCTTATCCGAGGATCGCCTTTCCGCCATGCTCCCCCTCATTGCCCTGTTCATTGCCGCCTTCGCCTTCGGCACCACCGAATTCGTCATCGCCGGCGTGCTGCCGCAGGTGGCCGGTGGCCTTGGCGTCGCGATCCCGACCGCCGGTTATCTCGTGTCCGGCTATGCCGGCGGCATTGCAGCCGGCGGCCCGCTGCTGGCGCTCGCTACCAAAAGGTTCTCCCGCAAGGCCCTGCTGCTTGGACTGACTGCAGCCTTCACCATCGGCCAAGCCGCCTGCGCGCTGGCGCCCGACTTCGCCTCGATGCTGCTGTTGCGGATAGCCGTGGCCGTGGCGCACGGCGCCTATTTCGGCGTTGCCATGGTGGTGGCCGTCGGCCTGGTGCGCGAAGACCAGCGCGGCATGGCGGTGGCGCTGATCCTGTCCGGCCTCACCGTATCGAATGTCATCGGCGTTCCGGCCGGCACGGCAATCGGCAACATCTGGGGATGGCGCGCGACATTCTGGGTGATGTGTGGCCTCGGCGTGGTGGCCTTCGCGGCCATCGGCGCTCTGCTGCCGCGCAAGACGGGATCGTCGAGCCCGTCGGCGAGCCTTGGCAGCGAGGTCCGCGTGCTCGCACGCCAGCAGGTCTGGACCTCGCTCATTATCATGCTGATGCTGATGATCGGCCAGTTCGGCCTGTTCACCTACATCACGCCGACGCTGCTCGAGATCACCGGCCTCGACGAGAAATGGATACCTTGGGTGCTCCTGCTCAATGGGGTCGGCGCAACGATCGGCGTCTTCGTCGGCGGGCGGCTCGCCGACTGGAAGCTGATGCCGTCGCTTATCGCCATGCTTTTCCTGCAGGCGGCAATGCTCGCCTTGATCTACGCCGTCAGCCCTTACCCACTGCCGATGGTGATGGCGATCTTCGTCTGGGGCGGCCTCAACTTCGCCATCGGCACGCCGATCCAGACCCGCATACTGACCTGGACCGCGGATGCCTCCAACCTTGCCTCGTCACTCATTCCGTCGGGCTTCAATGTCGGCATCGCGCTCGCCGCATCGCTCGGCGCGGCGATGCTCAATGCCGGCTATGGCTATCGCAGCCTGGCGGTGGTTGGCGCGATCGCCATGCTGGTCGCCGTCGCGGTTGCGCTTGCCTCGCATGTCTGGGAATGGCGCAGCCGGGCTGCGCCGCCGCTGCCGGCTGCCGCCGAATAGGGCTATAGATCAATCCGGTAGCGCAGGCTTTCCGCACCGCCGTAGGAAGCATCCTCGAAGAAACGCCCGACGAGCCGGCCGCCATTGGCCAGAACGACCTTCTGCGAGGGCACATTGTGTGGCTTGCAGGTGATTTCGACGAAGGGCAGGCCAACCGCCCTCGCCTCCACCAGCATCAGCCGCAGCGCCTCGGTCGCATAGCCGCGCCCCTGCTTCCACGGCACCACCGCATAGCCGATGTGACCGAGCACGTGCGACGGCAGCGCCGCGGTGCCGGGTTGCCAGCGCAAGCCGATCGAGCCTGCGACCTCCCCGTCCCAGATCCAGCGCCGGAATCCGGGCAGCCGCGGCACCGTCGAACCGTCCGGCAAGGCAATCGGCGGTCCCTTGCCGTCAGGATCGTCGAGATCGGCTAGGAAAGTCGCAGGATCCTTTTCAATAGCCGCAAGCTGCTCGCGCGTGGCGTCGAGCAGCCGCACATTGTCCGGCGACCAGCCGCGCTCGAGGGCCGCCTTGTAGGACGGCAGGTGTTCAAACGCCGGTTTGACGAGTTCGATCACGGGCGCGAGCTTTTGCCGGATTGCGGGCGCGACGGCAAGGCCCTTCCGCAGCTTACTGAAGCAGGCTCTTGACGATGCCGCTCGCCTTGGAAAAATCCATCTGCCCGGCATATTTCTCCTTGAGCGCTGCCATCACCTTGCCCATGTCCTTGACACCGCTGGCGCCGGTCTCGGCGATGGCGGAACGGACGGCGCTTTCCGTCTCGGCCTGGCCCAGTTGCGTCGGCAGGAAGTCGCGAATGATGGCCATCTCGTCGCGCTCCTGCGCGGCAAGCTCCGGCCGCTTGCCGTCATCGAACGCCTTGGCCGATTCCTCGCGCTGCTTCACCATCTTGGCCAGGATCTGCAGGATCTCGTCGTCACTGGCCGGCTCCTTGCCGGCGCCGCGATTGGCGATGTCGCGGTCGTGAATGGCCGCCTGGATCAGCCGCAATGTGGGCAGCCGACGCTTGTCCTGCGCCTTCATCGCGCTCTTCAGGGATTCGGCGATTTTTCCTCGCATGGTGCTTTCTCCTTCGAATGCGGCGGACAATAGTCGTGCCGATAGCTCAAGGCAAACTCGATAGCGCCCGGCAAACCGCTGATATTATTCGACGAAATAAATTCAGGCTCGCACGGCGCGGCATCATTGACCGCCTTGGCGCCTTCCCCTATGTACTGGGCCTTGCATGAACCAAGTCTGGTTGCGCGCGGAGGCTATGAAAATCGCTGCTGCGCGCCTTTTGCTGCGCCGAGTGAAAGGCGCAGCCTTTTAGGAGTGCCGCGATGGCAACGATGACCGCCCCCTGGGCCGCCGAGAAGCCGACAGCCTTGCTGGTGCTGGCCGACGGCACGGTCATCGAGAGCCACGGCCTTGGCGCCACCGGCTCCGCCGTCGCCGAAGTCTGCTTCAACACTGCACTGACAGGCTATCAGGAAATCCTCACCGACCCGTCCTACGCCGGTCAGATCGTCACCTTCACCTTTCCGCATATCGGCAACATCGGCACCAATGACGAAGACATCGAGGACCTCAACCCGCTGGCCCGCGCCGGCGCCGTCGGCGCCGTGTTCAAGGCCGATGTCACCAACCCGTCGAATTACCGCGCCGGAACCGGTCTCGACCAGTGGCTGAAGAAGCGCGGCATCGTCGCGCTTTCAGGCATCGACACGCGGGCACTGACCGCGCTGATCCGCGAAAAGGGTATGCCCAACGCCGTCATCGCGCACGCGCCCGACGGTATCTTCGACGTCGATGACCTCAAGCGCCGCGCCGCCGCATGGTCGGGGCTTATCGGGCTTGATCTCGCCAAGGAGGTCACCTCCGGCCAGTCCTCGGTCTGGCGCGAGACGCCCTGGGTCTGGAACGAGGGCTTTGGCGAACAGGCTGATCCGTCGATGCACGTCGTTGCCGTCGACTACGGCGTCAAGCGCAACATATTGCGCCTGCTGGCCGGCCTCGGCGCCAAGGTCACCGTGGTGCCGGCAAAAACCGGCGCCGAGGAGATCCTGGCGATGCGGCCCGACGGCATTTTTCTATCCAACGGCCCTGGCGATCCCGAAGCCACCGGCGGCTACGCCGTTCCGGTCATCCAGGACCTGTTGAAAACCGATATCCCTCTGTTCGGCATCTGCCTCGGCCACCAGATGCTGGCGCTGGCGCTCGGCGGCAAGACTGCAAAAATGCATCAGGGCCACCACGGCGCCAACCATCCGGTCAAGGACCACACCACCGGCAAGGTCGAGATCGTCTCGATGAACCATGGCTTTGCCGTCGACGCCGACTCATTGCCGAGCGGCGTCGAGGAAACCCATGTCTCGCTGTTCGACGGTTCGAATTGCGGCATTGCGCTCACCGGCAGGCCGGTCTTCTCGGTCCAGCATCATCCCGAAGCCTCGCCCGGCCCGCAGGATTCGCACTATCTGTTTCGCCGCTTCGTCAATCTCATCCGCGAAAAGCGCGGCGAGCCGGCACTGGCCGAGCGTGTCTAGCGCATTGCGTAAAAACGGATTTGACTGACGGCGCCGGCCGGGCTCCCGGCGCCGATCAAGCCCCGTCCGTCACCGCTTCCTGCGCGTGCATGCGTTTGACTTCCTTCGGCGTCGGCTTGGCCACCCTGCTTACGAAGACGACGAGCGCCAGCGTGAGGAAAATCGCGCCGAGCAGATACGGGGCACCGCCGAAAACCACGGGCGCGCTCGGCCCCGTGAACCAGGAAAAGATCGCCGTATAAAGCAGCGGTGTGATGATCGAGGTGATCGAGAAGATCGACGTCATCGCGCCCTGGAGTTCGCCCTGGGCGGAAGGTGGCACCTTGGCGGCCGCCAGGCTTCTGAGCGGCGGGTCGGCCAACGCCTCGAGACATCCGACGACGATCACCGCGTAGATCATCCAGCCTTGTGACGCGAAGGCGTAGCCGAAGGCGCTGAGTGCGGTAAATGCCAGACCGACTACCGCCGTCTTCCACTCGCCAAGCTTAGGGATCACGCGCGGCAGGACTGTCGCCATGACGATCGCCCCGCACAGGCCGAAGGCGCCGAGCGAGAAGCCGATCTGTTGTTCGCTCCAGCCATAGCGATAACTGGAGACGAACGACCAGACGGCGGGATACATCATGTGCCCAAGCGTCATCAGAAAGAAGACAAGTCCAATCCAGCCGATGCCTTCGTAGTTGCGCATCTGGACGAGAGTGCCGACCGGGTTCGCGCGTTTCCACTCGAAGCGGCGACGGTGCTTGTTATCAAGCGTTTCCGGCAACAGAAACAGCGCGATCAGAAAGTTTGCGAAAGCAAGCCCGGCAGCGAAATAGAACGGCACACGTGGCCCGAACGTGCCGAGCAACCCGCCCAGAACCGGCCCTATGACGAAGCCGACGCCGAAAGCGATGCCGAGCAGCCCGAAATTCTTCGCACGGTTTTCGTCGGTCGAGATGTCGGCGATAAACGCCGATGTCGTGGAATAGCTGGCGCCGGAAACGCCGGCCAGCACGCGGCCGATGAACAGCATCGGATAGGACCAGGCGATAGCGCAGATCAGGTTGTCGATAGCGAACGTCAGCACCGAGGCAAGCAGGATAGGCCGCCGTCCGAACCGGTCGCTCAACCCGCCCATCACTGGTGCGAAAACGAACTGCATCGCCGCATAGACGAAGAACAGCCAGCCGCCCTCGATAGCCGCCTCACTGATGCCGACGCCGGTCAATTCCCTGAGATAGGCCGGCAGCACCGGCATAATAATGCCGAAGCCGATGACGTCGAGCAGCAGGGTGGTGAAAACAAGCGCAAGGCCCCGCCTGGCGGTTTTAGGGTCTATCATGATGGTATCTCCTCGGGCCGCCCGAGCGAACGGGAACACACCTTATAGGCGAGCACATCGCTGGGAACAATGAGGGAACAGGCAGAGTGTTTTCGTCCTGACATCCCCTGACTGCGATCCAGTCTCGGATTACGAGAAAGCCGTCGGCTCAGATCGGATTGTTGAACGTGTCGCAGTCCGATAGCTTGCCGTTCTGGAAGCCCCGCGCCAGCCAGGTCTGCCGCTGCTGCGACGTGCCGTGGTTGAAGCTTTCCGGCACGACGTAGCCCTGCATCTTCTTCTGCAGCGTGTCATCGCCGATCTGCTTGGCGGCGTTCAGTGCCTCCGCCATGTCGCCCTGTTCCAAGATGCCCTTCTGACCGGTGAAATGTGCCCAGATGCCGGCAAAGCAGTCGGCCTGCAGCTCGACCTGCACCGACATGTGGTTGGTGTCGGCTTCGCTCATATTCTGCCGCATCTGATTGAATTTGGGCAGGATGCCGACGAGGTTCTGCACGTGATGGCCGACCTCATGCGCGATCACATAGGCCTGTGCGAAATCGCCGGACGCGCCGAACTGCTGATCGAGCTGCTGGAAGAAGGTGGTGTCGAGATAGACCTTGCGATCGTTGGGACAGTAGAATGGTCCGGCCGCTGACGAGGCAGAACCGCAAGCGGAGCCGATCCGGCCGCTAAACAGGACCAGTTTTGGATCTTGATAGGTCAGGCCCTCGGACTGGAAAATACCGGTCCAGGTATCCTCGGTCTCGGCCAGCACGGTCGATACGAACTGCTTCATCTCGTCGGACGCGGGCGCACCGGTACCGCCGCCTTGCTCGCCGCTATTGTCGGTGATCTCGCCGCCGCCGGGCTGCAAGCCGCTGTTATCGAGGATCTGGCTCGGGTCGAAGCCGAAATACCACCCTGCCAGGAAAATCAACCCTACGATGATGATGCCCGACATGCCGCCGCCGCCGGCGCGACCGCCGATCGGGATGCGAAACTGCCCCGGCCCGCCACCAAGCCCGCCGCTCTGGCCGCGCTCGTCCTCGACATTGTCACTCTGACGACGGCCCTTCCAGAGCATGGCAACCCCCGTTTATGCAATTTTCCGGCTGATCGGGCCGTGTCCCGGTTCGATCGGACACGACAACAATTATCTCAACGGTTACGCCAAGTCACAGTATTTTTCGTGCGAACAAGCAATGCTTGCTGACGCTTGTCTGGTCTGGCCGAGACATCGCAAGGTCTGTGCCGCTCACCCTGCTCGTGGGAAGCGAGTGGCGCGACGAGATGCGCTGGCCGTGCTTTTCAGCGGGCGGCGATTATTGCCTTGCGAAAGGCTTCGAGCGTCTCGGCGCTGACATGATGCTCGATGCCCTCGGCGTCGATGCGCGCCGTCTCGGCGCTGACCCCGAGCGAGCGCAGGAAGGCCTCGACCGTCTGGTGGCGAATGCGGCTCTCTTCCGCAACCTTGCGGCCGGCATCGGTCAGGAACACGCCACGATAGGGTTTCCGGGAGACCAGCCCGTCGGCGCACAGCCGCGTCAGCATTTTCGCCACCGTCGGCTGGGCGACGCCGAGCCGTGCCGCGATGTCGACCTGGCGCGCCTCGTTGCCGTCCTCGATCAGGTCGGCGATGAGCTCGACATAATCCTCGACCAGCGCGCTGCGGCGCGCTTCACGCGTCTGCCGGAAGCCTTCCGAGTGAATTTCTGCATCAGGCAGCGGCTTTTCGCGAGGAACCGGTCTTTTCTTCAGCGCCAATACGCGCTCCTCCCGGCAGTTTGAATCGGCATTGCAGTCATAGCACAGAACCCTATTGGTTCTGGCCGTTTATTTCCATTCGGTGGCCGGCGCAACCGGCGTTCACCGCCGTTCCGGCCGCACGGCCAAGCGGTTGCACGAAAAAGCTCAGACAATGAAATATAGCATATTGCATAATGTTCAGCCGTGGCATAAATAAGGACAGAATATCGATCGCTCCTGTGGAAAGCCAGTTCATGTCGGAAGCCGAAGCCACCTCAGCCCCCCGGTCCATGTGGCGATTTGCCCGCCCGGAGGACGGCGAGCAGCCCAGCCTTCGCGAAGTCAACGCCACGATCGCCGTGCCGCACTCGGGGATTTGGCTTCGCCGGCTGTTCGCCTTCATGGGGCCGGGCTACATGGTTTCGGTCGGCTACATGGATCCTGGTAATTGGGCGACCGACCTCGCCGGTGGGGCTCAGTTCGGCTACACGCTGCTGTTCATCATCATGTTGTCGAACCTGATGGCGATCCTGCTGCAGGCGCTCGCCGCCAGGCTTGGCATCGCCACTGGCCGCGACCTTGCACAGGCGTGCCGCGCCTATTATCCGCGTCCGGTCAATTTCATGCTTTGGGTCGCTTGCGAATTGGCCATCATCGCCTGCGACCTCGCCGAGGTCATTGGCACGGCGATCGCCTTGCAACTGCTGTTCGGCATTCCGCTGATCGGCGGCGCCATCATCACCGCGCTCGATGCCTTCCTGCTGCTGTTGCTGATGAACAAGGGCTTCCGTTTCCTCGAGGCCTTCATCATAGCGCTTTTGATCATCATCTTCGGCTGCTTCGCCATCCAGATCTTTGCCGCCGCCCCGCCGGTCGGCTCCATCCTGCATGCGATGTTCGTGCCATCGTCCGAGATCGTCACCAATCCGGCCATGCTTTACATCGCCATCGGCATCATCGGTGCCACGGTGATGCCGCACAATCTCTATCTGCACTCCTCGATCGTGCAGACCCGCGCCTACGAGCGCACCGATCGCGGCAAGCGCGACGCTATCAAATGGGCGACGACCGACTCGACCATCGCGCTGATACTGGCGCTGTTCGTCAATGCCTCCATCCTGATCGTGTCGGCGGTGGCGTTCCACGGCACCGGTCATCATGACGTTGCCGAGATCGGCCAGGCCTTCGAGCTTCTGTCGCCGCTGCTCGGCCTCGGCATCGCTTCCATTCTGTTTGCCGTAGCGCTGCTTGCCTCCGGCCTGAACTCGACGGTGACGGCGACGCTCGCCGGCCAGATCGTGATGGAAGGGTTCCTGCGTCTGCGCATCCCGCAATGGGCGCGCCGCCTGCTGACGCGCGGCATCGCCATCGTCCCGGTGGTGGTGGTCACTGCGCTCTATGGCGAGAAGGGAACCGGCCAGTTGCTGGTCTTCAGCCAGGTAATCCTGTCGATGCAGCTTCCCTTCGCTGTCGTACCGCTGGTGCAGTTCGTCTCGGACAAGCGCAAGATGGGCAATTTCGCCATTTCCCGCGCTGTTGCCGTGCTGGCCTGGGTGGTCGCTGGGCTCATCCTGGTGCTCAACTTCAAGCTGCTCTACGATACGGTCGTCGGTCTGGGCTGAGCGTTTCTCTTCTCCAAGCCGATGCAACAAGGTCGGCAGTCATCCGCCCTTCCAACCCTGGAAATTTGCCGGCCGCTGTCGGATAAATGCCCGTTCGCCCGTCCTTGGCTCGAACTCCGGCCATGACGGCACGGATCAGGGAAAGGAAGCTCCAATGAGGAAGATCATCGCCGCAACATTCGTCAGCCTCGACGGCGTCATGCAAGCGCCCGGCGGCCCGCAAGAGGACCCTGTCGGGGGCTTCAAATTCGGCGGCTGGACGTTTCACTACTGGGACGACGTGATGGGCGCCGCGATGGGCGAGACGTTTTCAAAACCGTTCGCGCTGCTTCTCGGCCGCAAGACCTACGACATCTTCGCCGCCCACTGGCCTTATCAGAAGAATGACCCGATCGCCGACAGCTTCAACGCCGTCACCAAATATGTGGCGACGCACAGGCCGGATACGCTGTCCTGGCAAAATAGCCAGCCGCTCGGCGGCGATGTCGTGGCGACGTTGCGCCGGATGAAGCAGGAGGACGGCCCGGACCTGCTCATTCAGGGATCGAGCGAGCTGATCCAGACCTTGCTCGCCAATGACCTGATCGACGAGATCAGCCTGCTGATTTTCCCGCTGGTGCTGGGCAAGGGCAAAAAATTGTTCGGCAGCGGCACGATACCTGCCGCGTTCAAGCTGACCCGTTCGCAGACATCGACCACCGGCGTCCTCATGGCGAGCTATGAACGCTCCGGCGAGATCAAGACCGGGTCCTTTGCCACGGAGCAGCCGTCCGAAGCGGAGATCGAGCGGCGCAAGAACTGGAAGTAGATCCTGCGGGCGATCAAGGACGGCTGAACACTGGCCGCCCTTTTTGTTGTTTTTTAAGCCGCCTCTCGTCGGCGTGCCAACCCATCGCGGAGGTGGCCCGCGAATGCCAGTGCAGCCGGCGCGACTCCGTGCTTCGGCAAATGCAGATTGATCGAAAAATTCGGCAATGACGGCAGCTCCGGATCGTTGGCCAAAATGTCGAGGTCGGCAGGCACCGTCGACGCCAACCAGGTGGTGACGGCCAAGTCCGAACGCACCGTCGCCGTCGTCGCGTCGATGCTGCCGTTTTCGAATACGGTGCGCCATTCCAGCCCATGCTCGTCAAGCGCCTCCAGCACCACCGGGCGGAACGCGCAGGTCTCGGCGACCATCGAAACCGGCAAGGGCCGCTTGCCGCGGGCGGCGCCGCCTTTGGCGCCGACCCAGACCAGCCGGTCGACAACAAGGCATTCGCCGGCCGACCGGCCGATCGGCTCCTCGATCACCGCGAGCTCTATCGTGCCGGTCGCCAAGGCTGCGGCCAACTCTGGCGACGAAGCACAGACAAGCGAGATCTCGACCTGCGGATAGGCCTCGGCATAGGCCTTCAGCACCGGCGCAAGCAAGGTGCCGACAAGGTCGTACGGCACGCCGAGCCGCACCTTACCGGCAACCGCATCGCCCGCCATCTCCGCCACGATCTCGTCATTGAGGGAAAGCAGGCGCTTGCCCTTGCCGAACAATCGTTCGCCGGAGCGGGTCAATCGCAATCCGCGCCGATCGCGGTCGAACAGGCTGCAGCCGAGAAGCTCTTCCAAACGCTTAATCTGCTGGCTGACGGCACCTTGCGTCAAATGCAGCGCGTTGGCCGCCGCCGTCATGCTGGCCTTGTCGGCAACGGTGACGAAGGTTCGAACCAGGGCAGTGTCGAGGTTACGGAGCATCTTGCCATTATATTTGCTAATGCAGATCATAGCAAACATTGCATTTACTGATGGGCCAAACAGCCTACCGTGCAGGCTTCAAAGGAAGCAGCATGTTTGAAACCGTCCTTCCCCTCGTCCTGTTCGCGCTGGTCTCAACCTCAACGCCCGGCATTGCCACGACCTTGTCGACGGCGTCCGGCGCGCAGTTCGGCTTTCGCCGCTCTATCCCGCTGATGGCCGGGAGTGCGGCCGGCCTGGCCACGGTGGCTGCGGCAGGTGCTGCTGGGCTCGCCGGTCTGCTGGCCGCCGCTCCATCGCTGCAATTGGCAATGAAAATGGCCGGTACCCTCTATCTGGTGTGGCTTGCCCTCAAGATCGGCCGCAGCGGTCCGCCCAATCTGGACGTGGGCATGACAAAGCCGAACAGCTTTTTCGGGGGCGCCGGCCTGCAATGGATGAACCCAAAGGGCTGGGCCATGGGGTTGGGAGCGGCAGCATCTTTTGCCGCGCTCGCCAACGGGCCGCTGCAGCTCGCCTTGCTGCTCGGCACGGTCTTCGGTCTTGCCGCGGCCCTATCGCTGGCGGCGTGGTGCGTGGCCGGCACGTTGCTCGCCCGGTTGCTGCGAACCGAGCGGCAGTGGCGCATGCTCAACGCCGTGCTTGGCCTGCTGCTGGCCGCCTCGATCATTCCGATGTGGCGGACAGCGTAAGACCAGTTAATTCAGGCAGCGTAGCGTGCGGCCGGTTTGCCGGCCAGCAGGCTGCCGAAGAAACCTTGCCGCGCACCAAGATAGGTTTCCAACCCAGCCGGGTCGGAGAGCCCGGGCGCGGTGACGGTTTCGCCCTTGGCCAGGCCGGCAAGCGCTGCATCGACCAGATCGTCGGCAGTCATGACGATCTCTGCCGGCAGGTTGGCAATATCGCTTCCGGCGACTTCCCAGAACTCGGTCCGCGTAGCCCCCGGCAGCACGACCTGTATGGCGACCTTGCTATCGGCGACTTCCTGCTGCAGGGCCTCGGTGAAGTTGACGACATAGGCCTTGGTGCCGCTGTAAATGCCGCCGAACGAGGTATCGAAGGCCAGCACCGAGGCGATGTTGACGATGGCGCCGCGGTTGCGCGCCAGCAGCTCCGGCAGGACCGCGCGGGTCAAACGAGTCAATGCCACGACATTGACCTTGATCATGCGCTCGGCCACATCGGCGTCGGCCGTTGCCACCACCTGCGCACCGCCAAGGCCGGCATTGTTGACCAGCAACGTCACGCTGTCGTCGGTTGATATCGCCTGCTCGACCCGTCGCAGATCGCCGTCGTCGGCGAGATCGGCGCTGATCACGTTGACCTTGCGGCCGTATTCGGCGCGCAGCTTGCCGGCCAATTCCTCCAGCCGGTCGGCGCGCCGCGCCACCAGCACCAGATCATAACCTTGGCCGGCGAGCCGGTCCGCATAGACCGCGCCGATGCCGGAAGAGGCGCCGGTGACGACCGCCGTGCCTTTGTCCTGATTGCTCATTGTCTTGTTCCTTCTGGTTCGATTCCAAATGCCAGTGCCGCAGGGCAACATTCCTGCTTCGACCGGCAGATCAATTAATGGTATATGCCACTATTGGAACGTAGGCATATACCATCATCTTGTCAATCCGTGGAGCAAGGACTATTTCTGGTTTGCATCGAGGGTCCCTTCCGGTCCCTTCATCGGAAATCCGCCAATGTCCCAAACCACCCTGCCCGGCCTGCTGCTTTGCAACAACGCCATGCTGCGCCGCGCGACGCGGAAACTCGGCCAGTTCTATGACGATGTGCTCGCGCCCTCCGGCATTAAAGCCACGCAGCAGGGCCTGCTCTATCAAATCCACGTCGGCGACGAACCGGCGATGGGTGCTATCGCTGCAGCCCTTGTCATGGACCTGTCCGCCCTCGGTCATACGCTGAAGCCGCTGATCCGAGACGGTTATGTCGAGGCCTTCGCCGACCCTGCCGACCGCCGCATCAGGCGCGTCAGGCTGACACCGCAGGGCCGGACCAAGCTCGAAGAAGCGCTGAAGCTGTGGCAAGTTGCTCAGCAGCGCTTCGAGGAGATGTTTGGAAAGGAGCAGGCGGCAAGCCTGCGAGCGGCGCTGGACGAAATCGCCGCGTTGGATCTTGACGCACCGCCGGCCGCGATTTGAACTATCGGCGGCCGGCAGCCAAGCTCCACTGACAGCCTTATTCGGCCGGCATCGCCACCGGACGCGCCGCCAGATGGCCCGCCAGCACCACGCCCAGACCAATGATCGGGAATGCCGCCGCGACCACGCCGAGGTCGGCCGGTGCGCCGTAGCGCAGCACCGCGGCGCCAACCACCGCACCCAGTGCGACGCCGAGATAGAGTGCCGAAGCGTTCAGCGACAGCACGATGGGCGCGGCATCGGGCGCCAGCTTGATGATACGGCTGGCCTGCGCCGGCGGGAATGCCCAGCCGACGATGCCCCACGGCACCATCATGGCCATCAGCGCCGGCCCGGCGATCTCGCGCGGCAGGAACATCGGGATCAGCGAAAACGTGACCAGCATGGTGGCACTCAGCGCCAGCGACCAGCAGACGGTGCGCGTCGCGCCGAAACGGTCGGCGGCCTGCCCGCCGCCGATATTGCCGATGACCGCGCCAACGCCGAAGGCGAGCAGCATTCCGGGAAGCGCGATCGGGTTCAGTCCGCCGCCTTCGATGGCGAGCGGCGCGACAAAGGCAAAGACGGTGAAGGCGCCGATCAGTGCCAGGATCGTCGTCACCAGGATAGGCATGACGCCGGGGCGGAGTGCCGCTGCCAGCCGCATCCGGAGCGGCAGCCTGGTG
Source organism: Mesorhizobium sp. WSM4830 (assembly GCF_055811495.1). Lineage (NCBI taxonomy): Bacteria > Pseudomonadati > Pseudomonadota > Alphaproteobacteria > Hyphomicrobiales > Phyllobacteriaceae > Mesorhizobium > Mesorhizobium sp. WSM4830. The sequence goes on along the minus strand of NZ_JBVVQI010000018.1, from coordinate 13,013 downwards.
CCGACGATGCCGCGCGGCAGCCGATACCACAGGATCGCGCCGGCGAGGGCGCCAAGGCCGGCAATGGCAAAGAATGTGCCGCGCCAGCCGGCGACCGTCGCAACAAGCGCGCCAAGCGGCGCGCCGACCGCGACCGCAACGGTGGTGCCGCCGACGACCACGGCAATGGCGCGGGCGCGATGATGGTCGTCGACAAGCGCAACGGCCGTTCCCTGTGCGGTCGCCGCGAACAAGCCTGACGACAGCGCCATGACGATGCGCGCGATCAACAGCAATTCGAAGGAGGAGCTCAGCGCCGCGGCGACGTTGCCCAAAACGAAGAACACCAGTGTCCACAGAATGACGCGGCGACGATCCCATTCGCCGGTCAGCGTTGCCAGGATCGGCGTGCCGATCGCATAGGCGAGCGCAAACGCCGTAATCAGCGTGCCGGCGAGCGGAACGGAGATGGCGGCATCCTTTGCAATGTCGGGCAAAAGGCTGGAGATGACGAAACCTTCGGTCGAAATCGTGAACGATCCGAGCGCAAGCCAGATGAGGCGCTTATCCATGGCAATTTCCTTAGTTCAAAGGTTATTGAACAATTGGACATAACAGGGCATGATGTCAATAAAGCCACTGCAAAATAGCCGAACCATCCTGACAGCCCGGTGTCAGGACGGAGCGACGGGACGAAACTATGTGTCCATCAGCCACGAGAGGAGATGCGTTGAAATCGGCTCCGAATGTGCTTAATTCCTGGGCATGACCTTGCCCCATCCCACCGCCGACCAGATCAGCCTGCCGAACGTGCTTGCCGTGCTCGGCGACCCCACGCGGTTGGCCATCGTGCGCTATCTCGCCAGCAAGGAGGGTGTGCCGCTGAATTGCAGCCGGTTCCTCGATCTCTGCTCGAAGACCAATCTGAGCTACCATTTGGCCAAGCTGCGCGAGGCCGGCGTCACCCGGACCGAGGCGGTTGGCACCAGCCGGCTGATCACGCTGCGCCGTGACGATCTCGACCGCCGTTTCCCGGGCCTGCTCGACAGCGTGATTGCCGCGGCCGGCGACGACGCATCGTTGCCGGCGGTCGGCGGCCACGAGATCGAAGTCCGCGCCTGAACGACGCGAAGCTGGATTCCGCTCTCGCCGGCTTCGCGAGATGAGCAAAGTAGCTTCACCCGCCCTCCAGCCACTCCAATTAACGGAGCCTGCCATGCGCATTGCCGTCTTCGCCGACATCCACGGCAATGTCCTGGCGCTCGACGCCGTGCTCGATGATCTGCGGCAGCGCGGCGGCGCCGACCTCATCGTCAATCTCGGCGATTGCGTTTCCGGCCCGCTGTGGCCGCGCGAGACCATGGAGCGGCTCGAGGCGCTCGACCTGCCGACGGTACGCGGCAATCACGACCGCCGCGTTGCCCGCGACACCGCCGACGAGACCATGTGGCCGTCCGACCGCTACGCGCAGGAACGGCTGACGGCAGGCCAACGCGAGGCGCTGTTCGCGCTGCCCCTCACGCTCGATGTGGCGCCCGGCGTGATCGCCTTCCACGCCCGGCCCGACCACGACGAAAAATACCTGACTGACGCGATTGTCGACGGCCGACTGGTGCGCGCGCCGCTGGCCGCCATCGAACGGCGCCTCGGCGCGATCGATCCCGCCTGCCGCATCATGCTTTGCGGCCACAGCCATCGCAGCGAGCTGGTCCGCATTCCCGGCGGTCCGATCATCTTCAACCCGGGCAGCATCGGCTGCCCGGCCTATGACGATTCGACCCCGCCGGCGCATGTCTCCGAACAGGGTTCGCCGCACGCTCGTTACGGCCTCGTCGACTTGCACCCCGATCGTTTCGAAGCCATCGCCGTTGATTATGATCACGAGGCGGCAGCGCGTCAGGCCGAGCAGGCGGGACGGCCCGAATGGGCTCACGCGCTGCGCACCGGCTTTATGTCCGGCTGAACGCGGAACGCGTTCATGCCGCCAGGCTGAGCTTGCTCATGCCAGGCTGAACGTATGACCGCCTTCGAGCGGCAGAAGCCGCGACTGATCCAATCTTCAGTTGTCAGACGCGGATCGCTTCGATCGCTTGGCAGGACGTCGGGCGCTGGCCGCCGAAGTCTTGGGAGCCGAAGTTTTGGCCGCCGAAGTCTTGCGCGATGAAGCCTTTGGCCGTGACGTCTTGGGCGCTAGTTGCGTCGGGTTGAAGGTCTGTGCAGGAACCGATTCAGAACCGGCCCGAATGTCGGCTTCGCGCACCTGCTGGCCAAAGTTCAGGCCGGTCAGCTGTTCGATCTCGGCCACCGTCGAAAGAAACTCCGATACCCTGGCAATTTCAAGCGGGTCGTCGAGTGCCTCGGCACGCTCGCCGAACGCTTCGGGCATCACTTCCAAAACCGGCTTCTGGTCCGCCAGCAGCGCGATGGCGCGCAGGCCAGCTTGATCGGACCACAGAGCGATCTTCCAGAACTTCAGCGGAACATGGCTGTCGAAGCGGTAGGGAGGATCGTCCTCGCGGAACACTGGCCCGGCAAACACCGTGACACGGCCTCGCGTCGTATAGGCGTTGCGCAGCACATAGGTTTCCACCGCGCGCCATCTCAGCTTCCCCTTGGAGCCGGGGTGGTTAAGCGAGCTTCCCTGATTGAAGAAGCCGACTTGCGGCGCAGCATTGGTATAAAAGAACGTGTCGCGTTCTGCCGCGACCGCCTCCTGATCCACCCCCCATGCAGGGTCGCCGCGAAGCGTAATATGGCCCTTCTGGAACATTCGAGCTATTCGTTCCTTGGATTTTGCGACGGGAAATCCAGGCACATTCTGGCTCGAATAAAATTCCTGGGTCATCTGCTCGCCAAGATCGATGCGGCGATCGGGCCGGAAAGCATCGCTGGCTTCCGAACCGGAAATCGACTCCACCCCCAATTCGACAAGCGACGGGTTGTTGATGACCGTCTTGTCCTCACGATTGACCGCCTTGGTGCGGGATCCATCGATATTGCAGGCGGTGACGAAGGCAAGCCTGCGATCGGCGTTCATCAAGATCGAAAAATGATGATAGCGCAATTCGTGTGGGTCCTCGCCCGGTTTGGCAAGAAGGTTTTTGGCCAACCGGAAGGGTGAATCGGCAACCGTCGGCATTGGCAGGACAAAACCCGGTATGAAGCCGGGCTCATACCCTCCGCGATCGTCGAAATCCTCTGTTTTCCAGCCCGCGGCCTCGGCGATGGCCACCTTCGCGGGTTCGCTTGCCGGGCCTTTGCCGTCGTTTCGTCTCGCATCGCCTCCGTCGCGGTCGATCAGCGGCGCCCGGACATTTATCTCGACGGGAAAAGTCCAGGTGACCGAGCCATCGGCGTTGTGTCTCGTCGCCGGCGGATTGCCATCCGGTTCCGGTCGCTGCACCGGCTTGTCCAGCACATCTTCGCGAATGTCGGCGTTCAGCCGAACTGTCTCGTCCATCATGCGCGGCGTGCCGGCCCAAATCGCCAGAGCTTGCGAAACCGCCGATGCCGAGGAGCCCGGCAGCCTGGACTTTCTAGCACCGAGATCGTCAACGATGGCGCTGATCCGTATGCCTTCGTTGATCTCGCGTGCAAGCGCATAGCCGCCTATACCCGTCACCTCGTGGAACGGACCGGCCCAATGGTGCAGGGCGATAGGCTCCCATTCGTTGTTGAAGACCGGGGATCCGGACGAACCCTGTTCGGTATCGGCGACATAGTGCAGCACTTGTACCGTTTCGTCGCGAGCCACCAGCCGGTTTTCACGCAGCACCAGTTCCTTGAAGCGGCCATCGGGATGCTGAACGATGTTGGCGATTTCGCCGAGCATATGCTTGTCGCGCGCGTCCGACAGCGAGATAAAACCGAACTCCCCCAGTTCCTTTGGACCGGAGCGCCGCTCGCCGACCCCGATCAGCGTATAGTCCAGACCTTCTATGCTATCGGTCACGAAACAGGATTCAGGATCGAACAGGAAGGTCGTCGGCGTACGCACGGCATTCGCACCGTCCTGCTCATAATCGAACTGGACCTGGAAGCGCCGGGAATCCGCCGGCGACGAAATCACATGGTTGTTGGTGAGGAACAGCCTTGGCCCGACCAGAAAACCCGATCCTTGTGGATTGCCGTTGAGAAAGGCAACGCGGCCGACCGCATCGGCCGCACGGCGCCCACGCTCGAGGAATGCGACCCCGATGAAATCGAGCGTTGGGCCGAGAATTGCCTCCGGCCCTGGCTGCTTGGCGGCGGCCTTTCTTTCCCCGGCAGACCTCATGTCGATCGCTGCCGATATCATCTCCGCTTCGGTGCGGCTGAGCGACGCCTTTACCTGCAGCCTGTCGAGGCGCCTGGAGAGGGTCTGTTCGGCGGCCAGCGGATTGCCGTTGGCGATGTGACCAAGTGAAGCCTCAATCTCGGCGCGCGTTTTCTTGATACGCTGGCGAACTATGTTTTCCACCTGCGCAAATATTTCAAGGTCGACCATATTGCCCTCCTCAACCTTACTTGAGAGAGTGCATATTTACATGAAATGTGCAATATTTTGCCGGCTGTTAGTTCACGGAAGTGGCCTGGTCGCGATTCAACACGCGGCACCTTTTCGGGCTTACACAGCGCCGCCTCGTCGCCTATAAAAACCGGCTGGCGTGCGATGGCGCTTTCGTGCCTGGCCGCGCCTTCGGCAATTGAACCCACCGCCCATGGCAGATGATTAGGCGCACAGTAACACTCCCGACGACGCTGCTTGCGATGGTTGCCGCTCCGCTGATGCTGGCGGAGCTGCCGGCCAACGGCCAGGAGCCGGAGCCCATCATCTCGATTGTGATGGGTCTCGCTCCGGATGACCTCCTCAACGTGCGCGCCACGGCATCGGCCATGGGCAAGATCGAGGCACGGCTGCCGAGTGGTTCGAGCGTGAAGAATCTCGGCTGCGGCGACGTCAGCGGCTACAAGTGGTGCAAAGTCCAAGACATCGACGACCCGAAGTTGAGCGGATGGGCTCCGGCGCGCTACCTCGACCCCATCAATCCCCGGCAAGTGACACCGCCGGCAGCGGCCAGTGCCGAGAGCCCTGCGCCTCAACCGCTGCCCGATCTGACAACCCGCCTGGGCGCAACGGGTCCCGAAAAGACGCTGAACTCCGCTGATGCCATCGGCAGGGCGGCGATCGAGGATGCTTACCGCCTGGCCCTGGCCGGTGGAAATTCCTCGACTGGACAGGTTGATGGATCGCCGCCCGCAGCAGTGGGTCCCGTCCAGAATTTCGGCGCGGCCAACGCGGCGCCTCCGCCCGACGCACAGACCGTTGCACGGTTGCAGCCGCCGGGGACACCGGTCCCAGGTGCCGGTAACGCCATCCCCTGCGCGCGCTATCTCGGCCAGCCGATGACCAGCTGCAAGGCAAACGTCGTGCGCACCGGCGACAAGATCGACGTGACCGTGACATGGCCCGACGGCGGCACGCGCATCATCAGCTTCAAGGCCGGCAAGCCGGCCGGTGCGGACGCACCCGGCGAATTCCGCTTCACCCGCGAGGGCAGTCTGAACATCATCCGTATCGGTGCTTCCGAACGCTTCGAGATTACGGATGCTTTGGCTGGGTTAGGGATAAGGCAGTAGGGCAGTAGGGCAGTATGTTTTAAAAGGGCGCTCGAACCTCTGCCCTACTGCCCTACTGCCCTACTGCCCTACTGCCCTACTGCCCTACTGCCCTACTGCCCTACTGCCCTACTGCCCTACTCCCTCATTTTCGGGGTTACATCCGGCAAACTCTTCCCTATAAGGCCCTCCTAGCCTGATACCAGAATCGCGAGCACAACCGGCCGGGTCATCCCGTCCGGCTTTTTGTGCAAGCCGCCCGCCGAACGGACCTCGACATGCCAAGACGCACCGACATCAAGTCGATCCTGATCATCGGGGCCGGCCCCATCGTCATCGGCCAGGCCTGCGAGTTCGACTATTCCGGCACCCAGGCCTGCAAGGCGCTGAAGGAAGAGGGCTTTCGCGTCATCCTGGTCAATTCCAATCCGGCCACCATCATGACCGACCCGGAGCTGGCCGACGCCACCTATATCGAGCCGATCACGCCGGAAGTTGTCGCCAAGATCATCGCCAAGGAGCGGCCCGACGCGCTGCTGCCGACCATGGGCGGCCAGACAGCGCTCAACACCGCTCTGTCGCTGCGCCGCATGGGCGTGCTCGACCGCTACAATGTCGAGATGATCGGCGCCGACGCCACCGCAATCGACAAGGCCGAGGACCGCGCACTGTTTCGCGAGGCGATGAACAAGATCGGCCTGGAAACGCCGAAGTCGATGTTGGCCAACGCCACCGACGTCAAGAACGCCGACCGCAAGACGCACGAGGCCGAGCGCGCCGCACTGAAGGCGGAAAAGCCGGAAAATCTCGACGCCGCGCTCGACGCGCTGGAAACGCGCTGGAACCTCGGCGAAGGCGACCGCAAGCAGCGCTACATCAGCCACGGCATGGCGATCGCAGCACAAGCGCTCGACCATGTCGGCCTGCCCGCCATCATCCGCCCCTCCTTTACCATGGGCGGCACAGGCGGCGGCATCGCCTACAACCGCGCCGAATTCTACGAGATCGTCCAGTCCGGCCTCGACGCCTCGCCGACCACCGAAGTGCTGATCGAGGAGAGCGTGCTCGGCTGGAAGGAGTACGAGATGGAGGTTGTCCGCGACAAGGCCGACAACTGCATCATCATCTGCTCGATCGAGAACATCGACCCCATGGGCGTGCATACGGGAGACTCGATCACCGTCGCCCCGGCGCTGACGCTGACCGACAAGGAATACCAGATGATGCGCAACGCCTCGATCGCGGTGCTGCGCGAGATCGGCGTCGAGACTGGCGGCTCCAACGTGCAGTTTGCCGTGAATCCTGCCGATGGAAGACTCGTGGTGATCGAGATGAACCCGCGCGTCTCGCGCTCGTCCGCACTCGCCTCCAAGGCGACCGGGTTCCCGATCGCCAAGATCGCCGCCAAGCTCGCCGTCGGCTACACGCTGGACGAGCTCGAGAACGACATCACCGGCGGCGCCACGCCGGCCTCGTTCGAGCCGAGCATCGATTATGTCGTAACCAAGATCCCGCGCTTTGCCTTCGAGAAATTCCCGGGTGCCGAGCCGGTGCTGACCACCTCGATGAAGTCGGTCGGCGAGGTCATGGCCATCGGCCGCACGTTCCAGGAATCGCTGCAGAAGGCGCTACGCGGGCTGGAGACCGGCCTGACCGGTCTGGACGAGATCGAGATCCCCGGCATCGGCCACGGGAACGCGCCCGCCAGCCATGTCGACGACCGCAACGCCATCCGCGCCGCTCTGGGCACGCCAACGCCCGACCGGCTGCGCATGGTGGCGCAGGCAATCCGCATGGGCACCTCGCTGGAAGACGTGCATGCCATGTGCAAGATCGACCCGTGGTTCCTCGAGCAGATCGCCGGCATCCTCGCGATGGAGGATCGCATCCGCGAGCACGGCATCCCTGAGGACGCCGCCAATCTGCGCATGCTGAAGGCGATGGGTTTTTCCGACGCCCGCCTCGCATCGCTGGTCAGGAAAGACGTCGAAGAAATCCAGAAGATACGCGACAAGCTCGACGTTCATCCCGTCTACAAGCGCATCGACACGTGTGCCGCCGAGTTCGCCTCGCCCACCGCCTACATGTACTCGACCTATGAAGTGCCGTTCGCCGGCGCACTCGCCAACGAGGCTCAGGTCTCGTCGCGCAAAAAGGTCGTCATCCTCGGCGGCGGCCCCAACCGCATCGGCCAGGGCATCGAGTTCGACTATTGCTGCTGCCATGCCGCTTTTGCGCTGCGCGACGCCGGCTTCGAGGCGATCATGGTCAACTGCAACCCCGAGACCGTGTCGACCGACTACGACACCTCCGACCGGCTCTATTTCGAGCCGCTGACGCCGGAGGACGTGCTGGAGATCCTGCGCGCCGAGCAGGCGTCGGGCGAACTGGTCGGCGTCATCGTCCAGTTCGGCGGCCAGACGCCGCTGAAGCTCGCGGATGCGCTGGAGAAGGCCGGCATCCCGATCCTCGGCACCTCGCCCGACATGATCGATCTCGCCGAAGACCGCGACCGCTTCCAGAAGCTCTTGCACAAGCTCGGCCTTAGCCAGCCGAAGAACGGCATCGCCTATTCGGTCGAGCAGGCCCGCCTCGTCGCCGGCGAGCTCGGCTTCCCGCTGGTCGTGCGCCCGTCCTATGTACTCGGCGGCCGCGCCATGCAGATCATCCACGACGAAAGCATGCTGCAATCCTATCTGCTCGACACCGTGCCCGGCCTGGTGCCGGAGGACATCAAGCAGAAATACCCGAACGACAAGACCGGCCAGATCAACACGCTGCTCGGCAAGAACCCGCTGCTGTTCGACACCTATCTCTCAGGTGCCATCGAGGTCGATGTCGACTGTCTCTGCGACGGCAGGTCGACCTACGTCTCCGGCATATTGGAACACATCGAGGAGGCCGGCATCCATTCCGGCGACTCAGCCTGCTCGCTGCCGGTGCACTCGCTGCCCTCCGAGCTGGTCGACGAGCTCGAGCGCCAGACGGCCGCCCTTGCCCGCGCGCTCAATGTCGGCGGCCTGATGAACGTGCAATATGCGATCAAGGACGGCACCGTTTACGTGCTGGAGGTCAACCCGCGCGCATCGCGCACCGTGCCTTTCGTCGCCAAGACTATCGGCCGGCCCATTGCCAAGATTGCTGCCCGCATCATGGCCGGCGAGAGCCTGGAAGACGCCTTCGCCCATTACGGCGCCATGCCCGACCCGCGCAACCCCGGCCACATCGCGGTCAAGGAAGCGGTGTTTCCCTTCGCCCGCTTCCCCGGCGTCGACATCTTGCTCGGCCCGGAAATGCGCTCGACCGGCGAGGTCATGGGCCTCGACCGCGACTTCGCTTTGGCCTTCGCCAAGAGCCAGCTCGGGGCGGGTGTTGATCTCCCCCGCTCCGGCACGCTGTTCGTCTCGGTGCGCGACGAGGACAAGAAAGGCATATTGCCGGCGGTCAAGCGCCTCGCCGGCCAGGGTTTCAAGGTGCTCGCCACCTCGGGCACCGCCCGCTTCCTCGCCGAAAACGGCGTCGCCGCAGAGAAGATAAACAAGGTGCTGGAAGGCCGCCCACACATCGAGGACGCCATCCGCAACCGCCAGGTGCAGATCGTCTTCAACACCACGGACGGCCAGAAGGCCGTGTCGGATTCGAAATCGCTGCGCCGGGCGACGCTGATGCAGAAGGTGCCGTATTACACCACGCTGTCGGGCGCGGCTGCGGTGGCGGAGGCCATTGCGGCGCTGAAGGCGGGGAGCCTCGAGGTCAGGCCGCTGCAGGAGTATTTTGCATAGGCGATTAGCCAATCTCCCTCCTTGTGGGGGAGATGGCCGGCAGGCCAGAGGGGGGCGCTGTCCCGCCGGCGCACCCGAGTGTTCAAGGGTCGCTCAACTTGTTTGCCGCCAAGACGCCAATCTAATCTCACAGGTCATGCGAAAGGTTCTATTATTTTGGAGCTTTTGACGCCCTTAAAAGGCGATCGAATTCGACGTCGATTGTCTCCAACGAGGCAATAATCTTCTGCAGTGTCGTATATTCGTCCTTCGGGTCGACTGCCTTCTGTACGTGACCCTTCCCACTCGTATGTGCCACTGCTCCCCGAGCTTCTCCAAAATTATTCATTGTCTGCAAAAATATTGGGTCACATCTTCCCATATCGAATCCAATCGGAACGAACATTTCCATAATGTTTCTTTCTTTTACTCCATGATTTTCGAATTTAATTCTCTTGTGAAATTCCGATACACACTTCGAAAATCGATCATCAATCGAAGTTCTGCTCGGCCATTCTTTTAATTTATTCTGCTCGGTTGCGTGTAAAGTCTCAGGTGGACGATCTGTTGATCTTCCGCCGAAACCGATCAAATGGAATGTAACAATAGAAACAAATTTGTTCGTCTCCCAAGCGTCAAGAGCTGTTGCGGCCACTTCAAGAACGCGGTCTTCAAAATACGTCTCCACCTCCGCATGTGTCAGAACGCGAAAAGAAAGCGCACGGGTCGTTACGCGCAGCGGATCTTTGTAAGAGCCGGTCGGGTCGAATTTGGATGGCAAAAGCATGCGCTTCAATTCTCTGACGCGCATCTTAAGATCTTCAAGGCGAGTCGACGCCATCTAGTGAAAGCCGTCGAACGTTATACGCGAGCTCCCATCTTTCCTAGTTTCGAGAGCGGGCACATTAATGTCTTGTTGAAGAGCGGCACGAAGTCCGCCCCCCCAAATTGACAAGCGGTCGAACGTGTGCGGCATACCGGCTGTATCACTTTCGATGGCCTCCGAGAACGACGCATCAGCGAGGCATGAGGTGTATAGCTGTCGGACTTTCTCAGCGTTAGCCGCCATTGCCGTTCTGATTTCATAATCCGCAGCATAAAAAACAAGGACATCGAAAATTGCTCTGTTGAAGGATCGCGAACCAGGCTTTCGGGCCAACATGTCATCGCCAAATATATCCATAAGAACATCAACAGCTGCGTTAAATTGCTCAATATCGAGACCAACAGAAACCTGGACTTTTTCCCACGTTTCGTTAAGCACCATACAAGTGTTGTCAAGAAATTCTTTCATTCTCCCTGAGTACCTAGGAAGGAACCGCCGATAAGCCAAGTACCGAACAATAAGCTCTACGTCACGCATACGAGGATCCGGCGTCGTTCTACTCATTAGTCTCTGGACGTGAACCGACGCAATCGCGGTATCATCAATAAAGTCCGAAAATGGCCCGGGTACCATAGCTTGGCGCAATTCTTGAGGAGAAAGTTTAACACTTCCCGTATTTAATCGAAGGAATACAGTATGAAGAAAATTTGTATTTGGCCAATTTCGAATTACTACGGTTCGAATTGTATTATTGAAAAAGGCGTTTAGATCATCCCTTCTTGCGGGATCCTTCTCCAACTGAGAGAAATTCTTTCGAAGAAGATCCGTTCGAACTTCCAACCCAGAAAGGCGAAAAGCATTCTTTGCGCCTTCAGCGTTTCCCGTAAATTGCAACAGAGATAGCAACCTTTGCTTTCCATCCAATACGATAAATTGGCCTCTTTGATTTTTCTTTTCGGCGAGAACTATCTGCGGGATAGGAAATCCTAAGATAACACTTTCAATAAATCTTCCTTTCCCCCCAATCGACCAAGCATCTCTCCTTTGGAACCGAGGGCTCATGTCGATGTTTTTATTCGTCAATTGGGATATGACAGTTTGAACCGTCCAATCGGACGAATATAGAACGGCTTCTGAAAAAGAAGCTGTATCTTTTGGATCTAGGACCGCATCGTCCTCATCGACAAATTCAAGATCTGCTTCAGCCATCGCTTCTCTCATCTTTCCCGTGTCTTAGCCAAGAATTAGCTCGTTACCGCAAGGCCGACGGCATTGGTAGCACTGATTTGAGCATTCAGGCAGGGCTTGAACAGCTCGATCGAGTCTTGGCCAAGCTCCGGCGGCGGACCAACCAGAGTGCCAGCGTAACGCTAGGAAACTGGTCTTCACAACGTCACCTTCACCCCACAGCCACACACTCGATCTCGATATCAAACTCCATCGGCCATGACGCCACCGGCACAAAGCTGCGCGCCGGCGGATTGACGCTGAAATACTTCGCGTAGACCCGGTTGATGGCGTTGTAGAAGGCGGAATTGACGGCGTAGATGCGCCATCACCACATTGTGTCGAGCGAGGTGCCCGCCGCTTCCAGGCAATGTTTCAGCGCCTTCAGCGACGCTTCGGTCTGCGTTTCGATGTCGCCGCGCACCATCTCGCCCTCACCGCCGTCGAGCACGGCAGGCCGAGCGCCCGCACCTAGGCCGACATCACCGGCACCTCGATGACTTCTTTCTTCATGGCAAGCCTCCCTGGATTTTGCCGGGAGCTTATCTGTCCGTCCCGGGAACGCCAGTGCCGACGCTCGCCTCAGTTCAGAAACCCAATAAACCGCCCCGCAAACAGCACGGACGTCCACAGCATCAGCGAAAGCACACCCAGCACGGTCGTGACCCCACCAGCCGCCTCGTCACCGCTTTTTGCGCGGCGCATGAAGACGAGGAAATTGGCGCCGGCGAGGAGGATGAGGGTCATCTTGGCGAGAAAGATCGGCATCGCCGCATACTCACTCGCCCTCACCGAAAAAAGCAGCGAGCCCGTGACAAGCGCGCCGCCGAAGGCGGCCAATGCCGTACGGCGCAGCAGCGCGACGAACGCCGCTTTCGGCAGCGAGCGGAAGGCGCCCAGGATCCTGAGGTCCATCAGCCAGACGCTGGTCACCAGTGCGCCGATCGACATGATGTGCAGCGCATTGACGATGGGGTAGGCGACGAAAGAAGCCTTCAGTCCCCGCACAAGCGCGAGTTGCTCGATGCCGGCGAAGAACCCGTCCATTCAGGCCGGCGGCACGCGGTCGGGATAGACGTCATAGGTCTTGCCGCCGATAATGATGCGGACTGCCTTCATGCGCTTTTCGCTCTCGTCGCGCGAGCGATGGCCGATCGCCGTCACCTCGTCCCCGACCTTGGCAACACCTTCCGTGAAGCCGGCGGCGATGGTGCGGGACGGCGGCGCCATCTCCACCCGCCAGACTTCTCCCTCGGCGTCGACGTCCAGAGTGGCGTGCGGATTGCCGATATAGATGGCCGTGATCCTGCCCTTGAGTTCGAAGAACCCATCCTGCGTCCACGACCAGCCATGATGGGCATAGGCCGCGGTGGCGCCGGCAAGCATCACCGCCGCTGCCAGCGCAACGCTCCGGTTGAAAGGTGACAGCATCGCCCGTCTCCTCGGTTCCGGCACTAGAGGGTAGGTCACGGCGCGGCAGCGTCAAATCACATGAGGTCTGCGCCGCCCCTCATTGCCCTGCCGGGCATTTCTCCCCGTATAGTGACCTATCGCATTCACACATCTGGGTTGCGCTTTGCGGCGAAGCTCGATTCTATTTCGGCGGGAAAGCCGAAGGAGGA
>NZ_JBVVQI010000017.1:0-145092 GCF_055811495.1 Mesorhizobium sp. WSM4830 | reverse complement strand
AGCGCGTCGAAGTCGGGCAGGCCGGCCGCATTGGTGACCACTGCCTCACCCTCGAAGATCGCGTTCTTGACGTCAAGCTCCCGCGCGGCTTCGACGAGGCCGGTGTATTTACTCGTCCAGTCCACACCGCTCTTGGTGAAGGCGCGGATATCGTCGGGCTGTTGATGAGGATCTGGGTGCGGTAGCCGTCCAGTCCAGGGCTCACCCTCGGGTGGCTTCGCGACCAGCTTGGGCTCCATCGGCGGAACGACTCAAGGCGGCCGGCGCCGGTCCTTACGATTTTACGCACCCAGTCAATACTAGGTACAAAGCTTATATTAGCTAGAGTGAACGGAAGGTGATTCCGCGGCTTCTCAGCCGAACCCAGCATCCAAAAAAGCCCGCGCTTCCGGGAGAAGACGCGGGCCGATCGGGGCTACCCGATCTGGCAGCAATTCACAAAGGAGGGAGTTGCTGCGTTAAGATGAACCATCGCGCCGGTCAGCTGTTCCACCAGGACCACAAAAAAGTCCCGCCGCACATGCCCCATGACGGCGGGACCCGATCAAGCGACTTGCACCAGGCTGGGGGGATGCGGGGGGTGGGCTTGCCCGGTGCAACCGGACCGTCAGGCATCATAGGCGCATCGCATGAAATGCGTCCACCAACTGACGGTTGGATAGAAGCTAAGGGCGGACAGGCTCCCAAACATGGTTCGCGGGATACGGATAGCTGCCCAAAAAATACCAGTCGGCCAAATCATCCAGCCGACGATACGCTCTGTCAAAATATGTGACCGGAAAGACGCGAGGGAACTCGGGATGGCTCGTCCACGCCCGGACAAACCTTGGCGCGTACCAAAACCCTACTGCCACCCATCGCTCTAATGTCTGGCTTCCCTCGTGAGCTCGACAGTACTGCTCCATAGCGTTGGACAATCGATCGAACGCCTCGACATCCCAGATCATGTTGGGTCGAATCATGATGAGGAACGACCCATCTCCCGCTTCGAACTCATTTCTGAGCACCTGCAACTCCATCTAGTCGCCGTCCTTAAGTTATGGGTTCATACCCTAGTTCAGCGCCGGCGGCTTGCCGGGTCTGAAACCCTTCAGCGCCGCCGCAATGCCCATCATTACTGATTGCTCGGGGTGATCGAGAACGCGCAGGGTGCCCGGCTCGTCGCCACCCACCCCGCAGATCGGTAGGATCTGATAGTCGCCTTCGAAAGGCTCCGTATCGCCATTCAAGAAGAAGTCATATTCGGGGAAACACCTTTTCAGCGTCCAACCCCTCGTGATCGCATCGGGCCATACCGCACCCTTGGCGATCGCCTGCTCAAATGCGATGTGTCTTTGGATGCTCGTGCGGCGAACGTCTCATGCAGCCCGATCGTGTCGGCGCGGAGCTTCACCAGTCCGTCGGAATATCGGGCGCTGATCCGGTCTCACCAGATTGGTAGGGATTGGTTTACCATCTCGGATCGCAGATGTGATCGTTCGGTCGAAACGTTTTCGCGATGCTTCCGAGTCAGATAGGCCCGCAACTGGTCGGGCTCGCCAGAGAGCAGTTCATCGCGGGCTCGGGCAACATAGTCGCTCTGAACTGTGGTGAGCCCGATCACCCGCCTTTTCTGCTGCCGGTCACCCGACCACCTCCAGTGCGGTCCTGGTCGGATTGGCGCCGCAGCACGACGAAAGCCGCTTGGATGGCGAAGCGCCGGCATCTGCTCGACGCTCGCAACGCCGCCGCCGTTGAAGGTCTGCCGCTCTTCCAGCGGCCGAAACGCGGCCTCGGTCGAGGTTCATCGCCTGGACGCGCCGTTGATGTCGCCGCGCTCAAAGCGCTCAACCATGCGGAGCAGCACGACGTTGCTGCGGATGTCGTCGATCGCCTCGATGAAGGCGGCCCGGAGCATCGGCTCAAAGGTCGAGACAAGCTGTTCGAATCGCTCGCGAGGTGATAGGCGCTTTAGCATGTGGAACTTTCAGACCACGCAACGCAGTGTTGCTGGCTAGTTTTCATGTCAGTGAGGGGCAATGGCCGGCACACCTTTAATCAGTATTCTGGTCACTTTCCTCGTCATCGTTCTGGTATTGTATCTCGTTAACCTTCTGCCGCTTGACGGCCGTACCCGCCAGATCGCTCGAGTTGTCGTGATCATCATCGGCATCGTGTCATTGCTCAAATACCTCGCGGTATTTTAAGCCGCCACCAATGCGATGTAGGCCACCGGCGTGCCGGCTGGCGGGATCGGCCGCAGATCCTTGATGACCAGCTCGGCGCCGTCGATGATGAGCGTGTCGGCTATGGCGGGGACAATGGCCCGCACAGCGAACGTGATCTGGTTATCGGTGGCCACAATGAGCGTGCCGTCGACCTATTTCTGCGTGACGCGGCGGGCGGCCTCGAAACGGATAATCTGTTATCTTCGGAGTGCCGGGTATCCATGATGTCGATGGGTCTGGAGCGCCGGTTATGCTTCTCCGCAGAAAGACCTCCCCCTGCCCTAATCCGCCCTCGCCCTCCGGCTGGAGCAGTTCCGTGGCCATCTCGGCCATGTCGTCATAGAAGCCAGCCATCCCACGACCAAGGTGTCAGGCAGACCGTAGGCGGGACCGATTAGCGGGGCGAGCAAGCCCTCGATGATGGTCGAGACCGGCGCATCTGGCGCGAAGATGTTGCCGGTTTCGCCGGGCTCAAAGAACTCGCGTTCGATGCCCTCGACCTTCTGGTGCTTCACCTTCTTGGAAGGGTCGAAGGAAGATCGACAGCGAGCCGGGCTTTACCAGCTCGAGGTATGCGGCCTCGTACGAGGCATCAATGACCCGCTGCGGGATCAGATCGCACGCAAGGGTCGTGCCGTACACAGTGGCGCCGGTGCGCGGCCGTGCTCGCTGTTGCGCTAGACCGCCCGTAGGGCACGCCCGGAAGGCGCATGGCGTAGGTGCCGTCGATGTAGGCACTGCCGCGCTGGCGAGCCGCGGCGATCGTGCCCGCAGGCACGGTATAGCCGGCTGCAGCTACTTAGGCTCTGAAGCTTGCATCATCACCGTATCCAGCCATGCCGATCCTGCTCACTCTGGAACATTCAGGTTCCGCTCACGTTGAGTTCTGCGAAAGGAAAAGAACCATGCACAAGGACGAAGTTAAGGGTTCCGCGAAGAAACTGCGCGGCGATGTGAAGGACAAGATCGGCAAGGCCACCGGTGATGATAAGCTTCGCGCTGACGGGGCCGCTGATAAGGCTGAGGGCAGCCTTCAGAAAGGTTTCGGCAAGGCGAAAGATAAAGTTCGAGATGCCTTGAAGGATTGATAGGGGACGGACCCGGCCAATCGCATCATACCCTTGGCGGCCATGGTATCGGCCGCCTTCCTTCGTCGGATTTGGCGAAGCTAGACCACGTTGAAGTGCCGCAAGAAAGCAAGCACGATTGCGCCAAGCGCATAAAACCCAAGCAGCCAAAGTACGGGCATGAATATACCCGTCTTCTCCTTCAGCTTCAAAGTGGCACTTTGGAGTGATCTAAGTATACTCATGAACAACACCTACCCATGCTTATAACCAGGTCGAGGTATCTTCGTTCCATTGCTGTCGAAGCGCCGAGCTCGAACGGACGGCCCCTTGTCATTGAGAGGTGGGGCAGTCGCGGGCCGCACCTCGTTGAAGTCACTCCGCCAACTTGTCGTCGACGAGTTCCTTCAGCTTCTCGGTCGAGATGTTCCTGGCGTATTCGATGCCAAGCTCATCCGCCCGCTTCTTGAGGTCCTCGCGTTCCGTGTCGGCCGCGCCCTTGCCCTGGAACTCGTCCGACTTGGACGAATCCTTGCCGGCGAACGAGAACGGCCGAAGCAGTCCGCTACGCGTGACCTTGCCTCCAGTTCTCTCCTACTGATCAGACCCGCCGATGGTAATAACATATATGTTATCATAGTTCGAACAGTTGATCATATATATGCTATTGCATGGACGTGTTTGAATAATGATGGATCATCAAAATGCGCCCGCAGGAACGCGCCACAGCCAGACGCCAGCTCGACAAGAGGCTCAGCCCCTTACGAGCCCAGGAGGGATTCGCAAGGCCGCCGCGCGGCTGGATCAAGGCGATCCGCGAGGCGCTCGGCATTACGACGGCACAGCTTGGAAAGCGGCTGGGCGTCAGCCAGCCGCGCGCCGTCGCCATCGAAAAAGCCGAAAGCACCAATGCGATCACGCTCGATTCGCTTGAACGCGCCGCCCGGGCGCTGGACTGCGACCTCGTCTATGCACTGGTGCCGCGCAAGCCGCTCCAAACCCTTACAGAGGAACGCGCTCTCAAGCTGGCAAGGCGTCGCGTCAAGCCTGCCCGCCACACAATGGCGCTTGAAGCACAAAGCCTCGATCCGGAAGCCGAGGAAGAGCAGGTCAGGCAGATCGCAAGACGCCTGCTGGAAAAGCCCGGCTCGGCGCTGTGGGATGACGAGGCGTCATGACCGATCCGCTCCTCGAACAGGATGACGCCGCAACGCCGCTCAGCCCTAAAGAGCGCGAAGGCCTGATCCCGGCTTACATCACCCTGCGCGGCGAACTGAACGAAGCCGAACAGGCGAACATGCTCGACGCGGAGGAATGGGCGTTCGCCCGCAAACGCGATGTGCTCAGCGAAAAATTCCTGAACGATCTGCACAAGCGGATGTTCGGCCGCGTCTGGCGCTGGGCCGGCAGCTACCGCGACAGCAACCAGAATATCGGCGTCGATGCCTACCGCATCCCCACCGAACTGCGACAGCTCATCGATAACTGCCGCTACCGGATCGACCACGAAACCTACCCGCCCGATGAAATCGTAGCGCGCTTTCACCACAAACTCGTATGGATCCATCCCTACCCCAACGGCAACGGCCGCCACGCACGGCTCGCGACCGACCTGTTGCTCGTCAGCATGAATCGCCCCCGCTTCTCCTGGGGCAGCGCCAGCCTTGTCGATCCCGGCGAAACCCGGCGGGGCTATGTCGAAGCCCTGCGCGCCGCCGACAATCACGATATCGGCCCGTTGCTGGAATTTGTCCGGTCCTGAGGGGCAAGATTCCACCGCTTGCCACCTGGCAAAAGCTCATCTACTCCACGTCGTTCTCGACTAACGGATCCGTGAGAATGTCAGGCGCTTCCCGCTCCGCCGCCTTGAGCGGCGCGAGAACGCACCAGTCCCTAAAATAGGCGGACACAATTCGTTAATCCCCCAAGATGCCGCGGCCTATTTCAAGTGCTGTCGCCCGGTATTGGACCGGGTGTTTGTGAGCGGCGACGAAGTGACGGCGGGAGGGCTGATTATCGCAGGCGTGTTGACAGGCTTGCAGGTTCGTATCGAACGCCGCGCTCCTACCATTGTGGAAGGAGAGGCGTTATGAGAGTCGCCTATCGAAAACCGGTCGCTCGTCGTCTCGGTTGGAGGCTTCGCCGCGAGCATCGCGGCGAACACCAGTTCGACGCCGTCACCCATTTTCCGGACAGGCGCGCAAATATTGAGCTCGACGAGCTTGCGGCGCGTCTCAATGACTTTGATTTATTCGGACAGGAGCTACCGGTTCGATGGACCGGTAGCGGTGAACGGAAGCGGCACAAACACCCTTCGGCCGCGATTTCGCCAATAGCAATACCGTAGAAACGTGCCACTTTGGCGGAGGATCTGCGGCCGCCGGAGGCAGGTTACAGGTTCGAATCCTGTCGGGTGCAGCATTGCCGCAGTTCGCTTGCCGACAACTATTCCTGCTGGAATTGACAGGGCCAATCTTCAGGCCTCGTCAAGCCAGAAGGCAACTCGGTCCGGGCGTCTCCGCAAGCCATGTTGAGCTGCCACTGGGACAGACCCGCCGAATTGGAAAGGTCGAGGCCCTCGATACGGGTCAGAAAGAAAAAGGCGCGGTCAAAGTCTATCGGCGCGGTGAACCTCGCTCCTCGGAAGTCCGCCCGTGCGAGATTGGCAAACGAGAAGCGGCTGCCGCTGATATCGGCGTCATGGAACTGCGCACGCCCCAGTTCTGCCTTTGTGAAATCAACATTGGTCAGATTGGCGTCCTGGAAATTCGAGCGCTGCATTTCGGCGCTCGCAAACACAGCGCCCTGCGCGTCCATACGGCTGAAGTCGGTCCTGTAGCCCTCGATTCTGTCGAACCGGGCGCCTTTGGCGGTCGAGTCGGCCAAGGAAGCACGCACAAGAGTTGCCTTCTCAAGATTTGCCGCACGGAGATTGGTGTTCCTGAGGTCGGTCGAAGTGAAATCAACACCGAACAGGTTCGCCCCGCTCAGGTCCTGTCCATCTAGGATGAGAAGTTTCTTGTCACACTCTTGCCAATTGACGCCAGGCGTCGCGGCTGCGTCGCAATTTTGAGCGGCAGCGGCGTTCTGCCAAGCAAACACAGTGCAAACCGCTAGAACCAAGCCGGATGTGCCGTAAGCTCTGGTTCGCCTCAAAGTCATTGTTGCTGGACCTCTGCTACTCGCCGACACTCACCCTTACCACATCTGCTGACACTCGAGCCACGGTGACCACCGCCGTCACAGTCAGCGCATTTCTCATATTCAAGCTTTGATGTTGATCAACCGATCAACCCGCGCGTAGGGCGCGATTTGCAAGCTCTTCCCCATGTCATCGGCGGTCCAGCAGAGGGCCCTGAAAGACTCGTCGTCCATTCCCCCACTCCCTGTTGCGAGCGCAAAGGTATGTGCAATTCACCGACGCTGTATCGGTAGGTCGTCTGCTCGGACCGGAAGTGCGTCATGGAATCCCCGCGACGGCTCATCGCCGCCGACAAAATGACCCAGAAAGAGATGCGAGGACGGAAGCGGAGCTTGCGATTGCCTAGCGATTGTCTTCTTGCTCGTCGGTCCTCTCTAGCGGGTTCCCGGCAGGGCGACGCAAAGCTAAGTCTCTGCGCGGCGACGCCACCACGTGAGCCCGCAAGCGAAGACCCAGTTGAAATAGATGAGGGCGATAACCGGCCCGGCCAGGGGACCTTGCAGGCGCCAATAATCAAGGAAGTAGCGCGCGCCTTCTGATAGCGTTCCATACGCCGTGCCTACGAGCACGACGCATGCGGTAACAAGCAGTCCGTTAGCGATATGGAGCGAAGGTATAGTGCGCAATGCGTTGAGCCAAGCGGCAAACGAGACCGCAGCTAATGGCAGGCAACTCAACGCGCCCGCGATCCACCCGTGGCCAGCGCCAGCCAAGGCGATGAAACCGAACAGCAGCAAGGCGCCGAACAGCGAGGCGATGAGGTATTTCATGCGTCTAAGTTCCGGGACTCCTGGTCCTTCTTAGCTACGGCCATCCCATCCTACTCGCGGAAATCCTGTAGCGAAGCGTGCCGCAAATCCTCTTCACCGCGCAAGTACTTTACGCGG
Source organism: Mesorhizobium sp. WSM4830 (assembly GCF_055811495.1). Classification (NCBI taxonomy): domain Bacteria; kingdom Pseudomonadati; phylum Pseudomonadota; class Alphaproteobacteria; order Hyphomicrobiales; family Phyllobacteriaceae; genus Mesorhizobium; species Mesorhizobium sp. WSM4830. The sequence continues at coordinate 137,729 of NZ_JBVVQI010000017.1, read as the reverse complement.
CCAGCCCGTACTTGCCAGGATGCGACCTCTAGGAGAAGCCGCCAGCTAATTTCTTTGTCCAGCTTGCAATCGCGAGCCCGCACGCGATGCCGACACAATCGGCAAACCAGTCGAAGATATCCATGTCGCGACTTATTATTTGCATGCCCTGCAGTATCTCGATCGCGGCGCCAGTAAGGGCGAGAAAAACTATCAGTCTTGCTCTGTGCTCTGGCCAACCGAGACTGCCGATAGCAGTCAACACGACGAACGCTGCTGCGTGATTGAGCTTGTCATCATGAGAGGTGAAGCCGAAACCAAAATTCTGCAAAAGCCACACCGGTGAGAGCGCGAGCACGAGGACACCGGCCAGTGTGACCAGAAAAGCAATCCTTGCCACGATGGGAAAAGGTCTCGCACGCAACAAATCGGCCACTCCTTTTATCCGAACCTAGGACGCCGCTACTTCGAACATAGCCATCCGCACGTGGCGGCACATTGAGGAACAGAGTCCATTGCCGCAAATGGCTGGGAAAAAGGCGAATTGGGATCTCGGTAGGCTTCTGCGTTTAATACGGCATTCCGGGGCGGGCGTCAGAAGCGGGCTGCGATCGGTGGCACCGATCAATGCAGCAATCGGAGGGAGGTTGCTGCGCGTACCGAACCGGCCACCCGATTGTTCACCAACGGCGGCCGCGCCAGCAACAGCTGCAGCGGAAAACCCAAAACGAGCTGCTCGGGCGGCAGCAGCGACAAGACAGCCGCAACCGCAATCAAGTTGCTCGTCAAAGCGTGGCGTGCTGCACCTGATAAGCGGGTCCATCCAGTGTCGTACCTGAACACGGCGAAGTCCCGCCTTGGGCGGGACGTCGTGTAGCTCGGAGGGCGGATCACATCTTGCCGAGCATGAGGCCGCGGTCGGAGCCACATGTACAAGGCTCCTTGGGCCCGAGTGCAGGCAGAGGTAACGCAGCGCGCTGTGGAGTGATTGCGCGGGCACGATTTAGGCCGCAAACCGCTCTAAAGCTTACAAAGGTGTCGGGTCAGCAAACGAACTCCGGTCACAGGACTGTATTGGCGGTGTCCCTCTACCGACTTGAACCCCGGCCGTTACTTAGGTCGCACCCACCCTTTTGCACGCTGTCGGGCGACATGGAAAACTGACCCTCCTATTGCCTCACCGAGGAATGTTGCCGAACGCGATAGGGCCGACATGGGCCCTTTCTCCATCTGTCGCGGCGGAGGGAGATAGCGGCCAGCTCTTCATCCAACCGCCATCGAGGATGATCAGCCCAGCCACTTCCATGCGCCAGACCTTCACAAGCCGTTGCACCATTCTCAGGTTCTTTTCCTTAAAGCGCGAGGGGTCGATCTTTGTCAGGCGTTGCAACACACTTGCTGCCGAGAGCGCCGGGTCTTCTTCGAGCCATCCCTTGATCTGCGCCTCGAACGGCTCGTACATGCTGGGTCTCTTCGGATAGGGTTTGGTCCGCCGATACGGCCGCCGATGCGTTGGTCGGGTCTTGCCACTCTTCCAGGCCGTCTTCAGATTCGCGGCGAAGCGCTGTAGATCGATAACGGCCGGCTCCTCAATCTTCGCATTCAGGCCATGACGATCGACCCGCCGCCCAAGCTCCTCCTGCGCGGCGCGGATACCAGCAAACAGCAGCACGGGATCGGCGGTTTCCATCATCGCCTGGAGCCGCTGCTTGTCGGCCTCGGCCACACCCGGATGTGCAAGGACACGGGCCGCAGGCGGAACTGGCGGATGATAGCGCTTGATCACACGAGCGCCGATCCGCGTCTTCTCCTGAAGCTCGAATGACGGTTGGAACAGATTGCCGTAAAGCCGCACGACAGCATAAAGTTTACCAAGCGCGGCCGTCGCCTCCGCGCCGACAAACCGACCATACCCCGCCAGGCGACGCACGATGGCGCCATTCTTCTGCTCCACATGCGCCTGGTCATTCTTTCGATAGGCGCGCGAGCGCGTCACTTCCAGTTCCTCGCTGCGGCACCAGGAGACGACGAACTCGTTCATGAAGGCGCTGTCGTTGTCGAAATCTACGCCGAGCAGGGGGAAGGGAAAGAACGAGCGGGCCTGCTTGATCGCCACAATCACATTGCCGCTGTCGCGCGTGCGGACCGGAACGCATTCAGTCCACCCCGTGGCAATATCGGTCAACACCATCGTCTGCACGAAGCTGCCGGACGAAGACGTGCCGGAATGCGCCACGAAATCGACCTCGACGTAACCGGGCGGCGGATCATTCCAGTCCCCGAACGTGCGCACCGGCACCGATCGGCGAACCGCCGAACTCATTCCTGCTCGTCGGCGCTGGCCGCCGCGAGCCACAACACGTACCTCCGCCAAAAGCCCATCCAGCGTCGCGGCTCATTGTCAGCAGCTTGCCGCGGAGCGCGGCGTCGAGCTCTAGCCGGCGATGCCGTTCAAGCGCTGGCAGCAAGACAGGTATCAACGGCCGCAGCCGTTTGGAACACAGCCGCTCCGATGCCTCCCACAACACCACGAGCGCTTCGCGAACATCGCCGCCATAGCGAAGGCTGTGCCTCTTGTTGCCAGGTATCTTCGACGCGCGTTGACGGAGCACTCGGATCGCATGCTTGCGATGATAACCGGTCATCGCGACGAACTCATCGAGGATGAGGCGCTTATCGCTTCGGCTCCCCGATCGATACCGCTCGACAATTGCTTCCACCAATTCCGACCGTGTCGCCATGCTGATCCGCCTTGCCATCCATCCTCCGAATCGGGATGACAACACCTGACCATCCCATTCGGAACAGCGACACTATTGGTAACATTTTGCTTGAGGCAATGCGGGGGTCACTTCCGGATGTCGCTTGATATGCACGCGTCTCCCTGCCCGGCTGTTGAACCCGTTGGGCGGCTCGCCAGTCCGCCAGGGGATAGCAACCTGAGATGAACACAGCACTACCTTTGATGGCTCAGTACGGAGGCAAGGCCATCATCCCGAATCGACGACGTGTGCCGAGACTATTCTCTCACCTGAGGCCAACGAAGCTGGTCTGCAAGGATCTCCACCGGCGAAATTGCCATTCAGCTGGTGCGGATCGAGGACAGCCAGAAGGTGCGAAAGGCGGTCGTCTCGCCGACCTAGCCAGATACCTTGAGCTCCGTACAGAGGCCGCAAGAAAAGAGATGAAGGGGCCGCAGCGAGTAGGTAGCAATGGTGAAAGCGTTTCGATCGCGCCTGCCACCGAAAGCCGCCCGGACGACTTGTGAGCGTTTCCGTACTGCATTCGGGACGGCACGACCTCAACAAAGACGCGTAATCAACTGGCTGGACTGGATATTTCTTCGAAGTCCGTCCCATCTGATGTTCGGCACAATGGTACAGCATTGCAGTATCAAACGGAGCGTTTCGCGAAACGATTTCCTACCGAATACGAGCGTTTATACGGATCAGACTGGTCCAGCGAGATCGATCCGTCCCATCTGATACTGCCCGCCATCCACCCCGTCAAAAAGGCGTGGATACGCCAAAAGCTGATGTCCGGCCGTCTCCAGAAAAGTAAACGTGCATCGGCGGCAGCTAGCGCAGCCTCGCCAACAGGCGCTCGGCGGCCTTCAAATCTGCTGTACTCAGGCCTTCCACGAAATGCTCGAATACCGGCTGTAACAACGCGCAAGCGCTGTCGACTTCTCCTCGACCGGCCATCAGCGCCGCTATGTCGATTGCGGTTCGCAGCTCCCATGCTCGCGCACCCTGACTGCGGCTCAATTCCAGCGCCTGCGACAGGCATGTCTCGGCTTCGGCGCGATTGCTTTCCGACAGCTGGAGAACAAGGCTTCCCTTCATCCGCAGCAACTCCGGAAGGTACAATAGGTCGCCGTTCTTTTGGACTTGACCAAGTGAATCGTCGATCAGCACCATTGCTTCATCGACCTGACCGATTGCGGACAATCCCCTGACCAGCGAGAGGTTGAGCGGAGTCGTGAGCAATTCGTAAGGTGCCGCGTGCAGCTTCAGAAGAGAAGTCTGCAGGCCCTCGACACCCCCTTTTGCATCGCCTTGACGGATCGCGACTTCGCTTTTGAAGCCCCGACCGACCAGCAGGTAAGGAGTCATGGAATGGGATTCCGCGCGGGCGATAAGCATGTCGATATACGCCTCGGCGCTCTTTAGGTCGCCCGCCCACAGGAAGACCGATATCGCCCAGATCAATGCGATCGCCAGCGTTAGAGAATGATCCATGGCGGCAGCCTCTTCGACGGCCTGCCGAGCATGTGCCATGGCCTGATCCGGATGGCCTTGCAGCCAATGGTTCCTCGCCAGAATTGCCCTGGCCAGGATTTTGCCTTCGAAGCCCAGATAGATCGTCGTGGTCCGCTGAGAGCGCGGCCCACGGTCGAGCGCCGCCTCCAACTCCGCGCGCGCTTCCGCAAGGTCACCTCGCAGGTGAAGCGAGATGCCCAGGATCGAGTGTGCAAGCGCGATCGCGACCGAATCCTCCAGACCGGCGGCTGTGGCTGAACAACGTCTTGCAAATTCGAGGGCGGTTACGAAATTGCCCGTCCGCAGATGGAACATGTTGAGCGGACCCAACAGACGCACCTGATCCAGCGCATCGCCGCGCTCCTCGGCGATCGCTAGGCTTCTCTGCAGGGCTACGCGCGCCCTGTCGCGTCCTCCCCGCATGAACATGAAGGATACGCCGAGACCGGCCTGAAGATGCATCTCGTCAAGTCCGCCAAGGGCGGCACCGTCGGAAGCCAATATTGCTCTTTCAGACCAGCGATGACACTCCTGCAACAAGGACATCGCCAGGAAAACCGGCGCGGCAGCGATGGCGAGTCCCATGCCGATGTCGGCGTTTCCGTTGTTGCCGAAGCACCATTCCAGGGCAGCTCGGACATTGTTGATGGCGGCGAAGTGAGGAGCCCGTTCCTCACCGGTCGCCAGTTTTGGCCATGCGATCCCGGTCTGCTCAAGCCATCTCCGATAGTAGGCGGCGTGGCCCACTGCCAGATCGGCAGCCTCCGCGTCATCGATCCGGATATCGAGAACGTAGGCGCGCGTGGTATCGAGGAGCCGGTAGCGTATCATCGCTCCGGCCGGACGCGTCGCTACAATCGATTTGGCGACGAGACTGTCCATGGCGCCCAGGACGGTCGATCGATCGAGGGTCGCGCTCGTCACCACCTCCAGTGCGGCATCGAGCGTGAAATGACCGACGAATACAGCGAGCCTGCGCAACACCACGCGCTCAAGGTCGGTCAGGAGCCCAAAGCTCCAGTCCAGTGTCGCCTGCAGGGTTTGCTGGCGCGGCGGCGCGGTCCGCGAACCGAGCCACAGCAGTGTCAGGCGTTGATCAAGAAGTGCGGCGGTCTGTTGCAGCCCATAGGATTCGACGCGCCTGGCCGCCAGTTCGATGGAGAGCGCCACTCCGTCGAGCTTTCGACAGATGCTTGCGATGAGCAGGGCCTCCGCATCGCTGACGTCCAAACGAGCGCCGCCTGCCACCGCTCGTTCGACGAACAGTTGGGTGGCCGGGAAGGTCTGGACAATGGCCGCCGTTAGTCCAGGTTCGTCGGGCGGATAGGCAAGCGCATCCAATCGATAGATATGCTCGCCCTCGACCCGAAGCACCTCGCGGCTCGTCGCCAGGATGTGGACCTGTGACGCCGCATCGACGATGCTTGCTGCCAAAGGCGCCACCGCATCCAAGAGATGCTCACAGGTATCGAGGATCAAGAGAATCCGTTTGTTGCGCAAGTAGGCGATCAGGTTGGGCGTGGCATCTTCTGTTTGAACGGATAGCCCAAGCATCGAGGCGACGGCTGTCGTCACCAGACCGGGATCACCGATCATCCCCAGATCGACGAACAGAACTGCCCCATAAAATGCGTCGACCAGATGATGCCCGACTGCGATCGCGACGGTGGTTTTGCCGACACCGCCGACGCCAACGATGGTGACGAACCGCGAAGCATTCAGCTGCGCCGACAGCTTGAGAACGTCCTCATCCCGCCCGACCATTCTGCTCAAGCGGCTTGGAAGATTCGCATGCGGAAACCCGGCGGCGATGAATGGGGCTTCGTCGTGTGGGCTGCTTAATCGCGAGACTGGTGCAACGAAGCAATAGCCGCGCCCCGGAAGCGTCGCGATGTAACGCGCGCCATCCTTTCCATCGCCCAGCGCCTTGCGCAGTCCGGTCACGTGGAACCGCAAGCTGCCTTCCTCGACAACCACATCGGGCCAAACCCGCGACATCAGATCCTTCTTGCTGACGACTTCATTCGGCGCGGAAGTCAGAACGATGAGAATTTCAAGGGCGCGCGAGCCCAGCTCTACGGGAGCGCCTTCTCTTGTCAGGAGCCTTTCACCCGCAGCCAAGCAGAAAGGGCCAAACGACAATCTGTCTTTGGCCTGACTTGCCGTCATCGTCATGGCGTCTCTTCTTTTGGGAGCCGCCTGCACCCAGCGCGCCTCAGTTTATGTCAAGGAACGCTCCCGCACCATAGGGAGTCTCCACTGTCTGGCGCCTTCTATCTGCTCAAAAAAGCGGCTGGCGGGCAGCGACTAACAAGAGCTCACGACGCATAACGGGCTAATCCCATCTCCTGGGGGTACGTCAAGCAGTGCAGATCGCATCCATCAACCCCAGGAGAGTCCCATGGACACGACCAGAACCTCCGAAACAATCGACCAGGATCGCCGGCGACTTCTGGGCACTGCCGCCGTCGGCATCGCCGCCGCAGGCGCCGCGAGCCTGCTCCCGTCACAAAAGGCCGCCGCATCAACCAGCGATGGCATCCGCCCCTTCACCGTTAGCTTCCCGCAGGAGGAGCTCACCGAGCTTCGCCGGCGCATCGTCGCTACGCGCTGGCCCGAGCGCGAGCTCGTATCCGACGAGGCCTCCCGGCGGATCTGGTCGACCCCTGCGACGATAGGGCCAACGCAGGGCGTGCAACTCGCCACGATGCAGAAGCTCATGCAGTATTGGGGAACGGAATATGATTGGAGCAAATGCGAGGCGCGGTTGAAGGGGCTGCCGAATTTCGTCACCGAGATCGACGGCCTCGACATCCACTTCATCCACGTGAAATCCAAACATCAGGGCGCCCTGCCTGTCATCATCACGCATGGCTGGCCCGGTTCGGTCATCGAACTCCTGAAGATCATCGATCCGTTCACCAATCCCACTGCGCACGGCGGTACCGCGGCCGACGCGTTCGACGTGGTGATCCCGTCGATGCCGGGCTACGGCTTTTCCGGCAAGCCCACCGAAATCGGTTGGGATTCAGCGCGCATCGCGCGGGCGTGGATCGTGCTGATGAAGCGCCTCGGCTACGACCGGTACGTCGCGCAGGGTGGCGATTGGGGGGCACTTATCACCGAACAGATGGCTCTGATCGCACCTCCGGAGCTGGTCGCCATCCACACGAACATGCCGGGGACCATTCCGCCCGAGATCGTGAAAGCGCTTGCCTCTGGCGGCCCGCCCCCTGCCGATCTCGGCCCCGACGAGAAGCGCGCCTACGAGCAGGTCGCGTTTTTCTACAAGAACGGCCTGGGCTACGCCAACGAAATGGCGCTTCGTCCGCAAACGCTCTACGGGATCGTCGATTCACCGGCCGGCCTGGCGGCGTGGATCCTCGATCACGATGCGGATAGCTATGCGCTGATCGCCCGCTCCTTCGACGGAGAGCCGGAGGGCCTTACCCGCGACGACATCCTCGACAACATCACGTTCTACTGGCTGACGAACACGGCGATGTCGTCGGCACGTCTCTATTGGGAACACGCGCAAACGGCGAAGGCCGGCTTCTTCGACGCCAAGGGCATCACAATTCCTGTCGGCGCCACTGCGAACCCCAGCGAAATCTACACAGCGCCAAAGAGCTGGACTGAACGCGCGTTCCCGAAGCTCCTGCATTACGGCCGCACGGACAAGGGCTGCCATTTCGCGGCCTGGGAACAGCCGAAGATCTTCACCGATGAGGTGCGCGCAACATTCAAGACGTTGCAGACATGACCTGTTGGCGGGGGATGGCGCGCCGGACGCGCGTCATCTTCCGCTCAGCGATAGCTGCGTAGCGAAACCTCCGAAGGGAGCGACTGCAATGAACCCCCTCATTAAGACGCTCGCCGCACTCGCGGCTTGCACCGTGCTCGCCACGGGCTCGTTTGCCCAGAGCACGGTCGTTCCCATCGACAACGAACCCGCACCCAAGCTGATCGTGGAGCCGCCGCTTCCGGGTCCGTTGGCCGGCGGCGTCGTGTTCATCCCGTACCGGGTGGAGAATCTGCGCATCCTGCCTGTGGGTGGATCGGCCCCAAGTAACGTGTCTCCGCGTCTCGGGCATCTGCACGTCACCGTCGACGACCTGCCTTGGGCGTGGGCGGATTACGGTCAGAGCAACACCATCATCTTGGTGGGCATGCCCGGCGGCCAGCACAAGGTCCTAATCGAGGTGGTGGACCCCGAAGGCAATGTCTTCACCAAACAAACAATGACGTTCCACACTCGGGACAAGAAGGTGCAGCCATGAGTTTCCACCAAATGGCGGCTGCGCTGGCGTTGGGGCTTTGCACCCTCTCCGCGCCCGCCTTCGCAAATTCGGTCGAGGATCGCTCGATCCGGCCCTTCAAAATTCAGGTTGCGCAAACGGCGCTCGACGATCTTCGCGGTCGTATTGCAGAAACACGGTGGCCCGACCGGGAGACCGTCGGTGGCCAATCGCAGGGCATTCAGCTGGCGAGGATCAGGCCGCTCGTCGAGTATTGGGGCACGGCCTACGACTGGCGGACAGCGGAAGCGAAGCTGAATTCCCTGCCTCAGTTCATGACCACGATCGACGGCGTGGACATTTACTTCATCCACGTTCGCTCGAAACATCCCCATGCCCTGCCGCTGATCATGACGCATGGCTGGCCTGGTTCGGTGCTGGAATTGCTCAAAACGGTCGGCCCGCTCACCGATCCCACCGCGCATGGCGGCAGCCCTGAGGACGCGTTCGACCTCGTACTGCCGTCGTTGCCGGGTTTCGGCTTCTCCGGCAAGCCGACTGAGACCGGCTGGGATACCGAGCGCATTGCGCGAGCCTGGGCAGAGCTGATGAAGCGCCTGGGCTACACAGAATACGTCGCCCAAGGCGGCGACTGGGGCTCCCCCGTTTCGAATGCGATGGGCCGCCTGGCCCCTGCAGGACTTCTTGGCATCCATGTTAACCTGCCGGCTGTCGTACCACCTGAGATAGCTGCTGTGCTCGCCACCGGCGGACCAGTGCCGGCAGGCCTGACGGGTAAGGAGCGCACGGCATTCGACGCGCTCAGCGCGTCCGCCAAGATGGGGAACAGATCCTACGCCACGATGATGGGCACCCGACCGCAGACGATAGGCTATGCCATCAATGACTCCCCTGCGGGGCTCGCAGCGTGGATGCTCGGGCATCCGGGCTTTTCAGGCTGGACCTACGACGATAGCGACCCTGAAAAGTCGCCGGACGAGGTGCTGGACGACATAACTCTGTACTGGTTGACGAACACCGCCACCTCGTCCGGGCGAATTTACTGGGAGTACGGCGGCGGGCGCAGTCCCGTTTTTGCCGACCCGGAAAAGACCAACGAAGTCTCGCTGCCGGTCGCCATCACGGTCTTTCCGGGGGAAGGCTATCAGGCCCCCGAGACGTGGGCCCGGCGCGCCTATCCCAACCTGATCTACTTCCATGAGGTCGACAAAGGCGGCCACTTCGCCGCGTGGGAGCAGCCGGAGCTCTTCTCCACCGAGTTGCGCGCTGCCTTCAGGTCGCTGCGGCAAAGAAACTGAGCTGACCGGAGGGCACAAGAAGCATTTCCATCAAACTCAACGGAGGAGGCAGACATGACGATTGCCACTACCCGCAGCAACACCGCAGGCGAGACGCAAAAACCGAGATCCCACGATATGAAGCTGGAGGTCGTAGTCATTCCAGTTTCCGATGTAGACCGCGCCAAGCTGTTCTATGCAGGCTTGGGTTGGCGGCTGGACGCCGACCTCATGGGCGACGAATTTCATATCGTCCAGTTTACGCCTCCTGGCTCCCAGTGTTCGGTTGTCTTCGGCTCAGGCGTTGCACCGGGTCCTTATGCTCGTATCGAGCTCGACATCCTCGAAACCGCTGGTGAACTCGTCGTGGCCGACATCGAGGCAGCACGCGCCGAACTCGCCGATCGTGGGGTCGACGTAAGCGAAGTGTACCATTATGCCGGTGAAAAAGGGCGCGTCAGAGGGCCCGATCCGGAAAGACGCAGCTACTCCTCGTGGGCTTCCTTCAGCGATCCGGCCGGAAACAACTGGCTCTTGCAGGAGGTCACTGCGCGAGCGCCAGGCCGCGTCGACGCTGGCGGCGCCACCTTTGTCTCGTCGGCCGAGCTCGCAGCCGCGCTTCGGCGTGCATCTGTGGCTCATGGCGAGCACGAGCAACGGGCAGGCGGCCAGCGTGATGAGAACTGGCCGGACTGGTACGCCGAGTACATAGCGGCGGAGCACGCCGGCCAACCGCTCCCGCCATGAGTACTTCGAATGAACGGACGGCGTCGCCGGCGCCTACCTGGCTAGAACACGCGGCATTCGACACACTCTGCGTGGTGCCAGGGTGTCAATACGTCCTACGCCTTAATGATGGAGTTCTGGCCGCTCCGACAATGTATCTGAAACGAGCGGAGCGGGCTTCTGTCCCGAGCCGCACGCGAGACGAGCTTCTCACGCAACTTAACGCAGGAGGTAGATATGGACATCACTAGGACCCTCAGCAAGACCGCAGTTGAGACACAACGGCCGCGATCCCTCGACATGAAGCTCGAAGTTGTTGTCATTCCCGTCTCGAATGTAGAGCGCTCTAAGCAATTCTACGAAGGCCTGGGCTGGAGACTCGACGCTGACTTTATCGTTGGAGACACGTTCCGCGGGATACAGTTCACACCTCCCGGCTCGCCCGCCTCGATACACTTCGGCACCGGGATCACGACGGTCGCGCCCGGCTCTGCAAGCGGACTTTATCTTGTCGTTTCGGACATTGAATCGGCTCGCGCCGAGCTTATCGGCCGCGGCGTCGAGGTCAGCGAGGCGTTTCATCGCGAAGGCCCCGGTAAGCCAACGGTGAAAGGCCGCGATCCCGAGCGACGGAGCTACTCTTCATTCGCTACGTTCAAAGATCCGGACGGCAACGAATGGTTGCTTCAGGAAATCACCACCCGCTTTCCCGGTCGCATCGACTCCGGCACCACGACCTACGCTTCCGGGGCGGATCTTGCTTCCGCGCTGCGACGCGCCTCGGAGGCCCACGGCGAGCACGAGAAGCGCAACGGCGGTCGGCGCGATGAGAACTGGCCGGACTGGTACGCGGAATACATGGTGGCTGAGCAGGCTGGCAACGAGCTTCCGCTGTGAAGGGTTGGGCTCGCAGTGCGCATTCGAACCGTTCGCGCGACGACATCGATCGAACCAAAAGGCGTCGTTGATGAAAGTAACCAAGCTGCTGTTCGCCGTCGCGCTCGCAATGGCAATTGGGGCTCCGATTGCCGGTTTTCTAGAGGGCACGAATATGGCGCAGTCCATAATCTCCAGACCAATGCGGGTTCCGTTTCTTCACGAACTCTCTGCCTACCGGCTTGAGGAAAAATCGGAGCTTGCTTCGCTCGAAGCGGCGCACGAGTGGATAAATTCACCGCCGCTGACGGCGTCGGCTTTGCATGGCAAGGTCGTCCTCATCGATTTCTGGACCTACACCTGCATCAACTGGCTGCGCACGCTTCCCTACGTTAAGGCTTGGGACGAGAAATACCGGAAGCATGGTTTGGTGGTGATCGGAATCCACGCGCCGGAGTTCGCATTCGAAAAAGACCTGAACAACGTGCACCGGGCGGCGAAAGACCTGCGGATCGATTATCCGATCGCTGTCGACAACGACCATCTCATTTGGCGGGCCTTCAGCAACCAGTATTGGCCGGCACTCTATGTCGTCGATTCGCGGGGACGCGTCCGGTATCACCACTTTGGCGAGGGCTCATACCAACAGTCGGAAATGGTCATCCAGGAATTGCTGACTGAGGCTGGCGCCAGCGGATTCGACCGTGAGCTTGTGTCGGTGGATGCCCGCGGTATCGAAGCCGCGGCCGATTGGGAGACCCTCAAGTCTCCAGAAAATTATCTCGGCTACGAACGCACTCAGAATTTTGCCTCCAGCGGTGAAGCGGTCTTGGACGCGCCGCACATCTACAACGTGCCGGCGCGACTACGCCTGAATGAGTGGGGGCTGTCCGGCAGTTGGACGGTAAGGAAAGAAACCGCCGTACTGGACAAGTCCGATGGCCGCATCGCGTACCGTTTTTACGCGCGCGACCTTCATCTGGTCATGGGTCCGGCAGCGCCGGGAACGTCCGTGAGATTTCGCGTGCTGATCGACGGGCAGCCGCCAGGCACGGCTCACGGCATCGACGTTAATGAAATGGGCGAAGGCGCAGTGACAGAGCAGCGCCTGTACCAACTGATCCGACAATCGAAACCCATCGTCGATCGCCAGTTCGAGATCGAGTTTCTCGACTCAGGCGTGGAGGCCTTTGCATTCACGTTCGGCTGATCGCCCGCGCAAGGATAGAGGTTCCCAAATGCATTCGCTCAATATCCCGGATGAGATTGACCAAGATCGCCGTCGGTTCTTTGGCGCCGCCGCGATGGCTGTCGCCGCCACTCAGTTCGGCCTGATCGGCCCGGCACAAGCGCAACAGACGACTGGAGAGCCTGCGGCGTCCTTTGGGCCCTTGAAGCGGATCGAGGCCGGCGCGCTGAGCGTCGGCTATGCGGAACTTGGACGGACCGACGGCCCGCCCGTCATCCTGCTACATGGCTGGCCGTATGACATCCACACCTATGCCGATGTCGCTCCTCTGCTGGCAGCGAAAGGCCGCCGCGTGATCGTGCCTTACCTGCGCGGATACGGCACGACGCGGTTCCTGTCGGAAGATACGATGCGCAATGGTCAGCAGTCTGCTATCGCCGCCGACATTGTCGCCCTGATGGACGCACTGGGCATTGAAAAGGCGACGATTGGCGGCTGCGACTGGGGCGCCCGCACCGCGAACATCATTGCCGCACTATGGCCTGAACGCTGCAAGGCGATGGTCTCGGTGAGCGGCTACCTCATCGGCAACCAGCAAGCCGGCAAGCTGCCGCTGCCACCCAAGACCGAGCTGCAATGGTGGTATCAATATTACTTCGCCACCGATCGCGGCCGCGCTGGCTACGAGAAATACACACGAGATTTCGCCAGGCTGATCTGGCAACTCGCGTCGCCGCAGTGGAATTTCGACGATGCCACATTCGAGCGCAGCGCCGCGGCCTTCGACAATCCCGATCACGTGGCCATTGTGGTCCACAATTATCGCTGGCGGCTCGGACTCGCCGCCGGCGAGCAGCAATACGACGCGTTCGAGGAGCGCCTCGCACAGGCACCGGTCATCAGCGTGCCTACGATCACGCTCGAGGGCGACGCTAATGGCGCTCCACATCCGGACGCCAGCGCCTATGCCAAGATGTTCCCCGGCAAATATGCGCACCGGGTCGTCACGGGCGGCATCGGGCACAATCTGCCCCAGGAAGCAACGCAGGCCTTTGCCGATGCCGTTGTCGAGGTCGACGCGTGATTGCGTTCGCAGCGCCATCCCTGCGGCAGGTACCGCAACTACCAAAAAATTGCCCATGAGTCGGATCGCAAGAGTTGTTTACACGGCTAGGACCGCAACCACGGGCGGCCGCGAAAATGGCGCCTCGCGCAGTTCCGACGGCCTTCTGGACATCTGGCTTTCGATGCCCGGATCGGCGCGCATCGGCACCAACCCTGAGCAACTCATCGCGGCCGGCTGGTCGGCCAGCTTCGCAAGCGCGATCGCAACTGTAGCCCACGACCGAAAAATCGCGCTGCCGTCGGGAGTGAGCATCGATGCCTCGGTCGATCTGAACTTCGGGGACGACGGCTACTTTCTCAGCACTCGGCTCAACGTCAGGCTGTCCGGTGTGGAGTGCAATGCCGCCAAAGCCCTGGTCGGCGAAGCACATAAGATTTGTGCATACTCGAAAGCGACACGCGGCAACATTGAGGTCAAGATCAAGCTCATCTGAGCTGACGCTTGGCCCGGTGGGACTTATGGGTCCATAGCTTCGCTAACGTCTCTATGTTGTATTGCCCGACGGCCCGCAGCGCAGGGCAGCTTTCAGGCCCGGCCGATCGCAATCTGAACGTCGCGAATTAGGCGCTTTGCTGCCATTCGAAGGATGGGAGATTAAGGTTTCCAATTGGCGCATTGCCGTCTGGGCAACCTGGGCAGCCTTGGGCCGAACGTAGATCGTCAGCTTCGCGTCTCGATCTAAAATAGCGGACCTTAAGGACGGTGCGAGGGTTGTCGTCACGTGACCCATTCCAGACATTCCCGCAGCCCGCCGTGTAGCACTCGCGGAGAACGTCGTGTCGGCGTATGATCAGACCAATTCGAGCGCGGTTGAAGGCCTTAGCAATGGATCGGATCGAACGAAGGCTTTCGGCGATCCTCGTCGCCGACGTGGCCGGCTACAGCCGCCTCATGGGGATCGACGAAGAGGGGACGCTGGCCCGACTGACCGCGCACCGCCGTGACGTCGTCGATCCGAGCATCATCCGCAACCGCGGCCGAATTGTCAAAAACATCGGTGACGGGCTGCTGGTGGAGTTTGCGAGCGTCATCGACGCAGTACGATGTGCGGTCGAAGTGCAGACCGACATGGCCAAACGGAACTCCGGCGTGGCCGAGGATCGGCGCATAGGTTTCCGAATTGGCATCAACGTGGGCGACATCGTAGAGCAGGACGGCGACATTTTCGGTGAGGGCGTGAACATCGCCGCGCGGCTGGAAGGCATTGCCGAGCCGGGTGGGATTTGCGTGTCAGCACGCGTGCAGGAGGATGCCGCCGGAAAAATCGACCTCACCTTCGTAGATATGGGTGAACAGGCGCTCAAGAACATCGCACGTCCAGTCCGCGCCTTTCGGCTGCTGGTCGAGCAACCCGCCCCATTTGGCGCGGCTGCGCATCCGACGTCGCCCGATAAGCCGTCGATCGCGGTCCTGCCATTTCAGAATATGAGCGGTGATCCGGAGCAGGAATATTTCGGCGACGGAATAGCCGAAGACATAATAACCGGCTTGTCAAAGCTCCGGGGCTTCTTTGTCATCGCCCGAAATTCGACCTTCGCCTACAAAGGCAAAGTGCCGAACATCCGGCAGGTCGCGCGCGAGCTAGGCGTCCGGTATGTACTCGAAGGCAGCGTCCGCAAAGCAGGCGAGCGGCTGCGGGTGACTGGGCAGCTCATCGACGCGACCAGCAGCAATCACATCTGGGCAGAGCGCTACGATCGTCCCATCGCTGACATCTTTTCAGTGCAGGATGAGATTACGGCAAGCGTCGTTGCAGCTATCGAGCCGCAGCTTTATGCTGCCGAAGGCCTTCGTCTCCAAAGCAAGCCGCCCGAAAGCCTCGATGCCTGGGGCTGCGTCGTTCGGGCAATGCCCCATATCTGGACCTGGGTTGCCCAGAACGAAGACGATGGGGTCAATCTTCTGAATCGGGCGATTAAGCTCGATCCGAGTTATGCGCGCGCACGGAGCCTTCTAGCGTGGGCTTTCGCCACCCGCGTCGTCCTCGGCAACATGGATTTTGAGAGAGGCATCTCCGATGGTCTCGTTCTCGCCCAACGTGCGATCGACCTCGATCCCGACGACCCCTGGGCCCATATCGCGGCTGGGTACGTCTATGTGTTTTCGCGACGATTTGGGCCTGCCGTCGAGGAGTTGAACGAAGCGCTGCAGCGCAATCCGAATTTCGCCTTTGCGCGGATGATCCTTGGCTGCGCCTACGGCTATGCCGGGTTAGCGGAGGAAGGTCACCGTCAGCTTGAGATCGCAACACGACTGAGCCCGCGCGATCACACCCAGGCCGCCAATCTTTCGATCGAAGGGCTTTGTCATTTTGTGGCCGGCCGGTACATCGAAGCCGCAACCGCGGAACGCCGAGCCGTCCAATTGCGGTCGAATTTCGGCACCGCTTGGCGCACGCTCACCGCCGCCGCGGGCCTCGCGGGCGATCTGGAGTTAGCCCAGCAAGGCCTCGCCGAATGCAGGCGCTTGCAGCCGGACGTCAGCCTCGCCTGGGTTGAGAAATATTATCCAATGATCCGGGTTGAAGACCGCGCTAGGTATATCGAGGGCTTGCGACGGGCGGGGCTCGAATAGCGTAGGCAGCCGTTCGGAAGTGCGACAGTTGGGGACCGCGACATCCGTTGCTGGCGCAACCGCGACTCCCAGTGTGGTTGCCCGCTATGTTCGCTTCCAAATCTGGCAAATCTGACCTCAACGGCTGCGTTGAGGCGCAGAGCAGACGGTCGGCTTTCAAACCCGGAGCGACACGAGCAGACCTTTGTCCGGCACAAGTGTCGTCCTGACGTGGCCCAATACGGTCTTCCGTTGCGACCGTCGCTTGCTGGAGCTGCGTTAAGTCGTTCGGAAGCCAATGGTATTTTCAATGGAACGCTAATATACATGGAACCCCAACGAGCAGCGCCTGCCAGATACTTGAGGGATGCCATGCGAAGGCTCATCTTCACGGCAATGTGTATCGCCGCCGCAACAGCCGCTAACGCCCATGATTGGTACGAGGACAAGATTGACCCACAGACCAAATTCAAGTGCTGCGGCGGTTCAGATTGCCGCGCCGTACCTCGGTCTTCGGTGCGGTCCAGGGGAGACGGTGGGTACACCTATTTGCCGCATAATTTCATCATCCCACGGGACCGTGTACAGGAATCCCCGGACGGCCAATACCATATCTGCGAAAATAAATATGTTGTAACCAACCAGCTGTATTGGCGTTGCTTCTTCGCACCTCGTGTCGATGTGTCTATACTTCTAAAACATTAACCGCGCGTCGCTTCCGCAACTCACATCCGCAAGATGCTGGCCCATTAATTCTGTTGGACTTTCTTCAAATTGTCAAAGCTCAGGCGGTGCGCGACTGCCCCAGGGATTTCATTGAATACGTCGCGGCCACCGAGAGCCTGCGACACCCTGGGCGTTACCCCATAGGGCGATGCCGCGGGTGACTTCTGGGCGCGCTCTGCAAATTCGGTCACAGTCCAGATTTTATCGTGTCGGCACGGCCGTGGTTGTGTAGATTGGCTGCGTGGCCCGCCTTGCCCGCATTGTCGTTCCCGGTCCACTCGCCAGATGACGCAACGCGGTGACGGTTTCGGCCCCAATGGGCAGCCAAACGACAGGGATGACTGGCGCGGGATCATCAGCACGGTCCATACGGGAGCAGCATTCGCCGGATCCGGTAGCTGCGGCTGCAGTCTCGAATTTGACGCATCAGCACTTGCAAATCGTCGGCCGAGGTCTTTTGCTCGCGCGATAGTTGCCCTTGACCCTTGGATGGTTGGCGAACAGATGAACAAAATCGATCGACGGCGGCCAGAGTCAGAAATGGACGCCACCGTAAATGCCGCGAGACTTGGAACTCGGCTGCGCCTCGCCCGCCAGACACGCGGCATGACGCTGAGGACGCTGGCCGCGGCTGCGAATTGCTCGGAAAGCCTGCTGTCCAAGATCGAGAACGGCAAGGCTTCGCCGTCCCTGCCCATGCTTCACCGTCTGGTCGAGGTTCTCGATACCAACATCGGCTGGATGTTCGAACAAGTCGATGACGACGAGGCGATCGTATTCCGGTCGGGCGCAAGGCCTTTGATTGCGCTCGACGCGCTACGGCGTGGCGAAGGAATTTCGCTCGAACGCATCATTCCGTATTCGCCTGGCCACCTCTTACAGTGCAACATCCATCACATTGAGGCAGAGGGCTCGAGCGAAGGCCCGATCCAGCACGCCGGCGAGGAAGTCGGCTATGTGCTCGCCGGCCGGATCGAGTTGATCGTCGACGGCAAGAGCCATGCTCTCGCCACGGGTGATGCCTTCGTGTTCAGGTCGGAGCTGCCGCATCATTACCGCAACATCGGCGAGGAACGCGCCAGCATTTTCTGGGTCAACACGCCGGCGACTTTCTGAGCAACGCTCTGCGTTCATTTGGATTGACAAATATTCAAGTCTCTTGAATGTTTGCCTCGTGCCTGTAGCACCAACGGGACCAGCCGAGCTCTGGTCCGCAAGCAAGGGGAACCGAAATGCGTCTGTTCAAACTTCTCGCCGGCTGTGCCGCCGCCATTGCCATGGGCTCGGCAGCCATGGGATCGGCGCTTGCCGATACGTTCGCTCTCGTCAACATCAACCAGCAAGCCCTGTTCTTCAACCAGATCAACGAGGGCGCGCAAAAGGCAGCCGACGCCGCCGGCGCCAAGCTGGTCATTTTCAACGCCAACAATGTGCCGAGCGCGCAGAACGACGCGATCGAGAACTACATCACGCAGAAAGTCGACGGCATCATTCTGGTCGCCATCGACGTCAACGGCGTCAAGCCTGCGATCACCGCGGCCAAGGCAGCGGGCATTCCCGTCATAGCCATCGACGCGCAGATCCCCGACGGCGACAATATTTCATTCATCGGCGTCGACAACACCAAGGCCGGCGAGGACATCGGCAAATTCTACGCCGACTATGTGAAGACGGAGATGGGCGGCAAGGCCAAGATCGGTATCGTCGGCGCACTCAACTCATTCATCCAGAACCAGCGGCTCGACGGCTTCAAGAAGGCGGTGACCGAAAGCGGCCAGGCCGTCACCTTCCTCGACACGGTCGACGGCCAGAACGTTCAGGAGACCGCGTTGAGCGCTTCGGAAAACCTGATGACCGCCAATCCGGACATGAACTCGCTCTATGCGACCGGCGAGCCGGCCTTGCTCGGCGCAGTTTCGGCCGTGACCAGCCAGGGCCGCACCGGCGACGTCAAGGTGTTCGGCTGGGATCTGACCAAGCAGGCCGTTCAGGGCATCGACGACGGCTGGGTGGTGGCGGTCGTGCAGCAGGATCCGGCCGGCGAAGGCAAGGCCGCGGTCGAAGCGCTGGGCAAGGTCAAGAAGGGCGAGAAAATCGATCCGATCATCAATATCCCGGTGACGATCGTGACCAAGAAGAATGTCGATCAATACCGCGCGATGTTCAAGTAAACTGCGTCGGCGGCCGACCCGCGGCGCCGCCTGAGGCTGCGCCGCGGATCCCTTGCAATCGCGTGGAATCCCAGATGAGCAGTTGCCAGACCTATCGGGTGCGGATGAGCGGCATCTCAAAGCGCTACAACGCCATCCAGACGCTCGATGACGTGTCGCTGACGTTGAAGCCGGGCGAGGTGCTGGGGCTCGTCGGCGACAATGGCGCCGGCAAGTCGACATTGAGCAAGGTGCTGTCGGGGGCTGTGGTTCCCGACGCGGGCACCATCGAGATCGACGGCAAGCCGGTGATCTTCAGCTCGCCGGCGGACGCACGTGCGGCGCGCGTCGAGATGGTCTACCAGGACCTGTCGCTTTGCGACACGGTCGATGTCGCCGGCAATCTGTTTCTCGGCCGCGAGCCGCGCCGCCGCATCGCCGGTATTTCCTTTCTCGACAAGAAGCGCATGCATGACGAGACGCGCCAGATGCTCGATCGGCTCGGCATCGTCATTGCCGACACGCGGCTCAAGGTCGAAAACCTCTCCGGCGGGCAGCGCCAGTCGATCGCGATCGGCCGCGCCGCCTCGTTCGAGCCGGCCGTGCTGATCATGGACGAGCCGACGGCAGCGCTTGCCGTGGCCGAAGTCGAGGCGGTGCTCGAACTGATCCGGGCGGTCAGTGCGCGCGGTGTCAGCGTTATTTTGATCACCCATCGGCTGCAGGATCTGTTCCTCGTCTGCGATCGCATCCAGGTCATGTATGAAGGGCGCAATGTCGCCGAGCGGCTGATCGGCGAGACCAATATCGAAGACGTGGTCAATCTGATCGTCGGCCGCAAGTTCAGTGCGCGTTCCGCCAACAATGGCTATCGCGGTGGGGCGCCGGCATGAGCGACGCGATCCATGCCGCCCAGCCCCCACGGGTGCACAAGGGCACCTGGCGCGATGTGCTGATCGCCAATGGCAGTGTCGTCTCGATCGCGCTGTTCTTTTTGGTCGTCTGCATCATCTTCTCGGTTGCGACCGACGCGTTTTTGACATCGCCCAATCTGTTGAACATCCTGCGGCAGTCGGCGCCGCTGCTGATCGTCGCCGCGGCAATGACTTTCGTCATCACCACTGGCGGCATCGATCTTTCCGTCGGCTCGGTGCTGGCGCTGGTGGCGACGCTGTCGGCGACGCTCTTGCAGTTCGGCCTGCCCTGGCCAGTCGCCATCCTCGCCATGCTGGCGCTCGGTGCCCTGCTCGGCGCGGTGCAGGGCTATTTCGTCGCCTATGAGGGCATCCCGTCCTTCATCGTCACGCTTGCCGGGCTTTCGGTGATCCGTGGCGTGGCGCTGCTGATCACCGGCGGCTATTCCATCCCGATCGAGCCCGGAAGCGCTTTCACCGTGCTGGGACGCGCGTGGTTCCTTGGCGTGCCGGTGCCGGCGCTGATCGCGCTGGCGATTCTGGCCATCGCCTATCTCGCCTTCAACGAGACGCCATTCGGCCGCTATGTCACGGGTATCGGCGCCAACGCCGAGGCGGTGCGGCGTGCCGGCGTCAACACGCGGCAGACGACGCTCTTCGTCTATGTGATTTCCGCCACCGCGGCAGCCCTCGCCGGGATCATCATTGCTGCCCGGCTTGGATCGGGATCTTCGAATGCCGGACAGGGTTTCGAGCTGGAAGTCATCGCCGCCGTCGTGCTCGGCGGTACCAGCCTGTTCGGCGGCCGCGGAACGATCATCGGCACGGTGCTCGGCGCACTGACCGTGGCCGTCATCGGCAACGGCCTGATCCTGGCGCATCTGTCGCCTTTCCTGACGCCGATTGTCACCGGAACGATCATCCTGATCGCCATCTGGCTGAACTTCCGCCTGTTCCGCGGCGCCGTGCGGAGCCGTTGAGCCGATGAGCGATCTGTTCGATGACGCGGTGCCCAGGCAGCGGCTCCCAATCGGGGTCGAAACCGGTCATGTGATGACCGTGCTCGGCCCGGTTCCGGTCGAGGAGATGGGCATCACGCTGATGCACGAGCACATCTTGCTCGACGGCGCGCGCAGCTGGAAGTGCCCCTGCCATCCCGATGAGATGGCGATCGCCGAGCAGCCGGTGAACATCGAGATCGTCGGCGAGTTGCGCATGAACCCTTACGTCAACCGCGACAACGTCTCGCTCGACGACGCCGACCTAGCGCTGTCGGAGCTGCAGCGCTATCGCGCACTCGGCGGCCACACCGTCGTCGACGCCACCAATATCGGCATCGGCCGCGACCCCGAAAAGCTCGCCCGCATCAGCCGCATGTCCGGCCTGAAGATCGTCATGGGCACCGGCTTCTATCTCGAGCACACCCATCCCGAATGGCTGAAGGCGATGGATGTGGAAGCGGTGACCGAATTCATTGTCAACGATGTCGGCGGCGGCGAGACGCAGCCGGCGATCATGGCCGGGCTGATCGGCGAGATCGGCGTCAGCAAGGATTTCACCGCCGAGGAACGCAAGTCGCTGCGCGCTTCTGCACGCGCCTCGCGCATCACCGGCGTGCCGCTGTCGATCCATCTGCCTGGCTGGGAGCGGCTGGCGCATGAGGTGCTCGATATCGTCGAGGCCGAAGGCGCCGATCTTCGTCACACCGTGCTCTGCCACATGAACCCGAGCCACGACGATCCCGATTACCAGAAAAGCCTCGCCCGGCGCGGCGCGTTCCTCGAATACGACATGATCGGCATGGACTATTATTACGCCGATCAGGACGCGCAATCGCCCTCCGACGAGGAGAATGCACGCGCCATCGCTGCCCTTGTCGAGGCGGGCTTCGGCGACCGCCTGCTGTTGTCGCAGGATGTATTCCTCAAGATCATGCTGACGCGCTTCGGCGGCTTCGGCTATGGCTATATCCTCAAGCATTTCATACCGCGCCTGAAACGCCACGGCGTCGAGCAGGCTGCTATCGACCGCATGCTGATCGCCAATCCGAAAAGCGTATTCGCGCGGCTCTGAATGGCCTCGAGTTACGACGGGAGTTCAAATGTCCACGAAGAAAATCCTGCTTGCCGGCGAATCCTGGGTTTCGACCGCGACCCATATCAAGGGTTTCGATCAGTTTCCGACCGTCACCTACCACACCGGCGCGGACGAGTTGCTGGGCGCGCTGAAGGCGACCGACTTCGACGTCACCTTCATGCCGGCGCATGAGGCGCAGCGCGGCTTTCCGCAGACGATGGAGGCGCTGTCGGCCTATGACGCGGTCGTGCTCTCCGACATCGGCGCCAACACGCTGCTGCTGCATCCCGACACCTGGGTCCACTCCAAGCCGACGCCGAACCGCCTGCGCCTGCTGCGCGATTACGTCAGCGACGGCGGCGGTCTATTGATGTTCGGCGGCTACTACAGCTTCCAGGGCATCAATGGCGGCGCGCGCTACCGCAAGACCCCGGTCGAGGACGTGCTGCCGGTGAATTGCTTGGCCTACGACGACCGCGTCGAGGTTCCCGAAGGTTTTGCGCCCGTGCCGAAACCAGGGTCGAGCCATCCCATCCTCATGGGCCTCGGCTCGGACTGGCCGATCCTGCTCGGTTTTAATGAGGTGACGCTCAAGGCCGGGGCCGAGGTCCTGGCCAGCGTGTCGTCGGATTATGACTCGCTGCCGCTGCTTGTCACCGGCCATTACGGCAAGGGCCGCACCGTGGCCTGGACATCCGATGTCGGGCCGCATTGGCTGCCGCCGCAATTCATCGCCTGGCCAGGCTACAAGACCCTGTTCGAACAGATGCTTGGCTGGGCGACCGGTGAGAACTGAGCCATGCATGTCCACGTCGTCGGCAATGCCTGCGTCGATACCGTGTTTCGCGTTGGTCGCTTCCCTGCCGCCGGCGAGACCTTGAATGCCATGAGTTATGCCGACGGGCTCGGCGGCAAGGGCGCTAACCAGGCAGTCGCAGCAGCACGGACCGGTGCGGAGGTGACGTTCTGGACGGCGCTCGGCAAGGACGCCGCTGGCGCGTGGATCAGGGGCCGCCTCGACAGCGAGCTGTCAAACCTTGAGGTGAGCGAATTCGAGCTGCCGAGCGACCGCTCGGCCATCGTCGTCGATAAAGGCGGAGAGAATTTCATCGTCAGCGGCGTCGCCTGCAGCGAAGCCTTCGATCCGGTGACGCAGACAGCACTTGTCCGCTGGATCGCGCCCGGCGACATCCTCGTCTGCCAGGGAAATTTGCGGACTGCCGTGACCGATGCCTGCCTCAGAGCGGCAAAGGGAAACGGTGCGCGTACCGTTCTCAACGCCAGCCCGATCGATACGTCCTCGCTGCCCGATCTCGGCCTGGCGGAGGTTTTGGTGGTCAACCAATCAGAGGCGAAAACCCTGACCGGCCGGGATGACATGACCGCAGCCGCCGGCGCGCTGGAGGCCAAAGGCGCAGGCGCCGTCGTCATCACGCTCGGTGCCGCAGGCTGTCTCGTGCTTAGCACGGACCGGACGGAACCGCTTCGCTTGCCGGCGCCGCAGGTCGAAGCGCTCGACACCAGCGGCGCGGGCGATGTGTTCTGCGGTTGTCTGGCCGGTGGGCTTGCCAGGGGCATGCCGGTCATCTCGGCGCTGGAGCTGGCGCTAGCCGCCGCCGCAATCGCCGTGACACGGCCGGGCACGCTGGCGTCCTGTCCTTCCGCCTCCGAGATGGCGGCGCTCATCGATCAAATGGAGCTCTCATGACCCAGATCGGCCAATCCGGCGGCGACGCGCTGCTAGACCTTTTCGGCCGCACCAAGGTGGTGATCGGCGTCGTTCACCTGGCGCCGCTGCCCGGCGCGCCGCGCTATGACGGCGAGGCCGTGGAAGTGATCTACCAGCGCGGGCTCGACGACGCCAAAGCCTATCTCGACGGCGGCTGCGACGGCGTCATCGTCGAGAACCATGGCGACATCCCCTTCGCCAAGCCTGATGATATCGGCCCGGAGACGGCCGCCTATATGGCGGTCGTTTCCGACCGCATCCGCCGCGAACTCGGCAGGCCGATCGGCATTAATGTGCTGGCCAATGCCGCAATCCCGGCCTTGGCGATCGCCAGCGCTGCCGGCGCCGGTTTCGTCCGCGTCAATCAATGGGCGAACGCCTATGTCGCCAATGAGGGATTTGTCGAAGGCGAGTCTGGCCGCGCGGCGCGCTACCGCGCCAGGCTGCGCGCCAACGGCATTCGCATTTTCGCCGATGCCCATGTCAAGCACGGCGCACACGCCATCGTTGCCGACCGCCCGGTGGAGGAACTGGTCAAGGACCTGGTCTTCTTCGATGCCGATGCCATCATAGCCACCGGCCAGCGTACCGGCCACGCCGCGGATTTGGGCTACATAAGTATGATCAAGCAGGCTGCCGGCCTGCCGACGCTGGTCGGCAGCGGTGTCACCCCGGATAACGCCAAGGATATCCTCGCCATTGTCGACGGGGTCATCATCGCCAGCGCGCTGAAGCACGACGGCGTCTGGTGGAACCAAGTCGACTCTGCTCGAGTAAAGGCTTTCATGGCTGGTCTGAAGCGATAGCTGACTACCCTACCGAGGGGCTTGGGTCCAGCTTGATCCTTGATCACAGACGACGGACCGGCGCAGGATACTGCGCGACCAGATCGTCGACAGTCAGCAAAGTAATGCCTTCCACAATCGATTGAGCAATCAGCATCCGATCGAAGGGGTCCTTGTGGATAGGTGGAAGCCCCTCCACTGCAATGGCATGCTCGCCGGTCATTGGCAGCTTATGATAGCCATTGTCGATCAGACGCCGACGTAAAAGACGCATCGACCTTACAGTCAAGGCGGCCCAGACCGCGTCTAATGGCAATCTCCCGGGAGTTGCGGCGCTGAACGTCAAGTGGTTATCGGCATTCTCGATCTCAGCGAGGGCTGCCGGCGGGAGCTTTTGGGGCTCGCCCGCCGCCCAGAGCAGAAGATAGGTATCGAGAGAAATTTCATGTGTCGCCGCCGAACAGCTTTTCGATCTCGTCATCGGCCATGCGATCAAAATCGTCCGGAACTGAAAACTGCCCGGCCATAAACCCCACCCGACGCATTTCGCCGGCCGCAGGTGCGTCTATGGCAACGACCTTGACCATCGGCTTGCCGGATTTGGCGATAATGAAGGATTCGCCTTTGGCCGCCCTGTCGACAAGACGAGACAGATGCGTCTTGGCCTCGTGAATATTGACGGTGTGCATTGCAGACCTCATGACTTAGTCCATGCAACTTAGTCTACACAGGCCCGATTTTCAAGCGTGTTTCAGTCAGTGAAGGGTGAAGGATGCCGGATTCGGCTGATCCTTCCTCGGTAGCGCTCGCGCTACTTTCGAGAACGAGAGGCGGTGTGACAAATATCTCCTGCTCGTCACTCGCGAAGACCTACTCCTACGAAGTTTCGCACCTCTTTTACGGACTTAGCATCAGTCGTGATGTTGCGCTTTGCTTCCACTGCCCGCTGGATGACCCAGTTGTCACGCAAAGCCAGGAACGGCGTAACGAAGCGAACGCGATAGCGGTGCGATGCGGCCTTCCGTCCGTGAGCGGCTGCGCTGACACCGTCAAACGGCAGAAACTTCAGATCCATCATGTTGGCTCATTGCCAAAGCGTCGCTTCAAGACAACAATGACCTCGACGCCCGCGCGCCAGACGCGCACAAAAAAAGCGTCGGAGGAAATGGAGGAGGAAGCCGCTGGCCAAGTCACGGACGCGCTATGCATGCGGCCTTTCGGTGCTCACCACCGACGAATCCGACGCGGATGCGTTCGCCCGGGCGGTGGCAGCGGAAGCAGTGGCCATCGACGCCGGGTTTGCCCTCCTGTTTTTCTCGCAGAGTCTCATAGAGGCCGTCGCCCTTTCGGAAGCGCTGAAGACCCACGCGCCGGCGCTCCACTATGCCGGCTGCTCGACGGCCGGTGAGATAACGCCCAGGGGGCTGGAGGAAGGCCAGATCCTGGCTATGCTGCTTCCCTCCGTATCGTTTTCGGCAGCCAGCACCATGGTCGAAAATCTGTCCTCATCGGGCATGGACGGGATTACCGGCGAAGTCGAGGCGCTGAGGCGTTCGCTACGCGACCGCCTCGGGCACGAGCGAGCCGACACCACTTTCGCGCTCTGCTTGATCGACGGGCTGTCCTATGCCGAAGAAGCGGTGACCTCCGCCATTCATTGGGGGCTCGACGACATCCCACTGATCGGCGGGTCGGCTGGCGATGATTTGAAATTCGAGACAACGCGGCTGATCTCGAACGGCAAAGTGACCTCCGACAGCGCCATTATCGTGCTGATCACTACGGAAATTCCTTTCCACGTGTTCAAGACCGACAATTTCGTTCCCACCGACGAGAAGCTGGTGGTGACGGCATCCGATCCCGACCACCGCATCGTGCGCGAATTCAACGCCACCATTGCCGCCGAGGAATATGCCGCCTCGGTCGGCGTCGTCGCGCAGATGCTGACGCCACTGAGTTTTGCCTCGCACCCGGTGGTGGTGAAAGTCGGCGGCGAATTTTACTGCCGTTCAATCCAGAAGATGCACGCGGACGGCTCGCTGTCGTTCTTCTGCGCCATCGACGATGGTGTCGTGCTTGCCGTCGCCCAGCCCAAGGACATGGTCGAGGCGACCCGCGCCGCTCTCAGCGACGTCAGCGAAAGGCTTGGCGGCATCGACCTGATCCTCGGTTTCGACTGCGTGCTGCGCCGGCTCGACGCGCGCAATCGGCAGGTCTATCGCGAGATTTCGGAACTCTACAAGGTCAACAACGTCCTCGGCTTCGGCACCTATGGCGAACAGTACCGTTCGATGCATCTGAACCAGACCTTCACCGGCATCGCCTTTGGTGAACGCAACGCGGCCGAAGCGGCGGAGTAGGAAATCCGGGATGCCGCTCAGGAACATCAACGACCTGGAAAGGCTGAAGAAAATAAACGCCGCGCTGATCAGCCGCGTCGAGCGTTCCATGGACCAGCAAGGCAATGCCTTTTCGCTGTTCCAGACCGCCATTTCGCTCGAGAGCCGGGTGCGCAGCCGCACCGAAGAGCTGCATTCGACCTTGCGCCGGCTGGAGCAGTCGAACATCGACCTGAACGCGGCCAAGGAAAACGCCGAGCTGGCGAACCTGTCCAAGACCAGGTTCCTGGCGGCCGCCAGCCATGACGTGCTGCAGCCGCTGAACGCCGCGCATCTGTCGGTCTCGGCGCTTGCCGAAGTACAGACCAGCGACGAAGGCAGAAACCTGGTCCGCCAGGTCGAGCGATCGCTGGAGACGATGGAGGACCTGCTCCGCACCTTGCTCGACATTTCCAAGCTCGATGCGGGCGTCGTGCAGCCCGACATCACCGATGTCAGCCTGGAGACGCTGTTTTCGTCTCTGCGCTCGGATTTTCAGCCAGTCGCGGAGATGAAGGGGCTGACGCTGAAGTTCCGGCCGGTCAATGCGCTCGTTCGTTCGGACCGAACCTTGCTGCGCCGCATCCTGCAGAACATCCTGTCCAATGCACTGCGCTATACCCGCTCGGGCGGCGTGTTGGTCGGCACCAGGCATCGCGGCGACACCATCCGCATCGACGTCGCCGATACCGGCTGCGGCATCCCCGACGACCAGCGCGAGGCGGTGTTCGAGGAATTCCATCGCGGCGTGATCCCGACGGATGCCGGGCTTGCCGCCGGCGGGCTGGGGTTGGGGCTAGCCATCGTGCGCCGCATCGCCGCGGCACTCGGCCATCCCGTCACGTTTTCGTCGAAGGTCGGACATGGCACGATTTTCCATATCGACGTTCCGGTCGGGATCGGCGACACGGCCGATCCAATCGCCAGCACGATCGACATGGAGCGGCCGCGCGGCTACGGCCTGTTCGGCACAAGGGTGCTGCTGGTCGAGAACGACATCGACGTGCTGCAGGCGATGACCTCCCTGCTCGAGCGCTGGCAATGCCTGGTGCGCCCCGCCACCTCGACCGGTGATGCGCTCGACTTGCTTGGCGATACCGACTGGTTGCCAGATATTGTCATAGCCGACCAGCATCTCGACGCCGGCGACCTCGGCACCACCACAATCGCCGAGGTCCGTGATTATCTCGGTCGCGCCGTGCCGGCGCTGATCGTCACTGCCGACGGTTCGGAGACAGTCGCCAACGCCGCCCGCGCCGCCGGCATCGAGCTGATGCGCAAGCCGCTGAAGCCGGCCCAACTAAGGGCGCTGCTGGCGCATCTGCTGGCTTGATCCCTTGTGAGGGCATGGGCGAACTGCACCAGGCAGAACCAAATTTTGAAAAGGCCAAGGATGTATTGGAGAATTGAAGAAAACGCCCGAGACTACTGTATTCTCGTCGACGACGGAAATACAAATGGATCCCAGGCTTTCCTCGAGATGGAGGAAGCCGGGCCTATCGACAAAAGTAAGTTGCTTTTTCGCTTTGATGACGAGCGGCTGCTACCTATCCCGGATTTCGTACCAGGCTCTCATCCAGGCGTCTTGTTTGCAAAGCGCGAGATATTCGAGGCGTTTGGTCCGATTGTTTCGAGAAGCAAGCACCTCCTTTATACGGCCAAGACGGACAGAGGCGACTTGAAAATATATGTACCCATGGAGGAGATAAGTGGGTTCGACTTTTCCAAATCTATTTTCGAAACATTTGAGGACGGAGACATATACCGCATTGATCAGCTAAGATTGGTCGATGATTTCTCGACCGAGTTTGACATTTTTCGCCTGAATGATAATTTTGGGACGAGATTCCATATAATTGTTTCTGACAAATTCAAGTACATATATGATTCGCAGGGAATGACGGGGCTGCGGTTTTCTGCGACATGAGCCGCTGAAGCCGGCGCGACTGCGCGGCGTGCTGGCGCATGTGCTGGCTTGACGTCTCAGAGGCGTTAGCCTTGCGCAAGGGTCAGGTGTTCCATGTATACAATGAACACGACGAACGCTCGTTATTGGATTTCCGCGCATTAGTCCTTGTTCACTTTGAGGATATGTAGGCAGTGCAAGAATTCCAGTTGCGATACGATCATGGTCTGTGGCTCTTGGAGACGAGCAAGGGCTCCTACTCTCTCAGCGAGGTGAGAGATTTTTTCCGCCTTTTCATCCTCTTAGACGAACCGTTTGAGCGAGCGTCCAATATCATCGCTCGATCGCTAATTAGAGGCAGCGGCCAGCAGTTTCCTCTTTGGAAAATTGTGGCGGCGGCGTTTTTCAATGCTCAGAAGGCTCTGGTTTGGCTGCCGTCACTTTCGAGCGAGGATCGACAAGAATTGCAGCCGTATTTGTCATCAGTGTCATCGTCCCGATCGGCCAACCAGACGACGCGCCACCTCGTAAGGAAATACGTCAATCGTGTTTCTTGAAGCGACAAGCTGGAGAATTTGGAACAAGCAATGACGCCAGGAGTGAACGTTCGGATCTAATAGAAGCAAATACGGTGACAGTGCATTTTTACTGTTCGCCCGGCCGTCGTTGTCCGTAGATTGACTGCATGGTTCGCCTCGCCCGCATTATCGTTCCTGGTCTGCCGCACCAGGTAACGCAGCTGACCGGATTGCGGAGCAAATAGGCAAAGCCGTGAACCCACGAAAATGAGGCAGGTGACGAAGAAAAATGGTGCGCTGTCACCGGACTTGGATTGCAGACATTGAAGCCGTCGCGGGCAAGGCCAAGAATGACGCTGCGGGGGAACAAGGAGGCAATGAAGGTGGTGGCGAAGATGGCGGCGAACAAAACAATGACCAACCGCAATAAGAAAAAAGTTGAACACTATACATCTCCCTTTTGGCGCATTCTTCGAGGAGAGGCTGTGTACCAACTTGATGAAACGTCAGTGCCGGAAGCCATCAATCGGGCGCTTGGTCCCGACCCTTTTTGGGAGAAAGGGGAGAATATAATGTGCTTCGACGACCTCGAGGTCGGACTAGACGAAACAAACGAATTGAAAACTGTTGGGTACTACGGCTTATATCCTTGGAAAACGAGCAAGGGCGAGGTCAGCCTTCCAAAGCTTGATAGCGAAATAATTTCCAAAAAACTATTACAAATGAGTAACGTTCTAGAATATCTGATGATTAACTCTGTCGGATTCAACTACGATAAAACGTTTGACAGCGATTCCGACCGCGGTCTTCGCCTGCACGATGGAGGAAGTATTCATTTCTATAACAAAGCTGGAATATTCTATCTTGGTGCAGTTTTTTTGATGAAAATTTAGAACAACAGAAGGGGTGAAGTGTCCATCTTTGTTCGCAGGCGACCGGGCGATCAAAACCCCGCCTGGTCCCGAAACAGCTCAGCATTGTCGAGCTTCGAGACCTCGATCACCGCCTGTGTGCGGCTGTAGACGTTGAGCTTGCGCAGGATTTCGGAGACATGCGCCTTGACGGTGGTCTCGCCGACCTGCAGCTCATAGGCGATCTGCTTGTTGAGCAGGCCCTGGCGCAGCATCTGCAGCACCTTGAGCTGCTGCGGCGTCAGCGTAGCCAGGCGCTGCACCATCTCGGCGCGGTCGGTGCTGTCGGCGTCGGGCGGCCGGCCCTCATAGGTCCCAGGGACATAGATCGCGCCTTCCATCACCGAGCGGATGGCCGCGGCAAGGTCGCTCTTGCGCGCCGATTTCGGGATGAAGCCTGCCGCACCATAGGACAGCGCCTCGGAAATGATCTTCGGTTCCTCATAGCCGGATACAATGACCACCGGCAGGCGCGGATAACGCGTCCTGAGCTGCAGCAGCCCGTCAAACCCATGCACGTCGGGCATACTGAGATCGAGCAGCGCCAGGTCGAACGGCTTGGCATCCGTCAGAAGCTCGAGCGCCTCGGCAATCGAGCGCGCTTCCACCGTGTCAACCTCCGGATAGGCCATCTGGACGGCGCTGTGCAGCGCCTCGCGAAACAGCGGATGGTCGTCAATGATCAGGAATCTGGCGCGATCGGTCATCAGCTTCATTTCGGTTTGGTCTGGCCTAGAATAGTCCTGCAACCATGGCCAGCTTATTGGCAAATAGTACATTGCCATCTTGGCCGGCTAAAGCAGAATGTGCCCATGATTTCCGCGGTGCCACGCGGCAGATGTGGCCGTTCTGAAATGCAATGCCTTGCCCGGTGGCCCAAATCGGCCGAACTGGGCTGCGCCAAGTCAGAACCGAATGATCGCAGTCGCTGATGTTGAAGCCACACGATCCGGTTGGACCAATTCCAGCGTATTCCCGTTGAGCCCAACGCCCCCGAGGCTGACAGCACGTCGGCAATGACTTACGAAGCGCGTCCGTCTACGCGCTCGCCTGCGTTCGTTCCAACGCATGGGACCGGGCGATTTCGTCCGGCCCCCAAAGGATAATGTCTGATTGGTCGTTAGGCCGGCAACGCGCCGGATCTTTTTGCCGTCCAGGTGGCGATATAGTCCATCAGGCCGGGATTGAGGCAATCATAAGGTTCGAGCCCGATCGACTTCAGCTGTGACCGGATACCGTCCATGCGGCTCGGATCGACACCGGATTCAATGATCGACGAGACAAAGGCGGTGAAGCCCGGCGGCGACCAGCCGTCTTCCTGGAAGCGTTCCGGATGAATG
Organism: Mesorhizobium sp. WSM4830; assembly: GCF_055811495.1. Lineage (NCBI taxonomy): Bacteria > Pseudomonadati > Pseudomonadota > Alphaproteobacteria > Hyphomicrobiales > Phyllobacteriaceae > Mesorhizobium > Mesorhizobium sp. WSM4830. Next base: position 106,049 of record NZ_JBVVQI010000017.1, on the reverse strand, counting down.
AAGGACAGCCCCTTGAACGCGTGGTCGCGCTCGACCGGGCCGTGCATGTGGACGCCGCAGCCCGTGCAGGCATGGCGCAGGATCAGCGCGCCCGGATCGACCACCTTCAGCTTGTCGCCGTTTTCGGTCACCGTCACGTCGTTTGTAGCGGCAACCGCCACGACCGAGAACAGCGCGCCTTCCGGCTTCCAGCATTTGGTGCAGCCGCAGGCATGGTTGTGGGCGATCTGGCCCTTGACCTTCACCTTGACCGGGTTGCTGGTGCAGGCGCAGACCAGCGTGCCGCCGGCAAAATCGGCCTTTTCCCTGGGCAGTCCATTGTCGATTTTAGGATGCAGTTTTTCCGGCATTTTTGTCTCCTCCCTTGGTTCTATGCTGGTTCCGTTTCGATTACCGCTTCAGTTTCCATGAAGTGCACCTTTAGCAAGTGGTGTACCTCGGGCAGGCTCCTCTTCAAAAAAGTGTCGCGCACGAGAAAGGTAATTTCATCCACCGCACGATCGATCTCGCCCAAGTCGATCTGAATACGGTTATTATCCCTGAAGCTGCGCCACAGATCCTCTCCGAAATTCTGTATTCGATGGACCTCCGATCTCTCCCAATCGACGAACCGGATACGAACACGAATTTGAACCTCTTTCACGAGTAAACCACCACGCTCCTGATCGACTTGCCTTCATGCATCAGGTCAAAGCCCTTGTTGATGTCCTCGAGCTTCAGCGTGTGGGTGATCATCGGATCGATCTCGATCTTGCCGGCCATGTACCAGTCGACGATCTTCGGCACGTCGGTGCGGCCGCGCGCGCCGCCGAAGGCGGTGCCCATCCAGGTGCGGCCGGTGACCAGCTGGAACGGCCGCGTCGAGATCTCCTGGCCGGCGCCGGCAACGCCGATGATGACCGACTTGCCCCAGCCGCGGTGCGACGATTCAAGCGCCTGCCGCATGACTTTGGTGTTGCCGGTGCAGTCGAACGTGTAGTCGGCGCCGCCGATCTGGTCGGCGCCGCGCTTGGTCATGTTGACCAGATGGGCCACGACATCGCCATCGATCTCCTTCGGATTGACGAAATGCGTCATGCCGAATTTCTCGCCCCATTGCTTCTTGTCGTTGTTCAGGTCGACGCCGATGATCATGTCGGCGCCGGCAAGGCGCAATCCCTGGATGACGTTGAGGCCGATACCGCCGAGGCCGAAGACGACCGCCGTCGCGCCTTGCTCGACCTTGGCCGTGTTGATCACAGCACCGATGCCGGTGGCGACGCCGCAGCCGATGTAGCAGATCTTGTCGAAAGGGGCGTCGGCATTGACCTTGGCCACCGCGATCTCGGGCAGCACGGTGAAGTTGGAAAAGGTCGAGCAGCCCATATAGTGGAACAGCTTGTCCTTGCCGATCGAGAAGCGCGAAGTGCCGTCCGGCATCAAGCCCTGTCCCTGCGTGGCGCGGATGGCGGTGCACAGATTGGTCTTGCGCGACAGGCAGGACGGGCACTGCCGGCATTCCGGCGTATAGAGCGGGATGACATGGTCGCCCTTCTTGACCGAGGTGACGCCCTTGCCGACGTCGACGACGATGCCGGCGCCCTCATGGCCGAGGATCGCCGGAAACAGGCCTTCCGGGTCGGCGCCCGACAGCGTGAACTCGTCGGTGTGGCAGATGCCGGTTGCCTTGATCTCGACCAGCACCTCGCCATCACGGGGACCTTCGAGGTCGACCTCCATGATCTCCAGCGGCTTTCCGGCGGCAACGGCGACAGCGGCGCGCGTTTTCATCAGGCAATCCTCCCAAGACAACCCATAGAGTTTCACATTCCGGCATTGCTGCGGATGATCTCGGAGTCGAAGACCGCAACACGCTCATTCACCGCCGTATATCCCCGAAAAGCTATAGGACTAAAGCAGACACGTAAGTCCACTTGCAGGGCTTTGATAAATCTTGTGGGGTCCGCTAAGCTCATTGTGGGCACCTTGAATTCGCGCTGGTCCGGGAACAATCGGACTTTAGTGCAAGAATGGGCAGTTTTATCGATGACGAGCGCGGTGCCAGGCACTCTCGCGGCCTTTTTGTGCTTTTTTTTCCAGACCGCCAATGCTGCGGACCTGATGGCCCAGGAAGCGACGGGCAAGCAACCGGTCGCAACCGACAGGCCGGAAAGAAAGATAACCGAAATCAGAATAGGTTATTTGCGGGCCTACGCGCCGCAATTGGCGCTTTCGCTTCTGGACCTGCCGCCACGCGACGAAGGTGTCGCCGGCGCCAATGTGGCGATCGGCGACAACAATACGACAGGAAAGTTCCTCGGCCAGAAATTCAGCCTCGACATAGCCGAGGTCAAGCCGGACGCCGACGCGGTTCGGGCGTTCAACGATCTGATTGCCAAAGGTGACCGCTATGTTGTCGCGGACCTCTCAGCCAAGCAATTGCTGTCGATCGCCGACACCGCCCGCGACAAGGGCGTTCTGGTCTTCAATGTCGGCGCCACTGACGACAGCCTGCGCGAGGAAGACTGCCGCATAAACATTTTCCATGTGGCGCCGACGCGAAGCATGCTGGCCGACGCTCTGGCGCAGTATCTCGTGGTAAAGAAATGGCCGAATTGGGTGCTGCTCTATGGTTCGCACGAGCGGGATCATCTCTATGCGGCCGCGTTGCGCCGCGCGGCGGCCCGCTTCGGCGGCCAGATCGTCGCCGAGAAGGAATTCAAAGACACTGGCACGGCGCGCCGCACCGACACTGGCGCCACGCAGATACAGCATCAGATTTCCGTGTTCACGCAGGATCTGCCGGAGCATGACGTGGTGCTTGTTGCCGATGAGAGCGAGGTGTTCGGAACCTATGTGCCCTACCGCACCTGGACACCGCGGCTGGTCGCTGGCACGGCCGGTCTTGTCGCATCCTCCTGGCATCCCGCGAGCGAGCAATGGGGTGGCATTCAAATGCAAAGCCGTTTCCTGAGGACGACCGGCCGGCGAATGCTGTCCAAGGATATGTCGGCCTGGACGGCGGTGCGGGCGGTGGGCGAAGCCAGCACGCGCACCAATGGCGACGATCCGAAGAAGATCAGCGACTACATCCGCTCGGATGATTTCTCGGTCGCCGCCTTCAAGGGACAGAAGCTGACCTTCCGCAAGTGGAACCATCAGCTTCGCCAACCAATCCTGCTCGGCGACACCAAATCCGTGGTCTCGACATCGCCACAGGAGGGTTATCTCCACCAGATCTCCGAGCTCGATACGCTCGGCGTCGATCAGCCGGAAACCAAATGCGTCCTTAAGTAGAACCAATTGGGAGGAATTTTCGTGCAGAGACGAGCTTGCGCACTCGCCATTCTCGCAACCGGCTTCATGGTCAATCCGGCGTGGGCTTACACCGTTTATGTCTCCAACGAGAAAGACAATACGATAACGGTCGTCGACACGGCGACGATGCAAGTGGTGAAGACCGTCGAAGTCGGCCAGAGGCCGCGCGGCATCACCATCTCGCATGATGGCAAGTTCATCTATTTGTGCGCCAGCGATGACGATACGATCGAAATCATCGATACCGCGACGCTGCAGATCGTGGGCACGCTGCCATCCGGCCCCGATCCCGAACTGTTCGTGCTATCGCCCGACGGCAAGACGCTCTACGTCGCCAACGAGGACGACAATCTCGTCACCGCGATCAACATCGAGAGCAAGCAGGTCATGACCGAGATTCCCGTTGGGGTGGAGCCTGAAGGTATGGCCGTCAGTCCCGATGGCAAAACCATGATCAACACCTCCGAAACCACCAGCATGGCGCATTTCATCGACACCGACAGCCATGAGGTGACCGACAATGTCCTGGTCGACACGCGTCCGCGCTTTGCGCAATTCAAGCCCGACGGATCACAGATCTGGGTCAGCGCCGAAATCGGCGGCACCGTCAGCGTCATCGACAGTCTCAAACGCGAGGTGGTGAAGAAGATACAGTTCGCGATTGCGGGGCTGCGGCCCGAAACCATCCAGCCGGTCGGCATCGCGATCAGCGCCGACGGCAAGAAAGCCTATGTCGCGCTCGGCCCAGCGAACCACGTCGCCGTCATCAACACCGAAACCTACGAGGTGGAAAAATACATCCTGGTCGGCCAGCGCGTCTGGCATCTCGACTTCACCCCCGATCAGAAGACGCTGATCACCACCAACGGCAATTCCAACGACATCACCTTCATCGACACGGCGACCGACGAGCCGGTTCAATCGATCACGGTGGGCCAGCAGCCTTGGGGCGTGGCCATATCGCCCCACTAGACCGCATCGATTATCAGGGAGGCCGACATGACAAATCTTTGCCGCCGGGCTGTTGCAAGTGCACTAGATAACCAGCGCGCCCCGAAGGAGCCAGCCGCATGCAGCATGTGAGGACAGGCGAACCTGGAGAGGAGGTGGCGGCGCTCGATGTTGCCGGTATCAGCCATTCCTATGGTCCGAAGCGGGCGCTCCACGACGTCTCATTCTCGATCGCACCGGGAACTTTCACCGTTCTGCTCGGCCTCAACGGCGCCGGCAAGACAACTTTGTTTTCACTGATCAGCCATCTTTACGGCACCCGCCGCGGATCGATCCGCATCTTCGGCCATGACGTCAGCCGCGCTTCGGGCGAAGCGCTCAGGCGTGTCGGCATCGTGTTCCAGGCACGCACGCTCGACCTCGACCTCAGCGTCCACCAGAACCTCTCCTACCACGCCTCGTTGCATGGCATTGGCGGACACCAAGCCCGGCAGCGCATTGCCGCACTGCTCGATACAGTCAACATGCAGGGCCGTCAGCATGACAAGGCACGTAGTCTTTCCGGCGGCCAAATGCGGCGCATCGAGATCGCGCGGGCGCTGCTCCACCGCCCTTCCCTGCTGCTGCTCGACGAGGCGACGGTCGGACTCGACATCCAGTCGCGTGCGGGCATTCTGGCCACCATCCGCAAACTCGTCGAAACCGAGGGCATCGGCGTGCTGTGGGCGACGCATCTGATCGATGAGGTCGAAGACGGCGACCATGTCGTCGTGCTGCGGCAGGGCGAGCTGGTTGCCAAGGGTAAGGTCACCGATGTCGTTGCGACCAGCGGTGCCAGTTCGATCCGCGACGCCTTTTCCAGGCTCAACCGCATCGAGACAAGCGGCATCGCGGAGATGTCGCCATGAGCGCTCCGGCAATGCCCGCAAAAGTCGCCGCCCTCACGCCGGTGAAGTTCGAACAATTTGGGCTCCGCCACTACCTCGTTTGCCTGAAAGGGATCGTCGTGCGGGAGTGCCTGCGCTTCCTGCATCAGCGCGAGCGCTTTATATCCTCGCTGGTTCGGCCGCTCGTCTGGCTGTTCATTTTTGCAGCCGGATTCCGCCAGGTGCTCGGCGTATCGATCATCCCGCCCTACAAGACCTACGTGCTCTACGAGGTCTACATCACGCCGGGCCTGTGCGGCATGATTCTACTGTTTTCGGGCATGCAATCTTCGCTGTCGATGGTCTATGACCGCGAAATGGGCAACATGCGCACTCTGCTGGTCAGCCCCTTCCCGCGTTGGTTTTTACTGATCTCGAAGATGCTCGCCGGTGTCGCCGTGTCGATCGCACAGGTTTACGCGTTCCTGATCGTTGCCTGGTTCTGGGGCGTCAAGGCGCCGCCGCTTGGCTATCTCACCGTGCTGCCGGCGCTGTTCCTGTCAGGCATGATGCTGTGCGCGCTCGGCATGCTTTTGTCCTCAATGATCAAGCAGCTCGAAAACTTCGCTGGCATCATGAACTTCGTCATCTTTCCCGGCTATTTCGCTTCTCCGGCACTCTATCCCTTGTGGCGTATCCAGGAGGCTAGCCCCCTGCTCTACAAAATCTGCCTCGCCAATCCGTTTACTTACGCCGTCGAACTGATCCGCTTCGCCTTCTACGGCCAGGTCGACTGGCTGTCGCTGGGCGTCGTTGCCGGCTGCACGCTGCTGTTCCTTGCCGCCGCCATCATCGCCTACGACCCTTCGCGCGGCCTCATGACCCGCAAACAGGACACGGGAGGAAATGCCTGATGGCGCGAATGATTCACGTTCGCGGCCTGGCGCTGGTTGCCATGCTCGCGCCGGGCGTCAACGCCATGGCAGCCAACCCCGATCCAGACTGGCCCTGCATACAGCGCAAGGTACCGCAACTCTCGCTCGGCCAGATCTGGAGCGGACCGGACCTTCCTTCAGTGGCGAAGGGCTGGTCGAAGGACCCTACCATCTCCGCCTTGGTCGAGGAGCTGGCAGCTCGCCGCATGCCGATTGCGGAAGCTCAAAAGAAGATCAGGGATTTCGCCGCTTCCTTGCCGGCCGAGCAACTTGCACCCAAAATGGCGATGCTGGTGCAAGGTATGTTCGATCACATGGACGCCGAGCGCTCGCAGGTGATCTCCGGTATTTCCCGTTACGCCCACAAGCAGCTCGAAATGGCCGCCGCGTTGCGCAAGGAAGCGTCCGATGTCGATGCGTTGCGGGCAAAGCCGGATGCGGATCCCGAAGAGATCGATCGGCGAACCGAACAGCTGAAATTCGCAACGCGAATTTTCAATGAACGCGTCCAATCACTGACTTACGTCTGTGAAGTGCCGACGATAATCGAGCAGCGGCTTTATCAATTGTCCAAGGTCGTCTCGGAAACGCTGGCCGCGAAGAAATAGAACCTCATTCGGTCTTCGCGGCGGATATCACGATCCGCGGCCGGGCAGCACGCGCCAGCGCTGAACGAAATAACCGGGATGCGTCCCGATCCACTGGGCTACCAGCGATTGCGCCTGCATGAAGGCGGTCCCGGGATTCATCGCCAGGCCGTCCACCATCTGTTCGCGTTGTTCACAGGTCTGCGGCACATCCGTCAGGCAGACCATCATAACGAGCGTGTAGAGCATTACCCCTTGTCCCCATCGAATCCCGAACCCCATGCCCGGGAGCTTCCGTGATACCGACCAGTCTGCAGGGGTCGCACATACGGATCACTTACGGGTGTGAAAGGAACGTGGCCCCCGCTCTTTCGCGCCGCAATATAACATGGCGCTAATCTAACGCCAATGACCGCAGGGCTAAGTCGCGGACGCTGGCGCATCGAAGATGCGCGTCTGGCTGTGCCAGCGCCAAAAAATGTGAACTCCTGGAACGCGCGCTCGCATAGGTTCGACCGAAACAGGAATATCATTGTTGTCGACCTCAGACCGGAAGCCCGTTCTGCTTTCGCAGGCTTTTGTCGAATGCGGATGCCGGGACGAAACGGCGCAGGAAACTGACCTGGCGCGCCATTTTTCCAGCCGCATAGCGCCTCTTCGGAGCGGGATCGGTCGCAGCCGCCAAAACGGTCCTGGCCACCACTTCCGGCGCATCGCCTTTTTCCATCGCTTTCCGCACAGCTGCATTCATGCCGGCGCGCGCAGAGTCGTAGATATCAAGCAACTGGTCCGGCCTGGCGAGATTTTCTTCAAATGAGGTGCGGGTATAGGCGGGCTCCACCAACACGACGCGAATTCCGAAATTACGCAGTTCGTGGTCGAGCGATTCGGAATAGCCCTCAACGGCATGTTTGGTCGACGAATAGAGCGCGAAATAGGGAGCTGGAATGAACCCCTGCACCGAGCTCAAATTGACGATTCTGCCCTTGCCTTGGGGGCGCATTGTCGGCAACACCGCTTTGGTTACTCGCATAACGCCAAAGACGTTCACGTCAAATAATGACTTGGCCTGGGCCATCGAGGACTCCTCCGCGCCACCAAGCAGGCCAACGCCGGCATTGTTGACGAGCAGGTCGATGCGCCCGGTCTCGGCCAGCACGTCCTGGACAAGTTTCGCCACGGACGTGTCATCGGTCACGTCGCAGGCCAGCATGGTAACGCCATCGGATCGGTCGACGACCGCGCGACGGCTGGTTCCGAACACGCGAAAGCCCGCGTCCTGCAGGGCTTTGGCCGTCGTGTGCCCGATGCCGCTGGATGCCCCGGTCACTAGGGCGACGCCTAGATTGGTCTTGTTCATGGAGGTCACTTCTTTCTTCGTATTGAATTGGCGTGGGGGAAGTCCGAAAGGTCGGAGCGAAAGGCGTCAATCATGAGCGCCTCCGGTGCTCGCACCGGCCAGATCATCCGTCCAGCGCCGGAACAGCGCGCTGGCATTAACGCCTCCGAAGCCGAAGCCATTGGAGATTGCATAGCCCATCGCCATCGGCCGGGCCCGGTTTGCGACGAAGTCGATCCCGTCGCCGGCTGGATCGGGAGTGCTCAGATTGAGGGTCGGCGGTGCCATCTGATCCCTAAGTGCCAGGATTGCGAAGATAGCGCCGAGCCCGCCGGCGGCTCCGAGCAGGTGTCCGGTCGCCGATTTCGTTGCACTGACAGCTATCGCGAAATCGCGCCCGAACACGCTCTTGATCGCTTCGATCTCACCGAGGTCGCCTACCGGCGTGGAGGTCGCATGGGCATTGAGATGACGAACCTCACGCGGCGAAATCCCTGCTTGGGCGATTGCGATCTCCATGGCCCGGCGCGCGCCATCGCCGTCCTCGGGACCGGAGGTGACGTGATGGGCATCAGCCGTCGTGCCGTAGCCGACAAGCTCGGCCAGCGGTCTTGCGCCGCGCGCCAGCGCGTGGGTCAATTCCTCGATGACCAGAATGCCGGCTCCTTCGCCCATGACGAAGCCGTCGCGCGACTTGTCGAACGGTCGGGAGGCCTCATCAGGACGGTGATTAAAGGAGGTCGAAAGAGAGCGTGCCGCGGCAAACCCACCGAGGCTGACAAGATTCATGCATGCTTCCGTCCCGCCGCACACGGCAATATCGGCTTCATTGGCGCGGATTAGGCGAGCCGCATCACCGATCGCCTGAATGCCGGCCGCGCACGCCGTCACCGGTGCACCGAGCGGACCTTTGAAGCCATAGCGGATCGAGACGTGGCCTGCCGCGAGGTTCACCAGGAAGGACGGCACCGTAAAAGGTGATAGCCGGCGGACGCCGCGCCGGTCGACCGTGCGCACCGCCTCGGTTATGGCCGGGAACCCGCCGACGCCCGAGGCGATGATCGTGGCCGTGCGCAAGCGATCCCGTTCCGAGGCGGGGACCCATCTTGCTTGGGCAAGCGCCTCTTCTGCCGCCGCCAGGGCAAAGACAATGAACCGGTCTACCTTACGCTGATCCTTCGGCGGAAGGACGGCTTCCGGATCGAAACCAGCGTCCGGATCTTCTTCTGCGGAGGGCACTACCCCGCCGACCTTCGCCGGCAGGTCGCCCACCACATCATCCACAAGCCTCCGGATGCCCGAGCGGCCGGCCAGGAGACGCGACCAGGACGTTTCAACATCGGCAGCAAGGGGCGTGACCGCTCCCATGCCCGTAACAACAATCCGTCGCATCTATTTTCCTATCAATTCGGGCGCGCCGCCACGCCGTTCAAGCGCCGGCTGATTCACGAACGTGATTGGCCGCCGCATCCAGAAAGGCCTGCGCGAGCTCAGGATCGTTGATGACGCGCGATAACATCAGCGCACCGACCATCGTCGAGAGAATGGCCATGGCCTTACCATCGAACTCCCCGCCATTGGCCTCGGCAAGGAAACGGCCGAGGATCTCGAGATGCTCCTTGATCCCGGCTTCGAACGGCGCTTTCACGTCCTTGCCCTGTCTGGCGGCATCCGAGCCGAGCGCCACGATCGGGCAGCCGTCCATCTTTTCTCCCCGATGGTCCATACTGAGGTAGAACGCGATCACCGCACCAAGTGGATCATCGGGGTTTGCCGCAGTCGCGGCCGACCATCGATGCGTGGCGCTCTCCATCGCCCGCCTGGACGCCTGCGCCGCCAGGTCGTCCTTGGATGCGAACTGCTTGTAAAACGCGCCTTGGGTCAGTCCGGCACCCTTCATCAGATCCTTAAGGCCGATACCGTCAAAGCCGCGCTCCCGAAAAAGGCGGCTTGCCACGTTGATTACGGTTTCGCGGTTTTCCGCTGCCCGAGTACGACTTACGCGCATCGTTGACCTCTTTTTTAGATTGCGTTGGTAATCTATAGCCTGTATAGAGTTCGAACGCAATCTAAAAAGGAGATATGAAAATGTTCCGCGAAACCCTGAACGCATCGCTCCTGGCCGCGCTGTTTCTTGCGACCCCGGCTTTTGCCGAGGAAGTCACCATCGGACGCCCGATCGAGGGCGGCAGCCTGCACGAGGGACACCTTGACATGGTGGTCTACTACGTCCCGGTCGACGGCGACCTCCTGGAGGTCACCGCCACTTTCGCGCCGAAGACCGGGGGCGATCCGCTGCGCGTCGTCATGGGTCTCGCCGAAAATGACTCCGTGGCCTTTTCCATGCCGGGCTACCAAGGCTCGCTTTACGCGTTCTCAAGGTCCGGCGAGCAGGTGACGGTCTCGACCGAGACTGACATGGATCTGCGAGCCGACGCGACAATACGCTGACCCGACGTGCAGACCGCAACCTGCGTGCTGCTGACCGTGCGCTCTCGCTCCGCGCGGCCGACATAGAGGTCGAACGCAATCTACTCGATATGAGGAGATGGGCATGAAAACGAGACCCGCCATTGTGCTGGCGGGCGTCCTGTTCGGATGGTCCTCTCGAGACCGCCAGGAGCAGGCAAAAGCCGTATTAGAGACGGCCACGGCAGCGGCCACCGGACAGAAACCAGTAAGGTTCCACCGGATCAACGCCAGCGTTCCCCAATGGCGGCGAGCATCATCAGAATCAGCGGACGGAGCGCCACGGTGCCCTCGATCACGCCATCAAATAAGCTTGGAAGAGAGGTCAAATGCTATACAGTTATTTTGTCGAGAAATCGATCCGAGAGAGCTTCGACCACGTCAACAACCATCGCTGGGATGAGGCGGTGAAGGCACTCGCGCCGCATGTCCATCACCGCGTTTCCGGCGCCCACGCGCTTGGTGGTGAGCGCCACGACAACGAAGCCATGCGCCGCTGGTTTGAGCGCCTCGGCCGCGTCCTGCCCAATCTCCATCTCACGGTCAACCACATCTGGGTGAAGGGCTGGCCGTGGCATACTACCGTGTTTGCCCAGTGGGACGGCACCGCAACGCTGCTCAATGGCGACGCGTCGTACACCCCAAGCGCTACCTCGCCGTGCAGGAAATCTTGAAACAGCGGCATCGACGTTTTTACCGCAGTCAATATCCAGCACATCGAGAGCCTGAACGATGTCGTTGCGCAGATTACACGAATCTGCGTTCAGGAGACGGTTCCGGATTCGATCTTCGACGGGGCGGATTCCGTCGAGTTGATCGATCTCACCCCTGACGATCTCATCAAACGCCTTAAGGAAGGCAAGGTCTACATTCCCAAGCAGGCAGAGCGGGCGCTGGAGCATTTCTTCTCGCCAGCCAATCTGACGGCGCGGCGCGAGCTTGCCCTGCGCCGCACGGCTGATCGCGTCGACGAGCAATTGCTGACGCAGATGCAGGCACGTGCCATTGTCGGACCATGGCCGGCCGGCGAACGCATTCCGGTCTGCGTCAGCGAGGATCCACGCGCCGCAGGGTTCGTACGCTATACCAAACGCCTCGCGGATCGCCTGCACGCTCCTTGGACGGCCCTCTCAATCGAAACGCGTCGCAGCTTGCAGCTGAATGAAGAACAGCGTGACCGGATAGCAGATACGCACCATCCCACGGGAGCGGGTACAGGAGTCTCCGGATGGCCAATACCATATTTGCGAGAATACCGAAGATACCTACGACATAACTAATCAGCCGTCTTTGCGTTGCTTTTTCGCACCCCGTGTCCTGTCTCTACTGAAATTATGCGGCAAGTAAGTGGAACCGCCGTCGATCATGGACCGTACCGAAGACGAAGGTATGGCGCGGCAATCAAAGCCCCCGCAACATTTGAATTTCGTCTGTGGGTCAATCTTGTCATCGTACCCATCGTGGGCGTTAGCGGCCGTTGCGACGGCAATGCACATTGCCGTAAAGATGAACCTTCGCATGGCTTTCCTCAAGTATTTGGCAGGCCCTGATCGTTCGAGCGTCTATGTGTATTAGCCTTCAATTAACGATACTTTGGCCGGGGTTGATAGGCTTATCCATCTTATTCGTCATGGGTTGGCTCAACCCGCATGCACCGCCAAACTCACTATCGAGTCCCCCTAAATGAAACGCGCCGTAATCGGTCCTACCGTCCTATCAGCGCGGCGGCAGTTATGTGTCTGTACAATGGGACAGGGCCCCCGATAGGCCCTGCGTCACCTATGCATTGGTTTCAATGAGTTATGCTGGGGAATGTGACGATGCAGCACCTCGCCGAGTATCCATTTTCAAACGTCTGGCCACAAATGGGCCAGAACTCAAAGTGCCCTGCTTCCTCGTTGGCCGGCGGACCGCGAAGCCTGCCTTGATGGGTTTGTCGGTTCTAGCTCGTCTCACGTCGTCACCGTCCGGCCTGAGGGGACGGCCCGACAGCATTTCGGGGGACGATTTGACCGCCGCTCACCGGCTGAGAGCGTCAGTGGGCGCCAACAAAGGGCGGTAAGTCTATTCGACCGATGGAAGCCGTCTTGGTGGCACAGCCGCCCGAGTAGGACGGATGGACTCATGAATTCAAATCGACGGCTCTCAGTTCACCGTCGATGCCGACGGCGCGCGGATCATCACCCGGCTAGCAGGAGGGCGAAGGACGGAGACGTACCAACCTCTGGTCAATAAACGGTGCGGTGACGGCCGATCGCGGCTTCGCACCAAGCGCCAGCATAGAAGCCCAGGCACGCGGCGGACGAGCACGAGCGTCGGCAGGCGCTTTGCGCGAAGGCATCATCCAGAAAAGTAAGTCTCGTAGTAGTGAAGCTCGAGCAGCAGGCACCCGGTGTGCGACCGGAAGGGACCGTGATAGATGCCAGGCGGCGGCAGGCGTAGTGTTCGCGGCAAAACTCAGCGACGGCTCTGCGACCGAAGATCCGCCGATGACGAGATCTCCCGATACCGGATAGACCTCTTCCCAGTACTCTTGCACGAACGGCACCGTCGTATAGGCGCCCGGCGTCTTGCCCGCCTCGTCGAGCCGGCCGGCGGAAATGCTTCACCGTGGCAATGAACAGCACATGATCGCCGGCCTCATGCCTGGCCCAAGTTCGCACTCGAACAGCGCCGCCACCCCTTGCAGCACCGGGGCGCCAAAGCCGCCCTGCTCGAACCGCACCCCTTCCCATTTGTTGGAGAGCGGTCGCGCGAAACGGTTGGCAATGTCCCTCTGGTTTTCCGAAAGAACAGGCTAGCTGAACGACGGTCGATGCTGAACAGGACGAGGGCGGGTCGAGAGACAGCGAGTTGAACGAGCTTATCGATAGCGTACCATGTGGGGGCCCGACAGCGACATTGATAGCATCCAACGAATCGATTTAGCGGCATGTCACCGGCGTGTCCTAGATATTGGTTGCCAGCTTCGGTAGATTTTGTTAATATATTAGCAAAGGGACATATTATCCCTGCTGACGTCGTACTGGAGCACGACAATGAGTGCTGCCGATTTGCACAGGCCAAGTATTGCGGCGATTTTGCGCGCTGCGGAGGGTGCTTCACGCGAAAGAGTCATGAGAGGCCCGGCGGCCTAGACTTGCTGCTGAAGGCCTCATAGCTTCCGCATCTTCCAAACGATAGTCGATCAAAGTAATCGAGGGCTTTGTCGCGCCCTCATGCTGCCGACCAGTGCCAGAGATGGCCTGCGCAGCACGCCTTTGCTCTGGCAAACTTGGGAGGAAAACATGATTATTGGATCTAGTGGCTTAAAGGTGGCCGCGGCTGCGGCTTTCATTGGTGGGACACTGTTGCTCGGAACAGGCGGAGCGCTGGCACAGAACACCTGTCCTGGCGTGTCGGCGACGCAGTGCACAGACTTCTGCGGCACCGCTGGCGTGGCTTCCTGTACAAAGACGGGATCGGTTCCGGACTGCGTATGCAATGAGACTACGAAGGATGTGAATGGCAATGCGTTCGGCACGGCAACGCAGGATACGGCTGAAGGCAAGGGCAATGTCGGCAACAAGACCGAGACGGGCTGCGAGGGTAACCCAGGTCAATGCAAGCAGTAACAGCCGAAATATTCGAATCAGTGTCTATGTGGTTGGCCGCTCATGAACTTATTCTATTGCGGTGTGATCTCCGCTGCGTCATTGCCAACTACAGATTTAAGAGCCGGAAGGGATTACCTTTCCCTTCCGGCTCGGAGGTGGTCAGAACATGATGCGCAGCATTCTGTTCGTTACGGTAATCCTCGGCGTAGCGGTGACGCCCGAGAGCTCGATGGGACCGACGCCATCGGCGACTTCCGGCCAGGTTTTGTCGGTCTTCAATCACCTCTCGGCTCTCCTCAAGCCGTCCTCGATCCGGCCCGATACCGCTGCTTATCGCACGCAAGTCGTGGAGCGCGGCGACGTCGTAACAACTGTGCAGGCGGCTGGCACGCTGAACGCACTTGTTATGGTGGAAGTCGGCTCTCAGCTCTCGGGTCGGGTGAAGGAACTCTATGTCGACTTCAACTCCAAGGTCACCAAAGGCCAAGTCATCGCCCGGGTTGACCCGGAGATTTACGAAGCAAGAGTAGCGCAAGCCCTCGCCGAGCGAGAGATGGCCCAAACGCAGGTTTCCGTCCATCGGGCACAGATCGAGCGGGCCAGGGCCGAGATGGAGACCGCCGAGGCCAGATATGATTCTGCCGCGGCACAGACTAGACGCGCTGAAATCACACTGGATGGTGCGGCGCAGGAAGTGAACCGCAAACGCTCGCTGGCTAAGCAGAAGATTATTGCGGTGGGTGAGTGGGAGCGGGACAACACCGCGCATAATTCCGCCAAGGCGCAGGCGAGCGCCGCCCAAGCGGAGGAACTGTCGCAATCGGCAGCCGTTCGAGCCGCCAAGGCGACACTCATTATGGCCGAAGCGGAGCTCGCCAATACGCTTGCCCAGGTGAAGCAGAAGGAAGCCGTGCTTCAGCAGGCCCAAATTGACCTTGATCGCACTTTTGTACGCGCGCCGGTCACCGGTACAGTGGTCAATCGCGCCGTCAGTGGCGGTCAGACCCTGGCGGCTAGCCTGCAGACGCCGATATTGTTCACCATCGCTCAGGACCTGACAGAGATGCAGGTGGAGGCTTCGGTGGTGGAAGCCGATATCAGCCGTTTTGCGATTGGGCAGCCGGTCACGTTCACCGCCGATGCGTATCCAGACCGAATTTTCACCGGCACGGTGAAGCAGATTCGCAAAGCGCCGCAGGTCGTTCAAAACGTCGTCACATACACAGTGGTCGTTAGCGCCGAAAATCGCGATGAGCTGCTGTTGCCAGGCATGACAGCCAATCTCAGCGTGATAGTGGCTAAGCGACAGGGAGTCTTAAAAGTACCCAATGCGGCCCTGCGCTTTCGGCCGCCGAGCGATACCGGGGACGAGGGGCGCTCAACCGCGCCGCCCATCGAAACAGGCGCAGGAGTGGGGAGCCCGGGCGAGGTATTTGTAATTGGCCCAGACCGCGAGCCGAAGCTAGTTTCGCTCCGGCTTGGAATCACCGACGGTCGTACAACAGAGGTGCTGGCAGGCGACCTGACCGGGGGGCAGCAGGTCATCACAGGGCTTGCCACTGCTCCGCATCGGGACGATGAGGCGTCTTCCGTCCTGGTCAAGTTCCGGTTGCGGTGAGGCATCCATGGCTCTCATCGAAGTCGACCGGCTGCGCCATTGCTACCGCATTGGCGGAGGGCCGGTGTGGGCGCTCGAAGGGGTGAGCGTGTCGATTAAACGCGGCGAATTCGTCGCGGTGATGGGACCTTCTGGATCAGGCAAGTCTACCTTTATGAACATTCTGGGCTGCCTCGACAGTCCCATCGAAGGCGGCTATCGGCTGAACGGGGTTAACGTCAGCGGACTTCATCACGATGAGCTCGCTGCGATCCGCAATCGCAACATCGGTTTCGTGTTTCAGTCGTTCAATCTGCTGCCGCGGGCCAGCGCGTTGGAAAATGTGGAACTGCCGCTTGTCTATCGCCGCATGTGGGCCGGAGAGCGGCGGCGCGCAGCCCTGGCGATGCTGGCCAGGGTAGGGCTCGCCGATCGGGCCAGACATACTCCTGCCGAACTCTCAGGCGGACAACAACAGCGCGTTGCCATTGCCCGTGCTTTGGTGACCGAGCCTTTACTTCTGCTCGCCGATGAACCTACAGGTGCGCTCGACAGCCAGACCGGGCTGGAGATCATGGCAATTCTGCGCCGCCTCAATGCGGAGGGCCTGACCATTGTGCTGGTCACCCATGAGGCGCAGATTGCTGCCCATGCCGATCGCATTGTGGCCTTTCGAGATGGTCACGTCGTGTCCGACACTCCTGTCGCGCAACAGGCCCGATCTCGCCATCTATCGCTGGCTTACAACGATGTCCGGTAGCACAAGAACGGCACTGCGATCGTTACGCTCCCATCATCTGCGGAGCGCGCTCACCATGTTGGGCATCATCATCGGTGTTGCAGCCGTCGTGGTGATGATCGCGATCGGAGTTGGTGCGCGCGAACGCATCGCAGCCCAGATCCGCAGTCTCGGCGCCAACCTCATCAGCATCAGTCCGGGCAGTGCCAAGATGGGCAGTGTTCGGCTTGGGGCCGGTGGCGCGCCGCGGCTGAGTGAAGAGGATGCGGCGGCAATCGGAATGGAAATTTCGGGCGTCGTAGTGGCCGCGCCACTCCTCCACGCCCGCGAGCAATTCACGATCGGCTCCAGCAATTGGCAAGGAGTGGTGCGCGGCGTGACGCCGGACTATTTCTCGGCCCGCGAATGGCGCGTTATCGCCGGGCAGGAGATAACCCCCGCGGACAACAAACGGGTCGCCAACGTGGTGCTTCTCGGAACGACGATGCGGGAGAAGTTGTTCGGAAAAGCCGATCCGGTAGGCGCTGCGATTCGCATCCGCGACGTGCCGTTCACGGTGATCGGACTGCTGGAGCGGAAGGGTCAGAGCGTGTGGGGCGATGATCAGGACGATGTGGCACTTGTGCCGCTGAGGACCGTCCGCCGTCAGTTCATCGGCACGAGCCGTGCCAATCCGACGTTCGTCCACAACATCACCGTCAAGTTTGCCGATTGGGCCTCCGCCGAGGACACGATGGCAGCTATCCGCAACCTTCTGTGGCAGCGCCACCGATTGCGGACGGGTCAGGAAGACAGCTTCCTGGTGAGCAACCTCGCCGAAGCTGCGAATGTCGAGGGTTCGACGACACGCGTGGTGTCGCTGCTGCTTTCGGCGGTGGCCTCAATTTCGCTGGTGGTGGGCGGGATCGGCATCATGAACATCATGCTCGTGACGGTGACGGAGCGGGTCCGCGAGATCGGACTGCGGCTTGCGGTCGGCGCGCGACGGCGAGATATCCTTGCCCAATTTCTCGTTGAGGCAGCAGCGCTGGCCTTGCTCGGCGGCATTCTAGGTGCGGCTATTGGGATTGCTGCAGCAATCGCCGTTGGCGCTATCGCCCAATGGCCCGTGATCATCGACCTCAGTGCCGTCCTGCTGGCTATCGGCTTTGCCGCGGCTGTAGGCGTCTTCTTCGGGTATTATCCCGCCCGCAAGGCTGCAAGATTACAGCCGATCGAAGCGCTGCGCGCAGAATGATCGGCGCGATAGTTGAATCCTCTGCGTGCCCGCAAAAATCGAGAGAGCTTTTTGGGGGCACTGCGCGATAATCAGTCAATTTCGAAACCGCCAACGCTTCCCACAAATATCCAGGGACGGAACAGTCCTGTCCGATCCCGCGCCGCGTGATGGGCGGCCACACGCCGTATTTGCCAGAGGCCGACTATTTGAACGAGTGGATCAGGTCCAGCGACGTGACGTACGTCAACCGTGGTCTCCACGTGTTCACCCTGCGGTGGGGCAGAGTCTATGCACTTGAGGAATTCTACGATTCACAAGCAGCAGCCCGCGGTCTTGCCGCCCAAGCGGCAGCTGGCCTCGAAGAAGCTGTCGCCGAACCAATTGTTGGCTAGCAGAACTCAGTCAAAGCCCACCCGTTCCGTGAACGCGGGGGCGCTACCCCGTGGCCCAGCGCTTGGATCGGGTCGCCTCGGCTCCGCAAATGCGTGCCACCAGCGAAGCCTCCCGATCCTCGGCTCGTGGACGTCGGTCTGGAGATCACAGCCGATCAGCCGCTGGTACGCACCATCGTTTGTCTGAAGTGTTTGCCTTGGGCCGCGCGCCCTAACTCGCGCGACGTTCGGTGTTCGGCTCCTCGTGCGGATAGAGCTTGCCGAACAGCGGCAGGTACATCGCGCCCTTGCGCATCAGAAAATCGTGAAAGGTCGCCATCGCCGGCGAGATCGCGTGATCGCTGCGCATCACCGAAAACCATTGCCGGCGGATCGGCATGCCGACGACGTCGAGGATGACCAGCCGGCCAGCCTCGATTTCCGAGGCGATGGCGTGGGCAGAGATGAAGGCGACGCCGAGCCCGGCCATCACCGCCTGTTTGATCGTCTCGTTCGAGCCCATCTCGACGCCGAGATCGTCAATGCGGCCAGGCACGTCGCTCAAAAATATTTCCAGCGAGATGCGCGTGCCGGAGCCGGACTCGCGAATGAGGAAATGTTCCTGGGCGATCCGCTCCTTGGATATCTCGCGCACCGAGGCCAGCGGGTGGTCGGGCGGCGCGATGATGACCAGCGGATGATCGCCGAAGACCGAGGCACGCACCGGGACTTCTTTCGCCGGGCGTCCCATCAGCGCGATGTCGATGTCGTGATTCTTCAGACTGTCGATCGTCTCGGCGCGATTGCCAATGGCAAGCCGCATGTCGATGTCGGGATGTTCCTTCATGAAGGCAGCCATCAGCCGCGGTGCGAAATATTTGGCCGTGGAAACGACACCGAGTCGCAAGCTGCCGGCGCGCACGCCCTTGATCGCATCCATCTTGTCTTCGAGCAGACGAAGCCGCTCCTCGATGGCCTGTGCCGTTTCGACGAAGGCAAGACCTGCGGCAGTGGGACGCATACCGTCCGCCGTCCGATCAAACAAGGCCAGCTGGAACTCTTCCTCAACCTGCCGCAACTGGATCGTCACCGCTGGAGGAGACAGGCCTAACACCTTGGCTGCACTGACGATTTTCCCGTGGGCGACGATTGCCTGAACGGTCTTGAACTGCTTGAGCGTGAGGTTTCTCATATAGCATACTAAAATTTTTTTAGTGGCAAAGTAAAGTTATTGAATTTTACTTATCCAGCGTCGTTTGTTTTCATTCCCCAATCCGGCCGATCCGAGGAGAGGCGGCTGGATGGGGAGGTTACGATGCCAGCGGCAACGCTCGACGCTTTTCTGAACTCCTATCTCGGCGAGCCGGACGAACTGCGCGCCGCGGTCGTAGTGACCGTCCGTCGGCTGACGCAGGCGGCCACCACGATTCGCAACACCATCAATCAAGGGGTACTCGGCACCGCCTTTGCCGGAACCCGTGGCGCCAATGCTGACGGCGATGTTCAGAAGGATCTCGATGTCTTCGCCGACGACATCTTTCTCGATGCCATGCGCCACGCTCCGGTCGCGCTCTACGCTTCCGAGGAACTGGAGCAGCCGGTGCTTCTCGACCCGCAAGCGCCTCTCGCCATCGCCATCGACCCGCTCGACGGCTCTTCCAACATCGACACCAACGTGTCGATCGGAACGATCTTCTCGCTTCTCCCTGCAATTGGTGCGCCGGATAAGAATCCGGCCGCCACATTTTTGCAGGCAGGGGTGAACCAGCTGGGCGCCGGTTTCTTCATCTACGGGCCGCAGCTGGCGCTCGTTCTGTCTCTCGGCAGCGGCACGCATGTCTTCGTTCTCTCAGCCAGGCTCGGCACCTTCGTCCAGGCCTACGAGAGCCGGGTCATCCCCCAGCGTACCCAGGAATTTGCCATCAACGCCGCCAACTACCGGCACTGGGACGAGGCGGTGAGGCTCTACATCGACGACTGCCTCGAAGGCACCGAAGGCCCACGCGAGAAGGACTTCAACATGCGCTGGATCGCCTCCCTGGTCGCCGACTGCTACCGCATATTGATGCGCGGCGGCGTATTCCTGTATCCAGGCGACAAGCGCAAGGGCTACAGGCAGGGGCGACTTCGCCTCGTCTATGAGGCAAACCCGATCGCCTATCTCATCGAACAGGCGGGCGGTGCCGCCACCGATACGATCACCCGCATCCTCGAAATCGAACCCGAGAGCCTGCACCAGCGCGTGCCCATGATTTTCGGATCGGCGCGGGAAGTCGCGCGCATCACCCGCTACCACACCGAGCCGAGCGCCATTGGCGAGCGCGCGCCGCTGTTCAGCCGCCGCGGCCTTTTCAGGGCCTGAAGATCATGTCGGCAAAGCACCCCATCATTACCATCACCGGGTCGTCGGGCGCAGGCACTACCTCTGTCAAGCGCATCTTCGAGTTGATCTTCAGGCGCGAGAACATCGGGGCCGCCTTCATCGAAGGCGATGCTTTCCATCGCTACGACCGCGCCACGATGAAAGCCAAGGTGGCCGAGGAGGAAAAGGCAGGCAATCCGAACTTCACCCACTTTCATGCCGAGGCCAATGAACTGGCAATCCTCGAAGAGGTATTCGAGGAATATGGCCGCCGGGGAACCGGAAAGACCCGCACCTACATCCATGACGAGGATGAAGAGAAGCAGTACGGCACGCCGCCGGGACATTTCACCGAATGGCGCGAATTTCCGCCGAGCGACCTGCTCTTCTACGAGGGCCTGCATGGCTGCGTCGTCACCGACAAGATCAACCTGGCCAGGCACGCGGACCTCAAGATCGGTGTGGTGCCGGTCATAAATCTCGAATGGATCCAGAAGATCCATCGCGACCGCGCAACGCGCGGCTATTCCACCGAGGCAGTGATGGACGTGATCCTGCGCCGCATGCCGGACTATGTCCGCTACATCGTCCCGCAGTTTTCGCAGACCGCCATCAACTTCCAGCGCGTGCCGATCGTCGACACGTCCAATCCATTCATCGCGCGCTGGATTCCGACGCCCGACGAATCGATGCTGGTTATCCGCTTCGCCAATCCCCGCGGCATCGATTTCCCCTACCTGCTTTCGATGATCCACGACTCGTTCATGTCGCGGCCGAATTCCATAGTGGTGCCCGGCAACAAGCTCGACCTTGCCATGCAGCTGATCCTGACACCGCTCATCCTGCAATTGATCGAACGCAAGAACCGTGTGTCGTGAGGAGGACGCCATGAACAGCCAAGCCGCAGCATTGAAGCCCGTCGCCGCCGTCTCGGAACGCGACATGGCCAACGCCATTCGCGCATTGGCGATGGATAGCGTCCAAAAGGCGAATTCCGGTCATCCGGGCATGCCGATGGGCATGGCCGACGTCGCGACGGTGCTGTTCAGCCGCTTCATCAACATCGATCCGTCGGCCCCCAACTGGCCCGATCGCGACCGCTTCGTGCTTTCGGCCGGGCACGGCTCGATGCTGCAATATGCGCTGCATTATCTGCTCGGCTACGCAGACATGCCGATCGAGGAATTGCAGCGGTTTCGCCAGCTGGGCAGCCGCACCGCCGGACATCCGGAACATGGCCATGCGCTTGGCATCGAGACGACGACCGGTCCTCTTGGACAAGGCATTTCGACGGCTGTCGGTATGGCGCTGGCAGAGCGCATGCTTGCTGCCCGCTACGGTGCCGATCTCGTCGACCATTTCACCTACGCGATCGCTGGCGACGGCTGCCTGCAGGAAGGCATCAGCCATGAGGCGATCGATCTTGCCGGTCACCTGAAGCTCTCCCGGCTGGTCGTCTTTTGGGACGACAATGCGATCTCGATCGACGGACCGACTTCGCTGTCGACGTCGATGGACCAGCCGGCACGGTTCAAAGCCGCTGGATGGCATGTCCAGTCGGTGAACGGCCACGACGCCGAAACCGTTGCGGCGGCAATCGAAGCGGCACAGCAATCGGACCAGCCGTCTCTGATCGCTTGCCGCACGGTGATCGGCAAGGGAGCGCCCAATCTGGCTGGTTCGGAAAAGACGCACGGCGCCCCGCTGGGCGATGCGGAGATCGCCGCGACGCGCGAAAACATCGGCTGGGCCTACGCGCCGTTCGAGGTGCCGGACGATATCCTTTTCGCCTGGCGCGAGATTGCCGGCCGCGGGCAAGCGGCACGCCGCGCCTGGCAGCAGCGGCTTGCCACCTCGCCGCAGCGCGAGGCCTTCGAGAGCGCGGTCGCGGGCACCCTGCCCGATGCGGTCTTCGAAGCACTCGGCGCTTTCCGCAAGGAGCATGTCGAGAAGGCGACCAAGGTTGCAACGCGAAAAGCCTCCGAAATGGCGCTCGCTGCGATCAATGGCGCAACCGACCTGACCGTCGGCGGCTCCGCCGATCTGACGCATTCGAACCTGACGATCACCAAGGGGATGGATCGCATAGCGCCTGATGACTATGCCGGCCGCTACATTCACTACGGCATCCGTGAGCACGGCATGGCAGCAGCCATGAACGGCATCGCGCTGCATGGCGGCTTCGTGCCTTATGGCGGCACCTTCCTGTGCTTCGCCGACTATGCGCGCGGCGCGATGCGGCTCTCGGCGCTGATGGGCCAGCGCGTTGTCTATGTGATGACGCATGATTCCATCGGTCTCGGCGAGGATGGTCCGACCCACCAGCCGGTCGAGCATCTGGCAATGCTGCGGGCCACGCCGAACCTCAACGTCTTCCGTCCGGCCGACATCATAGAAACGGCGGAGTGCTGGGAACTGGCGCTGAAGAGCGAGAACCGGCCGAGCGTGCTGGTGCTTTCGCGCCAGACCCTACCGATGCTGCGCCAAGCACAAAGCGACGAGGCACACAGCGACGAGAACCGGTCGAGCCGGGGCGCTTACATCCTGCGCGAGCCAGCCGAGCACCGCGCCGTGACGCTGATCGCCACCGGGTCTGAGGTCGAGATCGCCGTTGCCGCCGCCGAACGGCTGGAAGCCGAGCACGGCATCGCCGCCGCGGTCGTCTCGATGCCGTGCTGGGAACTATTCGAGGAGCAGGATGCGGACTACCGCAAGTCCGTCCTCGGCTCGGCGCCGCGCATTGCCGTCGAAGCCGCGGCGCGGCTCGGCTGGGACCGCTGGATCGGCGACACCGGCGCTTTTGTCGGCATGGCCGGTTTCGGCGCCAGCGCCCCTGCCCCGGATCTCTACCGGCATTTCGACATCACGCCCGAAGCCATCGCCGCAGCGGCGCTGAAGCTCATCATCTAGCCCAACTTCCGCAGCTAAGAGGACCCGACAATGGCCCGCATCACCCTTCGCCAGCTTCTCGACCATGCCGCCGAGCACGGCTATGGCGTGCCCGCATTCAACATCAACAACATGGAACAGGGCCTCGCCATCATGGAGGCCGCCAGGGCCTGCGATGCGCCGGTCATCATCCAGGCCTCGCGCGGCGCTCGCTCCTATGCCAACGACATCATGCTGGCCAAGATGATGGAGGCGTTGACCGAAATCCATCCGGCCATTCCGCTATGCATCCATCAGGATCACGGCAACAACGAAGCCACCTGCCTGTCGGCGATCCGCCACGGCTTCACCTCGGTGATGATGGACGGGTCGCTGATGGCGGACGCCAAGACGCCGGCGAGCTACGATTACAATGTCGCCATCACCGAACGCGTCGCACGCATGGCGCACTGGGTCGGCGCTTCGGTCGAAGGCGAGCTCGGCGTGCTCGGCTCGCTGGAAACCGGCCAGGGCGAGGCCGAGGACGGGCACGGCGCCGAAGGTGCGCTTTCCCACGACCAGCTTTTGACCGATCCCGATCAGGCGGTCGACTTCGTGACCGCCACCCGGGTCGACGCGCTGGCGATCGCCTGCGGTACTTCACACGGCGCCTATAAATTCAGCCGCAAGCCCGACGGCGGCATCCTGGCCATGCAGGTGATCGAGGCGATCCACGAGAAACTGCCCAACACTCATCTGGTCATGCATGGATCTTCCTCCGTGCCGCAGGAACTGCAGGACATCATCAACAACTATGGCGGCGAGATGCCCCAGACCTTTGGCGTCCCGGTCGAGGAAATCGAGCGCGGCATCCGCTACGGCGTGCGCAAGGTCAACATCGACACCGATTGCCGAATGGCCATGGCCGGGCAGTTCCGCCGCGTCGCGACGGAGGACCCGCGCGAATTCGATCCGCGTAAATTCCTGAAACCCGCCATGGACGCCCTGCGCGACCTTTGCCGCGATCGCTTCGAACGCTTCGGCACCGCAGGCCACGCGTCGAAGATCAGGGTGATCGCCATGGATGAGATGGCGAAACGTTACGCCGCAGGAAAGCTCGACCCCCAAATCGCAACCGCGAAAGCCGCCTGAGCGGCAAACAGGAGACCTGCCATGAACAAGATCGACATGCCCTCAGCAGGCACGCTCAAGGAAGGCAAGGAACGCTACAGGTCGGGCGTCATCCCCTACAAGAAGATGGGCTACTGGGAGCCGGACTACCGGCCCAAGGAGACCGACCTGATCGCCATGTTTCGGATCACGCCACAGCCCGGCGTCGACCACGAGGAGGCGGCCGCCGCCATCGCCGGTGAATCCTCTACCGCGACATGGACCGTGGTATGGACCGACAGGCTGACCGCCTGCGAGCTCTACCGCGCCAAGGCGTTCAAATCGGAGCCGGTGCCGAACACAGGTCCAGGCACCAGGATCGAGCAACAGTACTTCGCCTATATCGCCTACGACCTCGACCTGTTCGAGCCCGGCTCCATCGCCAACCTGACTGCATCGATCATCGGCAACGTGTTCGGCTTCAAGGCCGTCAAGGCCTTGCGGCTCGAGGACATGCGCATCCCGGTGGCTTACCTCAAAACCTTCCAGGGCCCGGCGACCGGCATCGTGGTGGAACGCGAGCGGCTCGACAAGTTCGGCCGGCCGCTGCTCGGCGCGACGACGAAGCCGAAGCTTGGCCTGTCCGGCCGCAACTACGGCCGCGTCGTCTACGAGGCACTGAAGGGTGGCCTCGACTTCGTCAAGGACGACGAGAACATCAACTCACAGCCCTTCATGCATTGGCGCGACCGTTTCCTCTACTGCATGGAGGCAGTGAGCAAGGCGTCGGCCGCTACCGGCGAAGTAAAGGGCCATTATCTAAACGTCACCGCCGGCACGATGGAGGACATGTACGAGCGCGCCGAATTTGCAAAACAGCTTGGCTCCTGCATCGTCATGATCGACCTCGTCATTGGCTACACGGCGATCCAGTCGATGGCCAAGTGGGCACGTCGCAATGACATGATCCTGCACCTGCACCGGGCCGGCAATTCGACCTATTCGCGCCAGAAGAACCACGGCATGAATTTTCGCGTCATCTGCAAATGGATGCGGATGGCCGGCGTCGATCACATCCATGCCGGCACGGTGGTCGGCAAGCTGGAAGGCGACCCGCTTATGATCAAGGGGTTTTATGACACGCTGCGCGAGGAGCGCACGCCGCAGAACCTCGAAACCGGGCTGTTCTTCGATCAGGACTGGGCCTCGCTCAACAAGGTGATGCCCGTCGCCTCGGGCGGCATCCATGCCGGCCAGATGCACCAGTTGATCCATTATCTCGGCGAGGATGTCATCCTGCAGTTCGGCGGCGGCACGATCGGCCATCCTGACGGCATCCAGGCCGGCGCGACGGCCAATCGCGTCGCGTTGGAGGCGATGATCCTCGCCCGCAACGAGGGCCGCGACTACCTGCGCGAAGGAACCAAAATCCTCGAACAGGCCGCCAGATGGTGCACGCCGCTCAAGGCGGCCCTGGAGACGTGGAAGGACGTCACCTTCAACTACGAATCGACCGACACGGCCGACTTTGTGCCAACCGCAACGCCGAGCTTCTAGACGAAAGGAACCGTCGCCATGATGACCAATCCCGGAAACAAGGTCACGCAGGGACAGTTTTCGTTCCTGCCCGAGCTGACCGATGAGCAGATCTCGGCGCAGATCAAATACGCGCTGAAAAACCACTGGGCGGTCAGCGTCGAATACACCGACGATCCGCATCCGCGAAACACCTATTGGGAAATGTACGGCAACCCGATGTTCGACCTTAGGGACCCGGCGGGCATCCTGCTTGAAGTCAACAATTGCCGGAAAGCCATGCCCAACATGTATGTCCGGGTCACCGCCTTCGATTCGACCAAGGGCTGGGAAGCGCCGCGCATGTCGTTCATCGTCAACCGCCCGCCCAATGAACCCGGGTTCCGGCTGCTGCGCCAGGAGCGTGACGGCCGCAGCCAGGGCTATTCGATCGTGCCTTATGCGACCGACAGGCCCGAAGGCGAACGGAGCTAGG
Source organism: Mesorhizobium sp. WSM4830 (assembly GCF_055811495.1). Classification (NCBI taxonomy): domain Bacteria; kingdom Pseudomonadati; phylum Pseudomonadota; class Alphaproteobacteria; order Hyphomicrobiales; family Phyllobacteriaceae; genus Mesorhizobium; species Mesorhizobium sp. WSM4830. Next base: position 79,732 of record NZ_JBVVQI010000017.1, on the reverse strand, counting down.
CAAAACCATGCTGGACACGATAGCAAAGGGCGCTGCCGCGCAGGGCGAATCGGTTGATCTGCAGGCCGAGTTCGAGGCATCCAACATCGACGAGGTGATGGAAAAGCTCGACCGCGAACTCGTTGCCCTGAAGCCCGTCAAGAACCGGATCCGCGAGATCGCCGCGCTGCTCCTGGTCGACCGGCTTCGCCGCAAGTTCGGGCTGATCTCGGGCGCGCCGACGCTGCACATGAACTTTACGGGAAATCCCGGTACGGGAAAGACCACCGTGGCGCTCAGAATGGCAGAAATCCTGCATCGTCTCGGCTATGTCCGCGAAGGGCACATGGTCGCGGTGACGCGCGACGATCTCGTCGGCCAGTATGTGGGCCACACCGCGCCCAAAACCCGCGAAGTGATCAAGCGCGCCATGGGCGGGGTGCTTTTCATCGACGAGGCCTACTATCTCTACAAGCCCGAGAACGAACGCGACTACGGCCAGGAATCGATCGAAATCCTGCTGCAATGCATGGAAAACAACCGTGACGATCTGGTTGTGATTCTTGCCGGCTACAAGGACAAGATGGACCGCTTCTTCGACAGCAATCCCGGCATGCGCTCGCGCATCGCCCATCACCTCGATTTTCCGGACTACGGGGTCAGCGAACTCAAATCGATCGCCGAGATCATGCTGGCGCAACAGAATTACCGTCTCAGCGAAGCGGCGGCTAAGGCGCTCGACGAGTATCTCCCGATCCGCATGCGGCTGCCGCATTTCTCCAACGCCCGCTCGGTCCGCAATAGCCTCGACCGGGCGCGGCTTCGCCAGGCCAGCCGGCTTTTCGCATCGCGCGACCGGGCGTTGACGAAAACCGACCTTATCACCATCGAGGAATCCGACATTCGCGGCAGCCGCGTATTCGCGGAAGGTAAGCTCGAAGGCGAACCGGAGACGAAGGTGCGCTGACAAGACGACGCCGGTTGGGTGTGCAGCGACCAGAAACGGACGACAGAATGGGAGCCGACGATCATGGATACCAAGACAATCATTGCGCCCTCGGTGCTTTCCGCGGACTTCTCACGGCTCGGCGACGAGGTCGAAGCGGTCGTCCGGGCAGGCGCCGACTGGATTCATCTCGACGTGATGGACGGCCATTTCGTGCCCAACATCACCTTCGGTCCGCCGGTGATCAAGGCGATCCGTGATCGAACGGACAAGATCTTCGACTGCCACCTGATGATCGCGCCGGCCGACGCCTATCTCGGCGCCTTCGCCGATGCCGGCTGCGACATCATCACAGTGCATGCCGAGGCCGGACCGCATCTCGACCGTTCGCTGCAGGCAATCAGAAACCTCGGCAAGAAGGCCGGCGTTTCGCTGAACCCCTCGACGCCAGAAAGCGTCATCGAATATGTGCTCGACCGGCTCGATCTGGTGCTTCTGATGACGGTCAATCCGGGCTTCGGCGGCCAGGCCTTCATTGCGGCGGTCGTCGATAAGGTCAGGCGGGTCAAGGCCCTAGTCGGCCATCGTCCGATCGACATAGAGATCGACGGCGGCGTCACGCCCGAAACCGCTCCGCTGGTCACCGCGGCCGGCGCCAATGTGCTGGTCGCCGGCTCTGCCATCTTTAGGGGTGGCACCGAGGCTGCCTATCGCGCCAATATCGGCGCCATCAGGCAGGCGGCCGACGGGGCGATCCGGAAAGCTGCATAAAACCGTTTCATCCGAGGGCAACTATGGCGGCAATTCCACCTGTCTGCGATTTCGGCTGGCGAGCCATCGACGCCGTTTTGCCTGGTGTCGACGGCACATCGCATTCGATCTTAAGCCATGCCGGCCCGAACGGGCTGGTCGTGGCCTTCATCTGCAATCACTGCCCCTATGTGAAGGCGGTGATTTCACGCATCGTCCGCGATGCCAACGACCTCAAGGCGCAAGGCATCGGCTTTGTCGCGATCAACTCAAACGATGCCGACGCCTACCCCGACGATTCCTTCGACAACATGAAGCGCTTCGCCATGACGAACGGCTTCACCTTCCCCTATCTCCACGACGAGCGCCAGACGGTGGCGCGCGCCTATGGAGCCGTTTGCACTCCGGATTTCTTCGGCCTCAACAGAGATTTGACGCTGCAATATCGCGGCCGGCTGGACGCGTCGCGACGCGACGCCGAATCGCCCGGGCTGAGGCGCGACCTGTTCGAGGCGATGAAGCAAATTGCCCGAACCGGCGACGGACCGCTTGACCAGATGGCGTCGATCGGCTGTTCGATCAAGTGGAAGGATGCTGCATGAACGTCGGCGCAGGCAGGCCGTTTCGCTCGCCGAAGGCGATCCTGTTCGATCTCGACGGCACACTGGTCGATTCGGCGCCTGATATAGCGGCCGCCGTCAACGAATTGCTGGCCGACCGCGATCTGCCGCCGCTGCGGCTGGATCAGGTCAAGGCCATGATCGGCGGCGGCATCAGGAAACTGGTCGAACGAGCCTTCGCGGCTTCCGGCACGCCGCTCCTCGGCAGCACGCTCGATGAGGCCAACCGCGTCATGGCGCCGATCTATCGCAGGAATCTGACCGGGCGCACGAGGCTGATGCCTGGCGTCAGGGAGGTTCTCACGCACTTGCATTTGAGCGGAATGGCCATGGGCGTGGTGACCAACAAGCCGCAGCTGGCGGCTCGTGAAATTCTGCTGCATTTTCGGCTGACGGATTATCTTGGCGCGATCGTCGGCGGAGACGCGGTGACATACTTGAAACCGGCGCCAGACGCGCTGTTGCTGGCGCTCGACCAGCTTGAGGTCGAGCCTCGTGACACGTTGATGGTCGGAGACAGCAGCGCCGACGTGGCCGCCGCCCGCGCCGCCGCCATGGCAGTCATTCTGCTGCGTGGCGGATACAGCCAAATTCCCGTTGAAGAGCTTGGCGCCGACCTCGTTTGCGACAGCCTGTTCGATCTGCCGTCCGCGATGCAGAGGCTGCAAGACGCTGCGTGACCCCAAGCGCAAGGCCCAGTCAACGCCGGCCGGGCGCAGTCCAATGGCCGGCGGTACCGCGTTATTTCGAGAATTGCTTCAGATAAGCAATGACGTTGGCGATGTCCTCGTCCTTCTTGAGGCCGGCAAACGCCATCTTGGTTCCCTTGACCATCGCCTTGGGATCGCGAAGGTAGGTCGTCAGTGTGGCTTCGTCCCATTTGACGCCGGACTTGCCGGCCTCGGTCATCGCCTTGGAATAGCTGAACCCCGGATGCGTCCCGGCCGTTCGGCCGATGACGCCATTCAAGGACGGACCGACCTTGTTCTGGTCCTTGTCGGCGACGTGGCAGATCTTGCATTTGGCGAAGACCTTCTCACCCGCCGCGGCATCCTGTGCCTGAGACTGGGTAGTGACAAAGGTGGCGACGGACACGGCGGCGAAAAATGCGACTGCGCGCATGGCATTTCCTCATTGATCGTGTGAGTGCCCTGGACACTTTACGCGTGTCGATGCCTTGATCGCCGGCATCCGTTTTTACGCGGGAGAGCGAACTATTCGTCCTTCCGCCCCGGGCCGGCAGCACCTGCACACCTCGAAAAGCTAGACTGCCGATGAAGGAAGTCAATCGTACAAAGGTCCTGTTTCGTTTCCCGACCGCGCGAAGGGGAAGTGTGTACCGACACGCGGTACACATCATTGACGCCTATTGGCCGAACGCGTAGCCTCACTCCAACCCGTTTCCTGTTTGGGCACCTTCAGGAAATCCGATGAAACTCCAAAGCACGAACTCTGGAGAGATCGCCGTACAGGCGACGATAGGTGCTAAATGGATATGGTCGATCTCATATTAACGGTGTGCCTGAGCGCCAATCCGGGCAATTGCCGAGATGAACACCTCTATTTCGAGAGCCGCGGCTCCCTGTTCCAATGCATGTTCCTGGCGCCCGCCGAGATCCCAAAATGGTCTCAGGAACATCCGAGTCTCAAGGTCGTGCGCTGGAAATGTGCCGTTCCGAGCAAGGAACGAGCGATTTGATCGACATTCCTGGTTCGTCGACGACCCTGAAAGAGGAGACGCGATGATGATTTCGCGGCGCATGATGCTACGCTTGGCGGCTCTTGGGGCCATCCTCGCCTCAAAGCCGTTTGCCGTCTTTGCGGCAGCCAAGGTCCGGATTGGTGTCCTGAAGTTCGGCACCGTGAGCTGGGAACTCGATACGCTGAAACGTCACAAGCTCGACGAGGCCAACAGGATCGATCTGGAAATTGTCTACTTCGCCGGGGAGGATGCGACCAACGTCGCGCTGCTGGCCGGCGCGATCGACATGATCGTGACCGACTGGCTGTGGGTCTCGCGCCAGCGCTCCGAGGGCGGCGACCTTACATTGGCCCCTTATTCGACCGCCGTGGGGGCAATCATGGTGAAGGAGGAATCGCCGATCCGGGCGCTCGCCGACCTCAAGGAAAAGAAAATCGGTGTCGCCGGCGGCCCGCTCGACAAGAGCTGGTTACTGGTCCAGGCGCTGGCCAGACGCGATCACGGCCTCGACCTGCCGACAGCCTGCGACGTCGTCTTTGGCGCGCCGCCGCTGATTTCTGAAAAGGCGATGCAGGGCGAACTCGATGCCGTGCTCAATTTCTGGCATTTCTGCGCCCGGCTCGAGGCCAACGGCTTTCGTCGGCTGATCGGCGCGGATGACGCGGCGAAAGCGCTTGGTGCCTCGGGCCCCGTATCGGCACTCGGCTACGTCTTCCACGACCAATGGGCGAACGACAATCCGGATGCCGCCCAGGGCTTCGTCAAGGCGTCCATGCAGGCCAAGGACTTGCTGGCCAGATCCGATGATGAATGGCTGCGCCTGGCGCCACTCATTCACGCAGAAGGCAAGGAGCTGGAAAAACTGCGTGACCGCTATCGCCAGGGCATCCCAAGACGGCCGGTCGCCGAAGAAGCGGCCGATGCGGGCAAACTCTATCACGTGCTGGCCGCGATAGGCGGCGAGAAGCTGGTTGGCAGGGCGCCCGAGATGGCGCCCGGCACGTTCTGGCCGGAACTCGCGAAATGACCGCAACGGAAGACAAGTCGGGTCGATCCGGCATTGCGACGCCGCTGACGCCAGCGCTGACGGTAACGGTTTCCCTGCTGGGACTTTGCCTGCTGTGGAGCCTCGCGGCCCATCTGTGGCAAAGCCGTGCTTTCCCCTCACCAGGGCAGGTCTGGCAGGTGCTGCTCAGGGAAGCGGCGAGCGGCGAGCTTTTTTATCATCTTGGCGCGACGCTCGGACGGGTTGCTGCGGCGTACGTCGTCGCAATGATCATCGGCTCCGTCATCGGTGTCATTCTCGGGAGCCACCGCGGTGCGGACCGATTCTTCAGTCCGTGGGTGGTCCTGTTTCTCAACATTCCCGCGCTGGTGGTCATCGTGCTCGCCTATATCTGGTTCGGCCTCAACGAGGCGGCGGCGATTGGCGCAGTTGCCGTCAACAAGATCCCGAACGTCGTGGTGACAATGCGCGAAGGCGCCAGGGCGTTTGATCCGCGTTATGCCGAAATGGCCGCCGTCTACCGCTTCGCCCCGCTCGAGCGCATCCGCCATGTCCTGCTGCCGCAACTGCAGCCCTATTTTGCCGCGGCCTCGCGGTCCGGCATCGCCCTCATATGGAAGATCGTCCTGGTGGTCGAACTGCTCGGCCGCTCCAATGGCGTCGGCTTCCAGATCTATCTTTATTTCCAGCTCTTCGACGTCGCCGCCGTTCTTGCCTACACGCTGGCTTTCGTGGCGGTGATGCTTGTCATCGAACTTGTCCTGGTGCAGCCCATTGAACGACATGCAACCCGTTGGCGCCGCCGTCCCGCTTAGGGTCGACATCGCCGAAAAAACCTTCAGGTCCGCGCAAGGCGTGTCGATCACGGCGCTTCAGGGTCTGTCCTTCGAGGTCCGGCAGGGCGAATTCGCTTGCCTGTTTGGGCCGTCGGGCTGCGGCAAAACCACGACGTTGCGCATCCTGCTTGGACTGGACAAGGACTTTTCCGGCTCTTTCCAACTGCCGCAGGGCGGCTCGAACCGCATCGCCGCCGTGTTCCAGGAGCCTACTTTGCTGCCGTGGCGGACGGTGGAGCAGAATGTCAGGCTGGCGCTGCCGAAAAGCCTAAGAGCGAACAGTCTCGACGAGCTGTTTGACACTCTCGGCCTCGCTGGCATGCGCTCGCTCTATCCGGCGGAGCTTTCGCTCGGCCTTGCGCGCAGGGCAGCGCTTGCCAGGGCCTTCGCCACCGAACCGGCGGTGCTTTTCCTGGACGAACCCTTCGCCTCCCTCGACGAACGGATGGCCGAGCGGCTTCGGCAATTGCTTTTGAGCGTCTGGTCGGCGCGGCCCACGACCGCCTTGATGGTAACGCACAATCTGCGCGAGGCACTGATGCTGTCGGACCGCATCATCGTGCTTGCGCAGCGCCCAGCCCATGTGCTCGGCATGTTCGACGTAAGAGTGCCGCGACAACATCGCAATCCACTGGTGATGAGCGACCTTTTGCGATCATTCCAGCAAAAATTTCCGGGTGTGGCCTGATCGCCTTGCCGTTCGGAATGCATATCGGAGAAGACATGCTTATCTGACAGCGTACGACGCAAGCTTGTGAACGGCTTCGCCTGCACCGCGGCCAGCGCCGCGATGCTGCCTTGTTGCCTCGGGCGGGCCGCTCTCGCCGCTAGGTCAGGAAAGTCGCCGACAACGTCTTTGTTTTTCCAGGGTGCGGATGAATTGATGAGCGCCGCCAACCAGGGCGCGATCTCGAACCTGGCCGTCGTCGTCAGGACTGACGCCGTTGCCGTCATCGACAGGGGCGGCAGCCTGATCGAGGCGCACGCCTTCATCGCCGCGGTCGGCAAAATAACCGCCAAGGCGGTTCGCTACCTGATCAACACTCACATGCACCCCGACCACGTCTTCGGCAACGCTGCGTTCCGGGAGATCGGCGCGACCATCGTCGGCCATCGACGGATCGCTGCTCGGCTGGCTCCGCCAGATGCACGCGCTCGCCGCGATCGCCGCCGCGCGGGCCGTGCCGAGTCACGGCCCGGCGCCGGCGGCTGGCCGGAGGCGCTGACGGCGGAGCGGCGCTATTTCGACATCCTGCCGCGCGACATTCGCAAGGCGATCGCGGAATGGTTGCCGCTCAGCGAGGCCATCAAGACCGCCGGCCAAAGCGAACGCGGCAATTGGCATCTGTTCGACGACTACAACGTGCGCAACGCGACAGCGGGTTTTGCCGAGCTCGAATGGGAATAAGCGACAACGACAATGCTGGGGGTGGCCGTTCGCAAATTTACCGGCCGTCGTCTGCTGCGCTACGATCGCTTCGAGGCGCGTTCCGTCGCGGGCTACTTGTGCCCGCCGGGCGAGCCAGGCTACCGTCCGCTTGCAGTGTCTGTGGTGCGACTAAGAGAGGTCGCGGAGGTTGTCGAGTTCGCGGGGCTGATGAGTTTCCGCTCCGACGCCATTTCAACAAGGATTAGGTCGAACATAGGAGGTCGGATGAAGGTCGCGACTGAGCAGGAGTGGCAGGCTGCCCGCAAGGAGCTGCTGGCGGCCGAGCAGGAGCTGGCAGCGCACGAACGGCGCGTGACTGAGCAACGGCGAGAGTTGCCCTGGGTGCCGGTCGAGAAGCACTACGCCTTCGCAACCGAGGAAGGGCCAAAGTCCTTGCCGCAGCTGTTCGATGGCCGCTCGCAGCTCCTCATTTACCACCTAATGTACGGAGAGGACTGGAAGACGGCGTGCCCGGGGTGCGCCTCGGTCGGCGATGGGCTGGGCGGCATGATCACGCACGTGAACGGCCGCGACGTGACGCTCATCGCGATGTCGCTGGCGCCGCTGGAGAAGCTGATGGCAACTAAGACACAGCGCGGGTGGACGATGCCCTACGTGTCGGGCTACGGCGACGACTTCCTGTTCGACTACGGCTTCGCATTCCGCCGGGAGGAGATGTCCGGAATCGCCCGCGACGAGTTCGACATGGGGCAGCTGCTCCGCGAGGCCCCGCAATGGCTGCAGGATTACCGGGACGATGTAGGTGCGCCGGACCTCCAGTCGGCCGTGTCGGTGAGCGCAGGGTGGAGCGTCTTCGCGATGGAGGACGGAGCGGTCTACAACACCTACCGCCGCTATCCGCCGCTGGTCGGGCCGCCGTACGCGCCGTTGCTCGAGTTCGTGCCAAAGCGGTGACACCCGGTATTTCATTCCCGCGCACTTCATCCACGAACTGTCGATCTCTCAAGGCGACCAGCCGATTCTCTTGATGGAGGGCGGAATATCGATTTCGGAGGATGCCAATTTCCGGTTCGATTTCACCGCGCACGGCAAAGGCGAAATCCGTGTCGAGGCGACAGACACGGATGGCAACATATTTCGCGGCCACTGGCCGATGGAAAACGGCGGGACTGTGAGGCGCACGGCCACGCGTACCCGTTCCGGCTGATTAAAAGCAACGTACGTCGGCTTCAGCCTGCGCGCGTTTCAGTTCGGTGCGCGCCGCCTTGGCTGGCGCGCTTTCGCGAAACAACCCTGCCGCCTCCCCTGTCGTCAACGACATGCTTTTGAAGGTCTCCGCCCTCTCATAGTGATCGTAAGGAAGGATCGAGGCGATAACATCGATCGAGCAGGAACAGCTTTCAAGCGCCTGACGTGTCTGGCCATTTGTTTGCATGCAGCCGAGCACGTAGTCGGCAATCGTTGCCGTCGGGTAGTCTCCCGCGGCGTTAGCCGAGTTCGCAAAGGCCAGCGACCCCGCAAAGGCCACCGCCAAGGTGAGAGATCCAACAGACCTTATCATGAGGAACCTCCAGTTGGCCTGGACACCATGCATCCAGACGGGATCATCGCTCCAATTTGGCGACGTGCCGCAATGCCCGTCAAGCTCCAATGGCCTGCGTATAGGACCAAAGGAGGAATGCCCCATCGGCCGTCAAGAGCCAGCTTCATGACCCGCTGCGCACCCTCCTTCACGCGTTCATTTCATGCTTCGCTCACTATCGGGAGCCAGCGAGATGCACGCATACTTACGCCGAGGTGCCCCGTAGAATATATCGAAATAAAGTCAAATGTGTATCACCTCGAGAATACGGGAATAATATGGTTGCTATATACATAGGAGCTGGCGGCCATCCTCTTATTAGTTTTTCACACGGCGCTTATTTTAATTGTTTCTAAATATTGCGGTGCAACATATCGATATTGCAGCGCAACGATGCATTGTAGGTTTTTGCTTGCCTGGTCTTTTACGATGACATAGTTTTTTCTTGTTTCCGGCTTCAAGAGCGCCACCGTTATCAGGGAGCGGCGGCAGTCTTTCGAAGACCAAGGGGGGCGGGCGGTATGGTGCCCTCTGCTTCGGGGTAGGTCGTGACAGCTGTCGGAAAATAACTTCCCAACATGAATTGCTTGGGCAAGCCCTTGTGGGGCTTGACGGTCGATTCTTCACTGTGAACCCGGGAGGATTTTGGATGCGTGTACTTGCGAAAACTACCTACATTCTGACGACCGCGGCGTTTTTATCGCTCGGCGCTGCCTATACGGCTTCGGCCAATGAAGACCTTGCAAAGCTCGCATCGGATGCGAAGAACTGGGCGATGCAGACGGGTGACTACGCCAACACCCGCTATTCCAAACTCAAGCAGATCACTGCCGACAATGTGAAGAACCTGCAGGTCAAATGGAGCTTTTCCACCGGCGTGCTGCGCGGTCACGAAGGCGGGCCGCTGGTCATCGGCGACGTGATGTATGTCCACACGCCTTTCCCAAACAACGTCTTTGCTCTCGATCTCAAGAACGACGGGAAGATCCTGTGGAAATACGAGCCCAAGCAGGACACGAACGTCATTCCGATCATGTGCTGCGACACGGTCAATCGTGGTGTTGCCTATGGTGACGGCAAGATCATTCTCAACCAGGCCGACACCACCGTCGTCGCGCTCGATGCCAAGACCGGCAAGGTCGTCTGGTCTGTCAAGAACGGCGACCAGACCGACGGCGGAAAGGGCGAATCCGGCACGTCGGCACCCGTGGTCATCAAGGACAAGGTGCTCGTGGGAGTTTCCGGTGCTGAATTCGGTGTTCGCGGCTGGCTGGCCGCCTACAACCTGAAAGACGGCAAGCTCGCCTGGAAAGCCTATTCGGAAGGTCCTGATGCAGACACCCTTCTCGATCCCGAGAAGACGACCCATCTTGGCAAGCCTGTCGGAAAGGATTCCGGCACCAACACCTGGGAAGGCGAACAGTGGAAGACGGGCGGCGGCACGACATGGGGATGGTATTCCTATGATCCCAAGCTGAACCTGGTCTATTACGGCACCGGCAATCCCTCGACGTGGAACCCGGTCCAGCGCCCGGGTGACAATCGCTGGTCCATGACAATCATGGCTCGCGATGCGGATACCGGTGTTGCCAAATGGCTCTACCAAATGACCCCGCATGATGAGTGGGACTATGACGGCATCAACGAGATGATTCTCGTCGATGGCATGGAGGTCAATGGCGCCAAGCACGACGTGCTGGTGCATTTCGACCGCAACGGCTTTGCCTACACCATGGATCGAGCCACCGGCGAACTTCTCGTCGCCAAGAAATACGATCCGGCAGTGAACTGGGCGACGGAAGTCAACATGGATCCCAAGAGCGACCAGTATGGCCGCCCGCAGGTGGTAGCCAAGTATTCGACCCAGCAGAACGGCGAAGACACCAACTCGACCGGTATCTGCCCGGCCGCGCTTGGAACCAAGGACCAGCAGCCGGCCGCCTACTCGCCGAAGACCGGGTTGTTCTACGTGCCGACCAACCATGTCTGCATGGACTATGAGCCTTACAAAGTGAGCTACACCGCCGGTCAGCCCTATGTGGGCGCCACCGTGTCGATGTATGCGGCGCCTGGCGGTGACGGCAACATGGGCAACTTCATTGCCTGGGATGCAGCCAAGGGTGAGATCGTCTGGTCGAAGCCCGAGCAGTTCTCGGTGTGGTCGGGCGCATTGGCGACAGATGGCGACGTCGTCTTCTACGGTACCCTCGAAGGCTACATCAAGGCGGTCGATAAGGACGGCAAGGAGCTCTACAAGTTCAAGACCCCGTCCGGCATCATCGGCAACATCACGACCTACGAGCATGACGGCAAGCAGTACATCGCCGTTCTGTCCGGCGTCGGTGGATGGGCCGGTATCGGTCTGGCAGGTGGGCTGCTTTCGCCCGACAACGCCGCTGCCTGGCATGGGGCCGTTGATCAGGGCCGTGCGCAGGGCGACCAGGCCGCAGTCGTTGGAACCGCTGGTCTGGGTGCCGTCGGCGGTTACGCGGCACTTGCGGACTATACGACGCTGGGCGGCCAGCTCACCGTCTTCGGCCTCCCGGACTGATAACCCGGAGGAGCCTAACGACCAGGTTCGAAAACGAGAGCCCGGGCCACCCGAAGCCGGGAACCGGGCTCTCGATTGCGCCGCGCACCCAACACCGATCAATGCCGCTGCACGACGGCAGCCAGGGTTTCTGGCAAACGAAGGAAGAGTCTGAATGATCGTTCGCATTGCAGTTTCCGCTCTCGCCCTGGTCCTGCTGCCTCTGGCCAGCTCAAGTCTGGTACGGGCCGAAGACAGCATGGAAAAAGCCAAGGCGGTGAAGCAAGAAGGAGGCAAATATCTAGATGCGGACGGAAATCCGACCTACAAGATCGAAAACGGAACCGTCGATTGGTACACCTTCAGCGGGTACCGCCGGTATCACTCGGATTGCCATGTCTGTCACGGACAGGACGCCACAGGTTCGAGCTATGCGCCTGCCCTGGCTAACAGCCTGAAGAACATGGATTACGCCACGTTCCTGTCGATCGTCGCCGAGGGCCGCAAGAATGTCGGCGGCGGCAAGGAAAATGTCATGCCTGCCTTTGGCGACAACAAGAACGTCTATTGTTACCTGGACGATCTCTACGTCTATCTGCGCGCGCGCGCCGATGGCGCCGCACCCCGCGGCAGGCCGCCCAAGCACGAAAACAAGTCCCAGGCAGCCAAGGATGCCGAAGCATCCTGCATGGGTGGATGATATGACCGGCTGCACTGCATCGAAGCTACGCATCGTTCTGTCGATCCTCGGCGCGCTCGCCTTGCTGCCGTCGAATGTTCTGGCACAAAATGCCGGGCTTGGCGCGGCGGGAGAACTGGTCGATCCCGACAATCTGCGCGTCTGCGCAGATCCCTCGAACATGCCCTTTACCGACAAGAACGGCCAAGGCTTCGAAAACAAGCTGGCTGAACTGGTTGCCAAGAAGACGGGGCGGAAATCAGTCGCTTACACGTGGTTTCCCACTGTCACCGGCTTTGTGCGCAACACGCTTGGGGCCAACCGATGCGACATCATCATGGGCTACGCCCAAGGTGATGAACTGGTGCAGAACACCAATGCCTACTACCGCTCCGCCTATGTGCTCGTCTACCCGAAAGGCAACGGTATCGAAGGCGTCGAGACGATCGAAGACCCGAAACTTTCCGGCAAGAGAATCGGCGTCGTCGAAAGCACGCCGCCAACCGCCAACATGGCCGCCAACAAGCTTCTGCGGACCGCCAAGATCTACCCGCTGGCGGTGGATACTCGCGTCACCCCTTCCATGGGGGAGGTTATGATCAAGGACATGCTCGCCGGCAAGATCGACGCGGCGGTCCTGTGGGGCCCGATGGCGGGCTACTATGCCAGGGAACTCGGAGCCGACGTCACGATCGTTCCGCTGCTGAAGGAAAAAACCGGCTCGCGCATGTCTTATCGCATCACCATGGGCGTACGCCCGTCCGACCAGGAATGGAAGCGGACGCTCAACCGGGTGATCAGGGAAAACCAGGCGGAGATCATCAAGATCCTGCTCGGCTACAACGTGCCGCTGATCGACGAGCATGACAATCCGATCACGCAATAGTTGGGATGGGCCCGGCGGAGGCCAGAATGTGGCAGGTGATGAACGGAAGGAAGTGGTGTTGCTGCTCATGATGGGCCTCCTGGGCATTACGGAGCCGGCATGGGCAGGCGGGGTTGACGAGCCCGCCGGCTACCGGCTGGACGAATATCGGGCACCCGTGCCGGACACGCCGCAGCGGGCGACAGTGGTGACCACGGAAGAGGCGGAAGCGCTGTGGCGAGGGAAAAAGGCAGTCTTCTTCGACGTGTTGCCGAACACGCCGAGGCCGACCAATCTGCCGGCAGGAACGATATGGAGAGACAAGGTCAGAAAGGACATTCCAGGCAGCATATGGCTGGCCAACGTGGGATACGACGCTATTTCGGAGGAGACCGCCAGCTACTTTCGCCACGGCCTGGCAGCCGCGGCCGGCACCGACAAATCGCGCGCTATTCTGTTCTATTGCAGACGAATTGCTGGATGTCGTGGAATGCCGCGAAACGGGAAGTCGAGGGGGGCTACAGTTCAGTGATCTGGCATCCGCTCGGCGCATATGGCTGGGAAGGTGCAAGTCTTCCGCTGGAGGAGAAGAAACCCTACGCGATGAACAATTGAAGAAAGACCACAGCTACTTTCGATTTCTTTTTTGACTTTTTAAAACCTATTGATTCATTTGTCCATTTTGAAACCTGATGGACGAGCCATTGCTTCGGTGCCCTGCAATGGTTGACTAACGACAGCATCGGCCCTTCGGGCTGGTAGAAGAGGAGAAGTGTTATGAAGAAGAGCTGGACAAAACCGACCATGTGCCAGGTTGCTGCGGGCTTTGAAATTTCGCGGTATCTGCCTGCTGAAATTACTCCCAAGAAGTAGGCCGCAGAGGTGCGTGTCCCTGGCAACGGGGGCACGCATCCCCTTGCCGCATGGGATTTTCGTGAAAGAGTTTGAGGCACGCAGAGCGGGCGGGACGTTTTTTGCGACTGCAAATTGGCTGCTGGTCAGAGAAGCCGCGGGGCGGGCGTTTTCATGCGCTTGAGAATCATCGGATCGGCTGCCGGCGGTGGCTTTCCGCAATGGAACTGCAATTATCGTCTGAGCCGTGCGGCTCGCACCGGGGTAGCTGGCGTGCATCCACGAACCCAATCGAGTGTCGCCGTGTCGGCGGATGGGCTCGGCTGGGTTCTGTTCAACGCCTCGCCCGACATTCGCCAGCAGATGGCGGCAACGCCTGAATTGCAGCCCGCGCACGATGCGCCGCTGCGCTCGACACCTATTCGCGCGGTGGTGCTGACCAATGCCGATGTCGATCATGTCGCCGGCCTGCTCAGCCTGCGTGAGCGGCAGCCTTTCGCTATCTATGCAACGACACAGGTTCTGGCGACGCTGGAGGCGAATTCGATTTTTAATGTCCTCGATCCGGCGCTCGTGCCGCGACGCATCTTGCCGCCTGCGCAAGAACTGTCGATCTGCGATGCAGACGGCCACGACACCGGGGTGGCTGTCGAGAGCTTTCCCGTGCCCGGGAAGATTGCCCTCTATCTCGAAGAAAAAGGCCAGCCGGATGCCAATTTCAGCTCCGATGCCGGCGACACGATCGGCGTTCGTATCGCCAGTGCCGACAGTCGCGGCTCCGTCTTCTACATCCCCGGCTGCGCCCGCATCGATGCGACCCTGCGCAGGCGTCTAGCCGATGCCGCATGCCTTCTGTTCGACGGCACGGTCTTCACCGACGACGAGATGATTGCTGCCGGCGTCGGCCAAAAGACCGGTGCGCGGATGGGGCATCTGGCAATGTCGGGAGACGCGGGATCGATCGCCGGCTTGGCCGATGTGAGGATCGGCCGCCGTGTCTTTGTCCACATCAACAACACCAACCCTGTTCTGGACGAGAATTCTGCCGAACACGCAGCAGTCGAAGCGGCTGGCTGGGAAGTGGCCCGCGACGGGATGGAGATGGACCTTTGAGTGATTTCCGCGACGCGGCCAAGAACGGCCTGTCCTCCAGCGAGCTCGAAGCCGTGCTGCGGCAGGTCGGTGCCGAGCGCTATCACAACCGCCATCCTTTCCATCACAGGATGACCAGCGGCGCGCTGTCGAGGACCGAGATGCAGGCTTGGGCGCTGAACCGTTATTGTTATCAGGCTGTCATTCCGCGCAAGGATGCCATGATTCTCGCGCATGCCGAGGATCCGGCGTTTCGCGCCGCCTGGCGCAAACGCATCGAGGATCATGACGGCGAGGACGGCTGGAGCGGCGGTATTGCGCGCTGGTTGCACGTGGCGACCTCGCTCGGTCTCGATGCCGACGCGGTGAAGAGCGAGAGGCTGGCCCTGCCGGCGACACGTTTTGCGGTTGGCGCTTACCTCTCCTTTTGCACGAACCGGACCCTGCTGGAGGCGGTCGCGTCGTCGCTGACCGAGATGTTCTCGCCGCTCATCATCGGCGAGCGGGTACCGGCGATGCTGGCCAGATACGATTATATCACCGAGGATACGCTCGCCTATTTCACCCGACGGCCCGAACAGGCCTCGCGCGACGCCGACTTCGCGCTCGCCTATGTGCTCGAACATGCCGACACGGCCGAACGCCAGCAGCAGGCGATCGATGCACTGGTGTTCAAATGCGATATACTGTGGACCATGCTTGACGCGCTTCAACACGCTTATGGCGAGCCGGGCAATATCCCGCCCGGCGCCTTCCGTCCGGAGGCAGCCCAATGATGGCACTGCGCGAAAGAGCCGTGGTGTCGCCGCAGTCGGTTCCATCGCTGCCGAAGCACGTGCGCATACAGTATGACCCCGTGCGCCAGGCGTTCGCCGTGCTTTCGCCCGAGAAGGTATTCTGGCCAAACGACATCAGCCTCGACATATTGCGCCGCTGCGATGGGCGGTCCACCGTCGGCCACATCATTGCCGACCTTGCAGCGGTTTATGACGCCGAACAGGAGGCTGTGGCCGCCGACGTCGTCGCCTTCCTGCAGGAATGGTCTGACAAGCTGCTGGTGAAGCTATGAGCGAGCCCCTCCTCCCTCCTATCGGCATGCTGGCGGAACTGACGCATCGCTGCCCGCTGCAATGCCCTTATTGCTCCAATCCGCTCGAATTGCTGAAGGCCAATCGCGAACTCGATACCCAGAGCTGGCTCGACCTGTTCTCGCAGGCGGCCGACCTTGGCGTTCTCCAGGTGCATCTGTCCGGCGGTGAACCGACGCTGCGTCGCGATCTCGAGCAATTGATCGCCGGGCTTTCGGCGCGCGGCGTCTACACCAACCTGATCACCGCGGGTGTCGGCATTGCGGATGGCCGCATCGAGGCATTTGCCGAAGCCGGGCTCGACCATCTGCAACTGAGCTTTCAGGGCGCACGGCCGGCGACCACCGAGCGCATCGGCAATCACAGGGGCAGCCACGAAAAGAAGCTGGAAACCGCACGCCACGCTCGCGCGGCCGGCTTGCCGCTTACCATCAACGCGCCTATCCATCGCCACAATATCGAGGAGGTACCGGAATTCATCGATCTCGCCCTTTCGCTGGGTGCGGAGCGTCTTGAGATCGCCAACGTGCAGTACGCCGGCTGGGCGCTGACCAATCGCGATCAACTGATGCCCGAGCGTGCTGCCGTCGACCGCCAGGCGGAGATCGTCGCGGCGGCGCGCGAACGGCTCACCGGCATCATGAACATCGATTTCGTCACGCCGGATTATTTCGCCATCTATCCCAAGCCGTGCATGGGCGGCTGGGCGCGCGACGCCTTCATGGTGACGCCGGACGGCACTGTGCTGCCATGCCATGCCGCCCAGACCATCCCGTCGCTCAGTTTTGAGCGTTTTGGACCACGCAGCCTGGCCGCGATATGGACCGATTCCCCGGCATTTAACGCCTTTAGAGGCACGGACTGGATGCAGGAGCCCTGCCGCAACTGCGAGCGGCGCGAGATCGACTGGGGCGGCTGCCGCTGCCAGGCGATGGCAATCGCCGGCGATGCCGCCGCGACGGACCCAGCTTGCGCGAAATCGCCGATCCATGCGCGCATGGCAATGCTGATCGACGAAGCCCAGCGCGCTGCGACGGTTCCTTCGAGCGACGCACCATTCGTCTACCGGCGTATCGGCGTCGTCACCGAGCCCGCCTGACTGCCGACCTATTCCTACTGCCCTACCCTCGTGAAAGCCGTTCGGCATGCCACGTCATATGGTCATGCATGAAGGTCGAAATGAAAAAATAGGAGTGATCGTATTCGTCCTGCATCCGCAATTTCAACGGGATGCCTGCCTTGGAGCAGGCGTCTTCGAGCAGCCAAGGCCTGAGGCCCTCCTGAAGGAAACCGTCTGACGTTCCCTGATCGACCAGGAATTCCGGGAAACGGTGTCCATCCTCGATGAGCGAAGTGGCATCGTAGCGCCGCCACGAGGCCTCATCCAGGCCGAGATATTTTTCGAAAGCTGGCTTCGACCAGCCGGCTGTGCTTGGCTGCACGATCGGCGCAAAGGCCGAGCAACTTCTGAAACGCGTGGGATTGTTCAGTGCGATCGTCAGCGCACCGTGCCCGCCCATCGAATGGCCGAAGATCGACTGGCGTGCCATATCGGCGGGAAATTCGCGCCCGATCACGGCTGGCAGCTCCTCGACGATATAGGAATACATGCGATAGTTCTTGGCATACGGCTCTTGCGTCGCGTCGAGGTAGAAGCCGGCGCCGCTGCCGAACTGCCAATTGTCCTTTTCATCGGGAATGTCGGCACCACGCGGGCTGGTATCGGGACAGACGACGATCAAGCCAAGTTCGGCGGCCATTCGTCTGTATTCGCCTTTTTCCATTACATTCGCATGGGTGCAGGTGAGCCCGGAGAGGTACCACACCACGGGGCAACGGCTTTCCCGTGCCTGCGGAGGCACGAAAATGGCAAACGTCATTTCGCACGAGCAGCTCGTCGAGAGATGAGAGTAAACATGCTGGGCGCCGCCATGCGACTTGGCAGTCGAGACGAGTTTCGGGTGCTCTGGCATATATTCTTCTCCACCAATCTTAGCCGCCGACCGTAGGCTCTACGACATCGAGGGTAATCGCGGCAACCTTGGTGGCCGGCCGGCATGCAGGGTTCTTGTTCGCAGTCGGGGATGACCTGCCTTGGCCGACGGTTTTGGCAACGAGCCGCCATTCGCTGGCGCTGCGTTGCCCAACGTCTTTCGCAACCATACGGGCCCAGGCTGGGGCGCCCGTTGGCGATGCTGGCTACAGCAAGGACGCAGTGCGCAGGGGATCGGCGATGCCTTCCGGGACACCGAACTCTGCGCAAATGCACTTGCCATGGCTTTCAGCGGCGACAGCCGCTTCGACGCGGCTATGGCGGACTATCGGCGACAGCGCGACAACACTCGCTGCCGATGCAAGAGTTCACCTGCCAACTCGCAGCGATGCCTCGTTCAGATGCAGCAACATCGCAGAGGCACCCAACGCATGACACCACGTTCCGATTTCGCCACCCCTGAGCCGACGGCTATCCCCGACGGTCGAAAGCAACGGACAGGCCCAGGGCAGTTGCTGCCTCGACGATCGCCTCGGTTAGCTCTTCGTCGGATGCGACGAGATGAGGGGCGGCTTGCCGTGTCGCGTTTAGTGTCGCTGTGATCGAGATGGTGTCACCACGATCCTCCCTATTGAGGACTGCGGCGATTGCTTGCTCTACTACCGGACTGACCCTCTGCACCTTGCTCATCCAACCCTCCCCGTATGCGGCCCAGGGTGATGGTAATCTATCCACGGTTGTATTCAATTCGATGTATGAAACGTACAGATCGGCTGGACCGTGATGGCCAAAGACCTCTAGTTTTGATGGCATTCGATCGGGTTTCTCAGCAGGTTGCTCGCACGCTGCGGAGCCATGGCAATTTGCCAGGTTCGTATGTGAGCCCGGCCCAGGAGCTGGGCTCGGCCCACGTGCGCGCCCCCTGCGCTGGGCGAAGATGTGGCCTAGAAATAGCCGAGGATAGATTTTACCTCGAGATACTCCAACATACCCTCGATCCCATATTCGCGTCCGTTTCCGGACTGCTTGAATCCGCCAAACGGCGCGTGCGGATCCCAGGCCGGGTAGTTGAGATGCACCTGACCGGAGCGGATCCGCGAGGCCACGTCCCTGACGGCGTCCATATCCTCGCCCTGCACATGGGCCCCCAGACCGTAGACCGTGTCGTTGGCGATGGTAACGGCCTCCTCGATTGTGTCGTAGGGGATGATGCAGAGAACTGGCCCGAAGACCTCTTCCTGGGCAATACGCATGCTCGTGCGCACGTCGGAAAAGATGGTCGGCTTCACATAGAACCCGACGTTCAGATCGTGCGCACGACCCGGTCCGCCGGTGAGTAGCCTGGCGCCCTCGGAAATGCCGACGCCGATCATGGTTTGGATGCGGTCGAATTGGGCACGGTTTGCGATTGCACCATGAGTTGTGGCTTCGCAAAGTGGATCACCAATGACGATCTGGGCTGCTGCCCTTTTGGCGATTGCCTCGATCTCGGAGAGCAGCGCGCGCGGCACGATCATGCGCGTCGGGGCGCTGCATGACTGGCCGAGATTGCGGAAGGCGGCGGCTACGCCCAGAGAAACGGCGCGATCGAGATCTGCGTCCGGCAGGATCACGTTCGGCGACTTGCCGCCGAGCTCCTGCGCGACACGCTTGACCGTGGTCGCTGCCGCCTGGGCCACCGCAATGCCCGCGCGGGTGGACCCGGTAATGGAGATCATGTCGACATCCGGATGGGAGGCGAGCCCCATACCCACGCCTGGACCATCACCTTGCAGGAGGTTGAAAACCCCGGCAGGGAAGCCGGCTTCCTCGAGCGCCTCGGCGAATAGCAGGGCGTCCAAGGGAGAAAGCTCACTCGGCTTCAGCACGATCGTGCAGCCTGCAGCGAGCGCCGGCGAAACCTTGGCGGTGATCTGGTAAAGTGGCCAGTTCCACGGAGTGATCAAGGCGCAGACACCGATCGGTTCGTGGGTGACGGCGGTTTGCCCCCGTTGCTTGACGAAGCGAAAGTCTGTCAGCACATCGCGAGCGACCTTAACATGCGTGATCGCCAGCGGCACCTGGGCGCTGCGCGCATAGCCGATCGCCGCGCCGATTTCGAGGCTCAGGCATTGAGCCAGCAGTTCGCCGCGCGCCTCGAGCAGCGCTTGCAGGCGATCGAGCAGACCCACGCGGTCTTCTGGCGTGGTCCGACTCCAGGTGGCGAATGCCCTGCGAGCCGCTGCAACGGCCGCGTCCACGTCCTCGCCATTTCCAAGCGGAAATTGGCTCACAACCTCTTCTGTGGCTGGGTTGACGACGACGCCCGTCGCGGTGCCGCTCGGCTCAACCCATAGACCGTCGATGAAGAACTTGTCCAGGTGGCCGCTGCGGGCCAGGTGTTCGAGGGGCGTTATCACCCTACAAGGTCCTTCATGCGGTAATAGGCGCCGAGAACCGGCAGGAACCAGGGGCGCCCGAAATAGCCGGGGATCGCTGGCCAGTCGAAATCCTTCCAGGGATTGAGCTCAGGGTGCCCGTCCATGACTTCGGCCATGATGGTGCCCATCAACGTCGACATCTGGGTCCCGTGTCCGCTATAGCCCATCGAGTAATAGATGCCATCGCGCTCTCCGGCGCGCGGCAGGCGATCGCGGGTCATATCGACCATGCCGCCCCAGCAGTAGTCGATGTGGGTGCCGGCCAGTTCCGGAAAGACCTCGACCATCGCCGCCTTGAGTATCCGGCCGCTTTTTTCGTCGGATTGAGGATTGGACACGGCAAAGCGCGCCCTCCCGCCGAACAGAAGGCGATTGTCCGGCGTGAGCCGCCAGTAGACAACGAGGTTGCGCGTGTCGACGACGTTGCGACGGGTCGGCATGAGACGCTCGATCTGCGCAGGCGACAGCGGTTGCGTCACGATGAGGAAGGCACCGACCGGCACGATGCGGCGGCGGATCCATCTCAGCGGACCGACCTGGGAAATGCCGCTCGCCAACAGGACCTGCCGAGCGAGGATCTTGCCCTTTGGCGTCGTTACCTCATGCCCGCCTGAAACCTTGCGCATCGCCATGACAGGCGAGCGTTCATGGACCGCTGCGCCACGCCGGGCAGCGGCGGTCGCGAGGCCCCGGACGAACCGGCCGACATGCATGCCCGCGCTCTTGGGAAACAGCAACCCGCCATAGTAACGGTCGGTCCCGACTTCCGCCCGCAGGTCGCAGCGCGCGATCATCCTGGTTTCGGGATCGACATTGGCCGCCAGCAGTTCCTGGCTGCGCGCCAGCATATCGTAGTGCTCGGGCTTGGCGGCAAGCTTGAGCTTGCCGACGCGGGAGAAGCTGCAGTCGATCTTCTCTTCCTGCACCAACCGCTCGACCGTATCGACGCCGGCGTCGAAAGCCTTGTAGAGCGCATTTGCGGCCACCTTGCCGTGCTTGCCAGCCATGATTGCATAGTTCTGGGCAAAGCCGTTGTTGCACATCCCGCCATTGCGGCCGGACGCGGCGCTGCCGATCGTTTCGGCCTCCAGCAGGGCAACCCGGGCGCCCTTTTTGGCAAGAGCCAGCGCGGCGGAGGAGCCGGTCAAGCCGCCGCCCACAATCGCCACGTCGTAGTGGCCTTCGAGCGGTTTGGACGACCCTTCATTGAACGGCTGAGACGTATCCAGCCAATAAGAGGTAAACTTCATCTTCTTGACCACCAGTGTTGATTTGAGTGGGGCGACATTCGAGCGTAGTTGCGCGTCTACCAGCCGCGCATCCGCTCCCAACGCGCTTCAATCTTGGGGCTGTCGCCGTTGACGACGCTGTAGAAATCATGCTGGGCGGCCATCGCACAGGCATGGTTGGGCAAAATGCGTACCCGAGTCCCGAGCGGCAACTCGGGCATGGACTTTCCAGAACCGTCACGAATGGCGAGGATACCGTGCTCCTGGCTGGCCTGGGCCACGATCACATCTTCAAGCACCCGCCCCTTTTCGTCGCAGACCACGCCGTAGCCCTGGTCGATCTGCTGGTTTGCGGTTCCCCGGTCGCGCGAAAGCGCCATCCACCCTGCGTCGACCAGCACCCATCCCTTTTCCGGCTTGGACCCGATCACCGTGGCCAACACGGAAATCGCGATGTCGCCCAGTTCGCACACCCCGACCCCGTGCTGGACGAGGTCGAAGAACATGTAGACTCCAGCGCGCAGCTCTGTGACCCCATCAAGATTACTGGCGAAATGCGCAGTCGGCGTCGAACCGAGGCTGATGATCGGGCAGGCATGGCCGTGGGCGCGCAAAGTTTCGGCCGCGCGCAAGCTGGCCGAACGCTCGTTCGCGGCTGCTTTGACCAGCGCATCGGGCGTGCTCAAGCCATAGGACTCGCCCGCATGGGCGAGGACGCCGAAGAGATTAGCGCCCTTCTCGACGACCCTGTTGGCCACCTCGAGCAGCTTGGGATCGTCCGGTCTCAATCCACCGCGATGGTCATCACAGTCCAGTTCGATGAAAATAGATGGTGTCATACCGGTGGCTTCGCGGACGTCGGCCAGGCCGTCGGCCTGGCCGACGGAATCGAGCAACAGTTTCAAATCAGCGCCGGTGCGGCGACAAAGCTCCATGGCGCGCCTAGCCGAAGCCGGTGAGATACCAACCGCATAGGTTATGTCTCGAAAGCCATGGCCCGCAAAATACTCCGCCTCGGCGATGGTCGAGACCGTGATCGGACCGGGTTCGCGGTGGAACGCGCATCGGGCGACGTCGATGCTTTTGGCCGTCTTCATATGCGGGCGCAGCACCACGCCAAGCTTCCTGGCGCGCTCGGCCAGACCCTGGATGTTGTGCTCGAGCCGGCCACGGTCGAGAAGCAGCGCCGGAGTGACCAAGGCGTCGATCGTCCGAGCCGGCTCGCTCACCGCCACGTTTGCTGCCCTCGTGTTCATAAGTTCGTTTCCTAAGTGAACGACTGGTTTGCCAACGCATACATATGGGCGGGCCGCTCGGAGACGGGCCGTTGCCCTTTGACCATGGCGGTCGCACTGCCGGACCGCTGCAGGCCAAGGCTCTCAAGCCAGTCGCCCAATCCATCCTCGGCATAGACGTCGATGCGAACGAATTGATTGTGAAGCTTCGAAAGCTGGGCCAGGATCAGAAGCCGCGCGTCTTGCTCGCTCTCGGCTGCACAAGGGCCGACGACATAGCCGCGGCCAAACCTCCTCGCGATAGCGTAGCCTGCAATCCCTCCCCTGCGCTCAATGACCAATGCGTTGCCGACATCGGCGAGCGCAGCCACCATCGCCAGCCGGGGCATGCCCGTGGCCCGTTCGTCGAAGGCCTGGATCGCCTCGAGGTCAAAAACTGTCGCTTGACGGATGTCGTCGCAAGCACTGCGCGTCACGGCGACGTTCAGCGAGCCCTGGTGCTGATGCACCCTGCCCCAGGCAGTGAAGCCGCGTCGCTTGTAAAGCGCCAGCCCCTCTTCGGTTGAGTTGAGCAGCACGTTGCGACCGTGTGCCGCCTCAAGCAATCCATCAAAGAGCCGGGCGCCGTTGCCACCGCCTTGCGCGGAGCCAGTAACTATAATCATCCCGACCGAGGCATAGGACTGTCCGTAGTTCCAGGACATGGCCGTGCCAATCACCTGTCCTGCCCGCTCGAGCACCAGGCCGTTGCCGACCATCAGGGCAAATTCCCAATCCTCCTGGCGGTAGGGCCAGGCCATCTCCTGCGACAGCTTCAGTGCGCCCGGCAAATGGCGGGTTTGGAATTTCATCAGCTCGGTTGGGGCGCTGACGATATCTCTGTCATGCTCAAAGGCCATAAGGTGCAACGCTGTCACTTGATCCAGAGTCGGATTGAAGTCGGATCTTAGAGTCGCGCCCGGCGGACAGATTTCGCTGCTGTTTTGCCCCTTCAAATCAGCGGGATAATTCGTTTTGAGCAGTTCCTCGGCATGCCAAATCGCGCAAATCGGGCCAGGAATACCTGGCCGTTGGATCGCGGCTTCGTGGTTGCCCGTGATCGACGTTACGTCCGCACCAGTCCCAATGGATGTGATCTCAGCCTCTGCAATGGCATAGCCGCAGCACGATAAAGCGTTTGATGCTCAGAAGGAATTTGATGATCTACATCAGCGAAGAGGAGTCAGCCGCCCTCGTCACGCATGAACTTGCTTTCGAGGCGGCGCGCGAGGCCCTCGTGGCGGCAGCATCGCAGCAGAGCTGGGTCTTTCCGGCTGTTCTCGGACGCACACAGGACGCGACCAACACCTTCTCAATCAAATCCGGTTCGTCGGGCGACCTCACCGGGGTGAAAATCGGCTCCTTCTGGTCGGGCAACCTGGCACGTGGCCTTTCCCGCCACAACTCCACCATCGTGCTGCTCGATCAGCATACAGGTCGGCTCGGCGCCGTAATTGAGGCCGGGAAGGTCAACGCCTACAGGACGGCGGCCGCCGACGCGGTTGCGGCCGATCTTCTTGCGCGCAAGCAAGCCAAGGTTCTGGCGATCTTCGGCGCCGGCAACCAGGCGAGCTTCGAAGTGATGGCGCTGGCACGCATCCGCCCAATCGAAACCGTGCTGGTCGTGGCCCGGCCTTCGCAGCGGCGCGACGCTTTTGTCGATCAGATCGGCGAAAGGGGACTGAAGGCGCGCACTGCCTTGCCGGAAGAAGCCGTGCGCGCGGCCGACATCGTGGTGACGGCGACACCCTCGCGCGAACCGCTGTTCGATGCCGCTTGGGTGGGACCCGGAACTCATATCGTCAGCATGGGGTCGGATGCTCCGGGTAAGCGCGAATTGCCGAGCGAATTATTTCTCAAGGCACGTCTGTTTTGTGATCTGCTTTCCCAGTCCGTCCAGATCGGCGAGTTCCAACACGTGCGCGACGAGATCGACGCAGGCGTGCTTGCGGTAACACCAATCGGCGACGTCATCGAAAGGCGTGCGCCCGGACGCCGCTTCGACAATGAGATCACGGTCTTCGACAGTTCCGGTATCTCCCTGCAGGACCTCTATATGGCCGATGCGCTGATCCGCGCAAAGGTGTCCCACCGCTGATCGGCTTCGCACCGACAGGCTCCCTGCCCCGACGGATTTTTCGACACTTCTGGAGTGCTCTCTGGCAACAAGGTGACCTCGCGCGATTCTATCGTCATGTCAGCGGCGGGCAGGCCAAAGGGTTGCCCGCATGAACCACGGATCGCCGCCGATGTCGGCGACTAGCGGCTGGCGCGCCAGAACGCGAGACGGTCCTGCAACCGATAGCCCTGGATAATCGCCGGCATGAACCACGGATTGCCACGATAGAGCGGGACTGCCGAAGGCGGTCGAAAGTCGAACGCCGTGCGCGACTGCTCGCCATGCCCCATCAGTTTGTGAGCCGCACGCATGCCAATCCATGGCGCCCAGACCACGCCCGAACCGCAGAAGCCGGAGGCATAGACCACACCGTCCTTCTCGAAGATGCGGGGCAGCATGTCTCGGTTCATCGCCACATTGCCGAACCAGCAATGCGACAGGCGCACGTTCTCCAACTCCGGGAAAAGGTTCACCAGTCCCTTGCGTAGGAGAAGTTTCGGCGCTGCGGGATCGCCGACGCGAGAACTGTCACGCCCCCCCAGCAGGATACGTTTCCCGTCGGGCGAGGGACGATAATAGAAACCGAGTTGCCGGTTCTCGGTGATCGTCATCAGCTTCGGCATCAGCCGCGCCATGACATCGGGCGCAAGTTCCTCGGTGACGATGATCCGGCTGCGGACCGGAACCAGGCGGCGGCGCAGGAAGGGAGCGGCGCCGTCGGTATAGCCGTTGGTACAGACCAGAACCTGCCGTGCATCCACCGTCCCTGCCGAAGTGGCGACGCGGAACCCCGAACCGTTGCTCTCGATCGACTTGACCACCGTATGCGAATGGACCGTCACCCCGGATGCGAGCGCCACCCGCAGGAGCTCGGCGTGGAATTTTGCGGGGTGCAGCCCGCCAATGTCCATCCGAACGGTCCCGCCGCGGTAGAAGTCGGTGCCGATATAATTTCGCTGCTCGGCACGTGGAACCGCGTAGGACTCGATCCCCAGTTTCTTCGCCAGCCTCTCGGCGCCGCGCGCCATCTTCTCATACTGTTCATATCCGAAAGCGCCCTTGAACTGGCCAACCAGTCGGAAGTCGCAGTCGAGCCCTTCGGTCTTGATGAAGCCGTAGAGGAATTCGCGTGCGACCTTGCCCTCGGCCTCGATCGCCATGGCCTTCTCTTCGCCGAAGCGCCGGGTGATCGTGGCATAGTCTGGTCGGATGCTTCCGCTCGTGATCCCGCCGTTGCGGGTGGAAGCACCCTCGCCCGGATTCATCGCATCAAAAGCGGCGACCGAGCGTCCCTCGCGCGCCAGCGCAAGCCCGGCCGAAAGCCCGGCATAACCGGCGCCGACAATTGCCACGTCAAGCTTCTTTGCGACTGGCTGTCGCGGCAGCGGCATGACGGGCGCTGCTTCCCACCAGTAGGGTGTGTTCTTGTCGGCGATATGAGGCTCTTGCACGTGGCTGACTTCTCGCTGCATTGCAGGGGTAAAGATCTGCGGTCGGTGAAACTTCAGATGTGGTCGTCTCGGACGTCGAGCGCATCACGCAGCCCGTCACCGATGAAATTGAAACTGGTTACCGCAATGGTGATTGCAGCTCCGGGAATGATTGCCAGCCAAGGTGCGCTGCCTAGATATTGTTGGGCGCCATTGAGCATGTTGCCCCAACTGGGCAGTGGCGGCTGGATCCCGTAGCCGAGAAAGCTGATGTAGGCCTCCATGAGAATGGCGCGCGCGACCGTCAAGGTGGAAGCGACGATAATCGGCCCCATGGCGTTGGGCAGTATCTCGCGGAACATGATGTGGGTGCCGCTCAACCCCAGCATTCGGCCGGCGAGGACGAACTCGCGTTCGCGTAACGAGCGGACCTCCGCTTCCACGATACGAGCAACCTCCATCCAACTGGTGAGGGCGATAATGACGGTGATCATCACAGGACTGGGCTTCAGTGCGGCAGCCAGCGCCAGCAGCAGAAAGATCGATGGGAATGACAGGAATCCATCGACCGTGCGCATCAGCGTGGCCCCGATCCAGCCGCCGCGATAGCCGGCAATTACGCCGACCAGGGTGCCGATAAGCGTCGACAAAACCATGGCAAAGAAACCGACCAGCAGCGAGATTCGTCCCGCCATCAAAAGCCTTGCCGCCACGTCGCGGCCAAGCGGATCGGTACCTAGAAAGTGGTAGCCCGTCAGCGGGGGGGCAAAGCGGGCCCGCAGATCGATATACAGTGAGCTATAAGGCAGGAGATGGGGGCCGAGGACGCAAGCAAGGCTCAGGAAGATGATCATCGCCAACCCAAGCAGCGCCAAGCGATGGCGCATGAAACGACGTGCCGCGCGGTTGTTTCTCCAGCGGCTTGGAGCTGCATTTGCGGTGAGAGCGGTCATATCGGCTGTCTCCTGTCGGGGAAGTTGCGCGCTCAAGCCAGACGAATGCGCGGATCGACAATAGCGACGACAATATCGGCGATCAGGTTTCCAAGCAGAACGAGGATGGCGGAGAACATCAGCAGCCCCATCACCACCGGATGGTCGCTGTAACCAAGGCTATCGAGGAACAACCGTCCCATTCCTGGCCAGGTAAAGACGGTTTCGGTCACGAGCGCGCCAGTGAGGACGCTGGGAAGCTGCATCCCGGCCAAGGTAATCATCGGCAAAAGTGCGTTGCCGACGACATGCTTCATCAGAATCCGGCGCTCACTCAACCCCTTGGCCCGAGCCGTCTTGACGAAGTCCTGGCTAATGGCGTCGAGAGTGGCCGTCCGCATGTAGCGGCTCCAGATCGCGACATGGACCAACGACAGCACGATACTTGGCAGGATCAGATGGTGGAGGTAGCCCAGGATTGAGGCGTCGCCGATCTCGGACATATTACCCGCGGGCAGCCAACCCAACTTCAGGGAAAAGACGTAGATGCCGACAAGCCCGAACCAGAAGGTGGGGACCGACAACGCGACCATGGCCCCGACAGTTGCAAGATAATCGAACAGCGAGTAGCGGCGCGTGGCGCCGCGGATTCCAATCCAGGCGCCAATGGAGATCGCAATCGCGGTTGAGGACCCCATCAGCAGCAGCGTGGCAAAGAGATGGCTGCCGATGACCTCCAATACCGGCGCTCCGTCGCGGAAGGAGTGACCCCAGTCGCCCCGCACCAGCCGCCATGCCCAGTCCAGATATTGGATCCATATAGGCCGATCGAGGCCCAGCAGCCCCTTGAGACGCTCGATATCCTGCTGGGTCATTCCGGGATCGAGCCCGAATTGCGCCAGCGGGCCACCGGGAAGGAGGTTCAGAATGCCGAAGCCGATGATCGAAACGATCACAAGCAGCACCAGGCTCTGCGAGAGGCGATTGAGCAGGAAGCCGCGCATTCGAGTCCCTCCATTGTGGGTTGATGATTTTAGTCTGTTGCCGCCGCCGCGGCGGAACCGGGCGGCGGCAACTGCGTGGATCAGGCCTTCCACTGCCAGGCTGCGGCATCCCACGACGCTGTGCGGGTGTTGGCGTTGGGCTCGAAACCGTCCAGCCCTTTCTTGCGCCCGAGGACGATTGTATACGCGAACAGCGGCAGGAAGGGCAGATCATGGCGCACCACTTCCTGCACCCGGTTATAGATCCCGCGCCGTTCTTCCGGATCGAAGCTGCGAGCGCCTTTTTCGAGCAGGGCATCGACCTCAGGGTTGGAATATTGCCCGGTGTTCGAACCGTGTCCGCCTTGAGCGGCGATTGCCTTCGTATGGAGCCGGTTTGTGGCGTCGGGGTCCGCGGCAATCAGATAGGTGACGCCCACCATGGCGGTGTCGAATTGCGACTTCAGCCAGAACTCGCCCCACATGACTGCAGCCGGTAAATTCGAGATCGTCATCTCGACGCCGATCTCGGCAAACGTCTGCTGCAGGAACTGCTGCGTCTGCTCGCGGAGATTGTTGCCAGAAGTCGTCGAGTTGGAGAAGGACAGTCGCACCCCATCCTTGGCGCGGATTCCATCCGGCCCCGGCGCCCAGCCGGCCTCATCAAGGATTTGGCGTGCCCGGTCCAGATTGAACTCCTGAACCGGCAGGTTCGGGTCGTAGTAGTAGGACTCCTTCGGCATGAAGGTCTCGGTGAGAGTGCCAACGCCGTAGTAGATCGTGTCGACGATCGCCTTCCTGTCCAACGCGGCGTAGAGCGCCTGGCGCACTGCCAGATCCTTGAACTGCGGGCGGCCCAAATTGAGGTAGATCGACTCCAGGGATGCCCCTGTCTCCAGTGTCACCACGCGGTCTGGTAGTTCGCGGGCTTCAGTGTAATGGTCGGCGGTGATGAACGACTGATCGACCAGGTCCACGTCGCCGCTCTTGAACTGCGTGTAGAGCACCGTCATGTCGGGGATGTATTTGAAGATGAGCTGCTCAACATAGGGACCTTCGCCGGCGTACTCAGGATTGGCGACGAGCTCGATATGATCGCCCGCGACGCGCTGGCCCCATTTGAATGCGCCGGTGCCGACCGGCGCCTGGTTGAACGCGGCGGTATTAGGATCGGCCTCTTTCCCCAGAATGTGCTTGGGCACGATGAAGGTTTCGGCCAAGAACGAAAGATAGGGTGCAAAAGCCTCCTTCATCCGCCATGTAATCTCGGTCGGCGAAACCACTGTGATGTCCTGCACAAGCGAATGGCCGCTCGTGCGCCAAGCGCGAAACTTCGGGTTCGTGATGAGCTCAAGGGTGAATTTCACGTCCTCGGCCGTGAAGGGCTCACCGTCGTGCCAGCGGGCATTGTCGCGCAACCGGATGCGCCAGTTGAGACCGTCCTCCGAAATGCCGCCGTTCTTCTGGCTTGGCACCTCGGCTGCGAGGTTTGGATGTAAGCCACCTTGGGGATCCATCCGGACCAGTGCGTCGAAAACCGAGAAATGGACCGCGTCATCGACTTCGATATGCGCCATCAACGGATTGAATACGGTCGGCTCTTGCGAAAGACCGACGACGACGCGACCGGCCGGGCCTGCAGGAGGGGTCTTGGCGAAGGCGGGCTTGCCCAGCAGATTGGGCGCGATGAGGCCTGCAGCCCCACCTAGCGCCATCAGTCGCAGCGCTTCGCGCCTCGAGTAGTTGGACGTAGTCGATGAATTTTTGGTCATGGTAGTTCCTCTCTTGTTATTTCTTATGCGTTTGCTGCTACTGGACGGGCATTGCCCGGCCGCTCTCCTGGAATTGCCGCTACCAGTTGGCGTGTGTAGGCTGCTTGCGGGTTCAGGAATATTTGCGAGGGCGGCCCGCGCTCGACGATCCGGCCCTTCTGCATCACAGCGATTTCGTCGCAGATCTGGCTGGCAACGCGCAGGTCGTGCGTGATGAAGACCATCGACACGCCCGTCTCGCGCTGGATCTGGTCCAGAAGCTGCAGGATCTGTGCCTGGATCGACACGTCGAGTGCGGAGACCGCCTCGTCGGCGATCAACAGCTTCGGCTTGAACATCAGCGCACGGGCGATGCCGATGCGCTGGCGTTGCCCACCCGAGAACTCGTGCGGGTAGCGGCCAAAAGCGCCGGCATCGAGACCGACATGGGCCAGAAGCGCACGCGCTTCATCGCGCGCTTGGGCATAAGGCGTCCCGTGCGCCACCGGACCTACCGTCATGATGTGGCCGACCGTCGAGCGTGGGTTCAGAGAAGCGAAGGGATCCTGGAAGATCATCTGGATCCGCGGTCGAAGCGGGCGGAACTTCGCTTCGGAAAGCTTGGCTATGTCACAGCCCTCGAACAAGATCCCGCCGCCGTCACTGTCCAGCAGTTTGATCAGCAGCCGGCCCAGCGAGGATTTCCCCGAACCGCTCTCGCCGACGACCCCCAGCGTGCGGCCGGGCGCCAGTTCGAACGAAACCTCGTTGACCGCCGTCACAGTCCGCTGCGCGCCGAACAGCGCGCTGCCGCCGCGATAGGTCTTCACCAGACCCTCAACCTTGAGGATGGGCTCCTTGCTGGCAGCCTCCGGGCGAGAG
The DNA here is from genome assembly GCF_055811495.1 of Mesorhizobium sp. WSM4830. NCBI lineage: Bacteria > Pseudomonadati > Pseudomonadota > Alphaproteobacteria > Hyphomicrobiales > Phyllobacteriaceae > Mesorhizobium > Mesorhizobium sp. WSM4830. The sequence continues at coordinate 48,802 of NZ_JBVVQI010000017.1, read as the reverse complement.
CGATCTTCGCCGGTCAAATGTGGCACGGCCGCAATCAGGCGCTGGGTATAAGGGTGCTTGGGCGACTTCAGCACCTGCTCGGCGCTGCCCTGTTCGACGACATGGCCCTTTTCCATCATCACGACGCTGTCGGCGATCTCGGCCACCACGCCGAAATCGTGGGTGATGAACATCACGCTCATGCCCTTGCGCCGCTGAATGTCACGGATCAGTTGCAAGATCTGAGCCTGGGTGGTGACGTCGAGCGCGGTGGTTGGTTCATCCGCAATCAGCACCGTCGGCTCGAGCGCCAAGGCCATGGCGATCATGATGCGCTGCCGCTGCCCGCCCGAAAGCCGGAAAGGGTACTGGTGATACATGAGTTCGGGATCTGGCAGGCCTACTTCGGTGAGCAGCTCGATGGCGCGGTTTCGACAGGTTTGTGGCGTGCCGAAGCCATGCGCGGCCATGACCTCGTCAATCTGCGCGCCCACCGTCATCAGGGGATTGAGCGCCGAGAGCGGGTCCTGAAAGATCATCGACACGACCCGTCCACGCAGATCGCGCAGCTTGTCTGGCGACATGCCGATGATGTTCATCCCCTCCAGCTGGATGACACCCGATGAGACGCGGATCACCTTTGGCAGAAGCCCCATGATCGCGTTCGCCGTGACCGACTTGCCCGATCCGGACTCGCCTATGATGCAGAGGATCTGGCCGCGTTTCAGATCGAAGGAAATGTTCTTGACAGCATGGGTCCGTTCCATGCCTTGCGGCAAATTCACTGTGAGGTCGCGCACCGAAAGCGCCACATCGTGGGGGGCTACAGCCTGGATGCTTGCGACCATCGAGATCACCTCCCCTTTCAACCGAGCGCGTCCACCCTGTTGCAGACCGCATTATCGCCCTTTGAGCTGAAGCGCCTCACCGTAGCGGCCGTAGTCTGGCCTTCTCGGCGCTTCGCGCGCTGATGCTGCGAGAGACGGGTTCTGCTCATCCTGGCGGCTCCCTTGTGAAATCCGGTCCGTGTACCGGACTCTGTTCCCTTTTCTTGGAGAACTCTCCGAAGGGGCAAGCCCTGTCTATCGGATGTCCTCTGGAGCCTGCCTGCCATTAGGAGGGGTTGCTCCGTTCTTCCAGCCAGTGTGACTGTTCTGTTTCCGCAGAGTCTTCGAAACTTGGCCCTCGCGCGGCAGGAACTTCTGAAAAGAAGGTCGAGTTCGGCATTTCACTCTGTTCCCGTTTCGGCGCGGAAACCGGGATCAGGCAACCGTATCCTTCATCCGGCAGTAAGCGCCCATGAGGGATGGGACCAAGGCTTTCCGGTGTACATCGGCACCGTGTGCAGGCCCTGCCGCCGAGCGGATTGGTGACCGCGCGGCCCATCTCAATGTCGGCCAAGGCGCTGCCGATCAAGGTCGACGACTGCGCCGTGTACCGCGCATGCCGCAAATGACGCGACTACATGAAGTGTACTCCTGCTTGCTCCGCGCCGCGAGCTTTTCGCGCAATAATTGCCTGTCCTGGGGGCTGCTAAACGCAGGAAATTCCGTCCAGGCACAAACTCCGCAGCCTGCCTCTGTGGGCGGCAGGTTAGGATGCGTCAAATTACCGGAGTCCTATCCATGTCCGCGCCGCTCATGCACATCGACTGCAGCCCTTCCCTCCCTCGCCAAGCGGACGTCGTCGTCATCGGCGGCGGCGTGGTGGGCGTGTTCAGCGCATATTATCTGGCGCGACGCGGCCTCAAGGTCGCCCTCGTCGAGAAGGGGCGCATCGCCGCCGAGCAGTCCAGCCGCAACTGGGGCTGGTGCCGCCAGCAGAACCGCGATGCGCGCGAGCTGCCGATGGCGACCAAGAGTCTCGACCTATGGGAAAAGGTGGCACAGGAGACCGGCCAAGACACCGGCTTTCGCCGCTGCGGGCTCCTCTATCTCTCACAAGACGAATATGAGCTGGCAGGCTGGGCGAAGTGGCGCGATTTTGCGAAAACGGTCGGGGTCACCACGCACATGCTGAGCGCAGAAGAAGCCACCGAACGGGGCAAAGCAACGGGCCGCAAATGGAAAGGTGGCGTGTTCTCGCCAACTGACGGAACGGCGGACCCTTCCAAGGCAGTGCCGGTTGCGGCGCGCGGCATTATGGCGGCGGGCGGCACCGTACATCAGCATTGCGCGGCGCGCGGGCTGGAGTTGAGCGCCGGCCGGGTGAGCGCTGTGGTGACCGAAGCGGGCACCATCCAGACAAAGACCGTGATCATGGCCGGGGGCGCGTGGGCTTCTTCCTTCTGCAACCAGCTTGGCATGCGCTTCCCGCAAGCTGCCGTGCGTCAGTCCATTCTAGCCGTGGCGCCAGGCGCAAACGGTCTGCCGGATGCCCTGCATACCGCGCGCGTCTCTCTGACGCGGCGCAGCAACGGTGGATACGCTCTGGCGATCAGCGGGCGGGCGCGTGTCGATGCAACGCCGCAGCAGTTCAGGTTCAGCCGCGAGTTTGTACCTATGTTCGCCCGCCGCTGGCGCAATCTCGCCCCGGGCGCCTTCGAGGGCTGGCGTCAAGGCCATGAAAGCCTGCGCAAATGGACCGTCGACGACATCACGCCAATGGAACGGAACCGGATTCTCGACCCAAAGCCCGACATGGGGCAGATTCGGCTGACATATCGAAGAGCTTGCGAATTGATCCCCGAACTCCAACGCGTCGCGATCTCCGATGTCTGGGCAGGCTATATCGACAGCACGCCCGACGGCATTCCCGCAGTCGGTGAAGTGGAGGGGATTCCGGGCTTCATCCTGGCGGCGGGATTCAGTGGTCACGGCTTCGGGATTGGCCCCGGCGCCGGGCATATGATCGCCGACATCATCACAGGCAGCGAGCCAATTGTCGATCCACGTCCTTATAGGCCCGAGCGCCTGAAGACCGCTGCGTGGGGCAAGGTCGCTGAATTCTGAGAAGACCGTCTTGCCAAGGTACAATCGCTCGCACACGAGATTGAGGCCACGAGGCGGCCCCAGCACTGCAGACAGGGAAAGTGACGATGCGCGAATATGAGATTGCCGCCATTCCTGCCGACGGGATCGGCCCAGAGGTGATTGCCGCAGGTCTCCAGGCGCTTGAGGCGCTGCAGCAGCGCTGCGGCGACTTCAAGCTGCGTGTCCAGCACTTCGACTGGGGCTCAGACTATTACAAGGCCCATGGTCGGATGATGCCCGAAGATGGGGTGGCGCAACTGAAGCGCTTCGACGCCATCTTCTTTGGCGCGGTGGGCGCCCCCGATCTGCCCGACGATATCACGCTCTGGGGACTCCGCCTGCCGATTTGCCAAGGCTTTGATCAATACGCGAACGTGCGGCCGACCAGGATATTGCCCGGGATTGTTTCGCCGCTGGCGGGCGTTGGCCCTGGCGATCTGGATTGGGTGATCGTGCGGGAGAATTCCGAGGGCGAGTATTCGGGCCACGGCGGCCGCGCCCATCGCGGCCTCCCCGAGGAGGTCGGAACCGAGGTCGCGATCTTCACGCGCGTCGGAGTCACCCGCATCATGCGCTATGCATTCCGGCTGGCGCAGTCACGGCCGCGAAAGCTCCTGACAGTTGTTACGAAATCCAACGCGCAGCGTCATGGCATGGTAATGTGGGACGAAATCGCAGCCGAGGTGGCGCGGGAATTCCCCGACGTCGCGTGGGACAAGATGCTAGTCGATGCTATGACAGTGCGTATGACGTTGAAACCTCGGAGCATCGATACGATCGTCGCCACCAATCTTCATGCCGACATATTGTCGGACCTTGCAGGCGCGCTCGCGGGCAGTCTCGGCGTTGCACCGACCGCCAACATTGATCCCGAGCGGCGCTATCCCTCGATGTTCGAGCCAATTCACGGCTCGGCATTCGACATCGCCGGCAAAGGTATTGCCAACCCGGTCGCCACCTTCTGGACCGCTGCCCAGATGCTCGAACACCTGGGCGAGAGCGCAGCGGCCGTGCGGTTGATGAGCGCTGTGGAAACGGTGACGAGTGAAGGCGTGCTGACGCCGGACGTGGGAGGGACAGCGGCCACGCAGGAGGTGACGGACGCCGTCTGCCGGGCGATCCGTGGTTCGAATGTGTGACAGGTTCCAATGAAGCTCGACAAGATCGACATCAAGATCTTATCCCAACTGCAAAAGAACGGGCGGGTCACCAATGTCGAGCTTGCCGACCTGGTGAACCTTTCGCCGAGCCCTTGCCTGATGCGGGTGAAGAAGCTCCAGGCGGAAGGCTTCATCACCGGCTATTCCGCCCAGATCGATGTGTCCAAGCTCGGACAGACTCTGACGATCTTCACCGAAGTCACGCTCAAGCACCATCAACAGAACGACTTCGCGAGATTTCTCACCGCAATTCAGAAAGTCGATTCTGTCATCGAATGCCATCTGGTTTCAGGCGGCTACGACTATCTAGTGAAGTTTGTCACAGCGGGCATCAGCGAGTACCAGACGATTATGGAGCGCATGATCGAATTGGATATCGGGATCGACAAATATTTCAGCTTCGTCGTGCTGAAGTCACCAATCGTGAAATCCCATTTGCCTCTAGACATCATTTTCGACCGATAAGAACACTGCTCCGGCTCGATCCTCAAGCGGCGTGCGCTCGTGCCACGCTCCATCTTGTCGCGCGGCATTTGTCGAATGACGGCGTCACGCTTCGGGCGAGGCCGTCATTGCCACTCGTCTGAACGGCGCCTAGCCTAAAACTCCGACTGCATCTGGACACTTCCAGCGAACGCCTGTTGTCGCCTTATCCTCGTCAAATGGCTTGAATATATATCATTCGATGATATATAGGCAGGTAGCACGCACAGCTTGCGGAGTTGCGACAATCTGGCCTCGGGTCACCGTTGGACCAATGGCAACAGGCGAAAACATGAACAAGATTGACACTTTGATCCACCGAAGAGCTGACGATCGTCGGAAGACCGCGCAAGCTTGTGTATCGCGTATTCTCCGGAACGCCAAAGCCCGCGGGGTCGATATCTCTGTTATCGGATCCCTCCGGAAAAACCGTTTCCGCGTCCATTCGGACGTAGATCTGCTGGTTCACGGAAGCACTGATCCTGCGCGCCGGGCCATGGTAGAGCGCTTGGTCGCAGACCAGCTTCGGGGAACGAACATTCCTTATGACCTGATCTTTGCTTCAGACGTTTCGTCCGAACGAGTGCAGGAATTGCTCAATGACAGCGTTTAAGCATCCGGCATTCGCAAAACTGTCGCCAAAAATCGACCGCGCTGCGAAGGAACTGCAGCAAATCGAGGAATATCTGTCGGTTCATCGGAGTGAGATGTCCCTCGGCGAATGGGGAGCGGTCGCAGCTGTTTCGCTGGGAATCCACAATGTCTACAACGGCATCGAGGACATCCTGCTCAGCCTGTCCAACGACATAGACGGCCTCGTTCCCCAAGGGCCTACGATGCACCAGGACGTGCTCGATCAGATGTCGGCGGAAATTGCAGGCATCCGCCCGGCTGTGCTCGACCCCGAGCTTTATCAGTCCCTGAGTGAGTTAAAGGGATTCCGTCACCTGGTACGGCATCGATACGGTTTTGACCTGAAAACAGACAAGGTGCTCGAAAACCTCGACAGGGTAAAAGAGGCATTTCCGTCCTTCGTCCAGGCTGTTGTTTACTTGGAAAGCACTCTTACTGAGGAAAACACGCGCGACAGTGATGGCGGCGACGACGGCTCAGGAGGCGGGGCATCTGGTGGTCCGTGAACCAATGGCTCAGTCGTGTGCCCCGGAAGAGATTCTGCGGGCGTTGACCCCTGAGAATTGTCGGCTGGTGGCGCTGATCCATCGGTATCGACCGCAAAGCATCACGGAACTGTGCAGGTTGGCGGCGCGTCCGCAGCCGAACGTATCCCGCTCCCTGGCGGCCCTTGAGCGGGTGGGAATTGTCTCAATGGCGGGCTCCAGGCCGAAGAGACCCGAACTCGCCGTGCAACGAGTCACGATCGAACTCGCTGAGCTTCAGGATGGCAGATGCGAGGTCGACGATTCGTGGAAACAAATCGCCGGACCATCATCTTTGCTGCGCCATGGATAACAGAGGCAAAGTCGACGAGTGGGATGCGAAGCCGCCGCTGACGAGGTTTGGCAAGTATTGGACGTGAAGTCTCGGTGACGCCGAGCCGATCGCCAAGATAGTCCCAAAAGGCCCTGGTCGATGCGATGCGCCCGCTGATCATCCCTTCATCGCTGCCCGCACATCCTTGTCTTGGAGGGTTTGGTCCAGCGTCATCCGCGTGCGTTCGAGGATTCCATCAATATCGTCGTCTGTGCAGCAGAGCGGCGGCGCATAGCCGAGCATGCCGCTGTTGAAGGCGCGGATGACAAGGCCGTTCGCCCACGCGCGCTCGAAGATGCGGCGCCCCGGATCGGCGGCGGCCGGCAGCGGCGTTTTGCGCTCCTTGTCGGTGACCAGCTCGATTGCTGCCAGCATACCGCGACCGCGGATGTCGCCAACCAGCGGGTGGTCGGCGAGCGAGCGAAGGCCTTGCATCAGGCGCTTCCCGACCTTGCGCCCATTCTCGAGCAAGCCATCTTCATAGAGACGCAGGCATTCGAGCCCGACCGCCGCGCTCACGGGATGGGCCGAATAAGTATAGCCATGGCCGACGGCCGCTTTGCCGGCTCCGTCCGCGATCGTATTGTACACATGGTCCGACATGAAGACGGCGCCCATCGGCACGTAGCCCGAGGTCAGTCCCTTGGCCGTGGTCATGAAATCCGGCACGACCTCGTCTTCCTCACAGGCGAAGAGGGGGCCGGTACGGCCAAAGGCAGTGATAACTTCGTCGGCAACGAACAGAATGTCGTGTTCCTTGCATACGGCGTGCAGAGCCCTTAGCCAACCTGTCGGTGGAACGAGGACACCGCCCGAACCCTGGATGGGTTCGGCGTAGAAGGCCGCAACGCGGCCCGCGCCGAGTTCCGCGATTTTGGACCGCAGGGCCGCGACCGATGCATCGATGATCGCCTGCGGGTCGGAACCGACCGGATTGCGATAGGCGTAGTGCGAAGGAATTTTGTGCTGCCAGTCGTATGGAACGCCGAAACCCGCATGGAAAGCCGGGATCGCGGTCAGGCCTGACCCTGCCGTCGAGGATCCATGGTAGCCATACTCGACGGAGATGAACTGGTCCTTTTGCGGCATACCCTTGGCATGGTAGTAATAGCGAATGAAGCGGATCGTACTGTCGACCGCGTCGGAGCCGCCAAGCGTGAAATAGACATGGTTCAAATCGCCGGGCGCCAGTTCGGCAAGCCTGGCAGCAAGGCGAATGGCAGGCTCGGATCCCAGCCCGAAATATCCCGTCGCATAGGCAAGCTCTCTTAGCTGCTTTGCCGCCGCCTCAACAACGCTTTCCTGGCCATATCCGATGTTGACGCACCATAGACCGGCGAATCCGTCCAGCAGGGTTTTCCCGCTTGCATCGGTCACGGTTGCGCCTTTGGCGGATTTGAGCACCCGCACGCCCGTCTCCTCGTGGCTCCGATAGCATGAAAACGGGTGAACCAGATGTGCGCGATCGAGTTCGATCAGTGAGTTTGCCAGCATTTCTTCCTCCGATTCAGCGTAGTGCCTGACTGACGAGAGCGTAAGTCCGGTGTGGTGCGGTTTCGTCCTTCAGCTCGTTTTCCAGCGTGATCTGCTGCGCGGTGATGGTTCATTCCGGGCCTGAATTCTCTAGGCCCAAGATAGGCTGCTGCGGACAGCAGTTCTTTCCGACCAGAACCTGAGCGATAGGCGTTTTGACTTTCCTTTGCCGCCGGCGCCGCATCTTATGCGGAAGCACCGGCTGAAAGATCGCGCTCCCGCCGAAGCCCGAAACGAACTCAGGCGCAACTCTCTGCCAAAGCTCTCACCCAATACAAAACAATCTGCTTCAGGGCGCATCGAATGCGGCGACTAGTCTTCTCCGGTCCTCATTATGATCCTTGCTGTAAAAGGCACGCAGTGCCGACAGGATCGGAAGGATCGACGCCCATGACCCAGTTCAGACCGAAATACATCACCTTCGACTGCTACGGTACACTGACCAACTTCGACATGGCCGGCGCGGCGAGACGCGCATACGGCGCGCAGCTCTCCCCAGCTGTGATGGCGCAGTTCATTAAGGATTTCTCAGCCTATCGCCTCGATGAGGTTCTTGGCGCCTGGAAGCCGTACAGCGAGGTCGTGCACAATTCCGTGGAACGTGCCTGCAAGCGCAACGGCGTCGCATTCCGGCCCGAGGATGCCCAGCGCATCTATGCGGAAGTGCCGACATGGGGTCCGCACCCGGATGTCCCGGCGGGCCTGGCCAAGGTCGCCAAGGAGATTCCGCTGGTGATCCTGTCGAACTCCATGAAGAGCCTGATCATGTCGAACGTGGAGAAACTCGGCGCACCCTTCCACATGGTCATCACGGCCGAGGAGACCGGCGCCTACAAGCCTTCAATGAAGGGCTTCGAATATATGTTCGAAAAGCTCGGCTGCGGCCCGGAGGACATTACGCACGTGTCGTCCTCATTTCGCTACGATCTCATGACCGCCTATGATCTCGGTATCAAGAGCAAGGTCTGGGTGAACCGCGGCCACGAGCCTGCGAACCCCTTCTACGAATATACCGAAATCAAGGATATCGACGGTCTGGCCGGCGCCGTCGGACTGGAGCCCGTTCGGGAATTCGCCTGAACGTCTGTTGCTGGCGCGGTCGCGCCAGAGCGAGGCGCTCCCAAACCTTAATAGTCACTGGTTGCAACAGGAAAGGGGCGGTGAAAACCGCCCCTTTCCTGTTGTTCCAACGTTTTAGCTGCAAGTGTTTCCACCTGCATGCAATATAATTAACTAAGCCCACCAACATGAAGCGCCTTGACCTCGAGATATTCCTCGATGCCGAGCTGCGATCCTTCGCGCCCCACTCCCGACTGCTTGACACCGCCGAAAGGCGCAACTTCGGTCGAGATCATGCCTGTGTTGAGCCCGACCATACCGAACTCCAGCGCCTCGGCAACACGCCATGAGCGCTTGAGATTGTCGGTGTAGAAGTAGGCGGCAAGGCCGAACGGCGTACCGTTCGCGATGGCGATGGCCTCTTCCTCCGTCTCGAAGCGAAAAAGCGGCGCCACCGGACCGAACGTCTCTTCCGATGCCAGGAGCATCCCGGTAGTAGCCTCTCCCAGCACGACGGGCCGCGCATATTGCTTGCCCTCCGGCACAGTCTCGCTTTGGGCGATGATCTGCGCACCTTTCGCCTGTGCATCCGCGATGTGACGCTCGATCTTGTCGATCGCGGCCGCGTTGATCATCGGGCCGATCTCAGTGCCCTCGTCGGTCCCTGCGCCAACCTTCATCCGCGCCACGCGCCGGCTCAGCTTTTCGGCAAAAGCGTCGTAGACGCCCGCCTGCACGAGAATCCGGTTCGCGCAAACGCAGGTTTGACCACCATTGCGGAACTTGGATGCGATCACCCCTTCAACTGCCTTATCCAGATCGGCGTCGTCAAAGACGACGAAGGGTGCGTTGCCGCCAAGCTCCAGGCTCAGCCGCTTGATGCTATCGGCCGCGCCACGCATGAGCAGAGCACCGACGCGGGTCGAACCGGTGAACGAGATCTTGCGCACCGTCTCGTTGGCCATCAGTTCGTTGCCGATTTCGATTGGCATGCCGGTCACAATGTTGATCACGCCGGCAGGGATACCTGCCCGTTCCGCCAGAACGCCGAGCGCCAGCGCCGAGAATGGCGTAAATTCCGACGGCTTGATGACAACCGTACAACCTGCGGCCAGCGCCGGTGCCACTTTGCGTGCGATCATCGCGTTGGGGAAATTCCACGGCGTGATGATGGCGCAGACGCCGACGGGTTCTTTCAGCACCAGAATGCGGCGATCGGCCGTGGGTGACGGAATGGTCGAGCCACCGATCCGGCGCGCCTCCTCCGCAAACCATTTCACAAAAGATGCGCCGTAGCGGATTTCCGCCACCGCCTCGGCAAGCGGCTTGCCTTGTTCCAGCGTCAGCAGGAGCGCGAGATCCTGTTCGTGCTGACGGATGAGGTCGTGCCAGCGCTCCAGAAGTCCTGCACGCTCGGCATGCGTCCTTTTCCTCCAGCTTTTGAAGGCCTCAGCCGCGGCAGCGATTGCCGCTCTCGTCTCGTTCTCGCCCATTGCGGGAACGGTGCCGAGAACACTTTGGCTAGCAGGGTCAATGACATCGACCACGCCCTTGGTTTCCGCATCCCGCCAGGCACCGCCAATCAGCGCCTGCTGGCGGAAAAGGTCGAAGTCGTTGAACATGCCAATCTTCGTCATCGCATTCATGGTCTTTTCCTCTGCTCTTTCAGCTCAATCCTGCCAGCACGGCCTGCGTGATCGTTTCAGTCCTGTCCTTGCCTGCGATCGTGCCAATCCCCCGCGCGGTTGCGGACTCGATTGCCGACATCACTTGTGCCGCAGCCTGCCCCTCGCCCAGATGCTCGAGCATCATCACACCGGACCAGATCGCGGCGATCGGATTGGCGACGCCGAGATACGCGATGTCGGGCGCCGAACCATGGACTGGCTCGAACATGGAAGGCGAGCTGCGATCGGGATTGATATTGGCGGAGGCGGCGTAACCCAGCCCGCCCTGAATGGCCGCTCCAATATCGGTGAGGATGTCGCCGAAAAGGTTCGATGCGACGATTACGTCGAGGCTTTCAGGCGCGAGGACCATACGGGCGGCAATGGCGTCGATGTGGTAGTGCGAGACCTCCACATCGGCATAGTCTTTCGCCACCTCGCGCGTGACCTCATCCCAGAAAACCATGGAGTGTTTCTGCGCGTTGGATTTGGTGACAGATGCGAGCTTCCTGCGGCGCGCCTGCGCCTGTTCGAAACCGAAACGGATGATCCGTTCGACACCTGTACGCGTGAAGATCGCAGTCTCAACCGCCACCTCATCGGCCGTGCCGGAATGAACGCGCCCACCGGCGCCGGAGTATTCGCCTTCCGTATTCTCGCGGATGCACAGGATGTCGAAACCATCGGAGCGGAGGGGCCCCTGAACACCCGGCAACAGCCGGTGCGGTCGTATGTTGGCATACTGCGTGAACCCTTTCCGGATCGGCAGGAGCAGTCCGTGAAGCGATACTGAGTCGGGCACTTCCGCGGACCAGCCCACAGCGCCCAGATAGATCGCATCGAATTTTCGAAGTGTCTCGATGCCGTCTGACGGCATCATTGCGCCGGTCTCCAGGTAGTAGGCGCACGACCATGGGAATCTTGTGTCATCAAGCGCAAAACCGCCCCGCTTTGCCGCCGCCTGCAGCACCTGCCATGCCGCCTGCGTCACGTCCTTGCCGATGCCGTCGCCGGGGATGAGCGCTAGCTTGTAGGTCTTCATTGATGGACGTCCTCATTCGCACTAACGTCATGTGAACAATAGTGGACCGCCTGCCGCATTTTCCGTCGAGGATGAGCCGTCTGACGGCGTCGAATCGCGTCAGGCGAAACCTGGAAAGCCGATTGTTCTGGAACCGCCGCGCGCGCTATTCGGCCAGACCTTGAGCCCTGAACTCAGTCGTAAACGCAGACGTAGATCTTGCGCACGGTCTCGATCGTGCGCCAGACCCCGACGAAACCGGGCTTCATCACGAAACTGTCGCCGGCGCGGTAGGTCTTGGTTTCACCGCCCTTCTCCTCGATTTCGACGAGACCCGAAACGATGTGGCAAAACTCGTAGACAGTGCCCTTGATCGAATGCGTCTCGCCGGGCGTCGCCTCCCAGACGCCCGTGAGCACCTTTTCTCCCTTCGAGGCATCCTGCGCCCAGGTCTTGAAGGATGGATTGCCGGAAATGAGCCGCTCCGGAGCCGGTAGTGCCTCCTTCGGCGCGAAGCCTGGGACTGTGTCGATCGTGATCAGAAGTGACATGTGATGTTTCCTGGTTAGTAGCCGAGTGTCCGATCGACGAGGCCGATCAGTTCCTCTCCGGCGCGATGGCGCCGGATATTGTCCACGACGGATTGTGCCGCCGTATGCGGTTGCGTCACCGAGGCGATGTGCGGCGTTATCATCACCTTCGGATGCGACCACAGCGGATGGTCTTGCGGGAGCGGTTCTGGATCGGTGACATCAAGCATCGCCGCAGATACGTGACCGGTGTCGAGCGCGTTGATCAGCGCGGCCTGGTCCAGTTGCGGACCCCTGCCGACATGCAGCAGCTGCGCCCCGACGGGCAGCAAGTCGAAGAACTCTGCATCGAGGATGCCGTGCGTTTGTTCTGTGAGCGGCAGCAGGCACACGAGAATATCCGTTTGCTTCAGAAAGCCCGCGAGTTGGTCCGTGCAGTGAAAACAGGCGACGTCCTCTATCCGCTTTTCGCTGCGGCTCCACCCGGCAAGCGGAAACTGGAACGGCTTCAAGCGCTCGATAGCCGCGCGGGCCAGCATGCCAAGACCGAGGAAGCCAACCCGGCGTTCGGCCGCCTGTCGAGCGGCAATCGGTTGCCAGAGGCACCTTTTCTGCTGCTCGAGATAGGCGGGAATCTCCCGGTGGAGCGCCAACACGCCGAGCGCGACGTATTCCTGCATCATGCGTATGATGCCGTCCTCGACCATGCGCACAAGCTTCACATGGCTTGGCACCACGTCCTGCTTGAACTGGTCGACGCCCGCGCCGATCGAAAACAGAACTTCCAGATTGCGGTAGCGCGAGATCTCGTCCGGCACCGTCCAGGTGATGAGATAGCGCACCTTCTCCGGCTCCATCTCGTCTCCTGAATGGAAGAATTCCAGATCCGGGAGCTGACGCGCGAAGATCTCGCGGAAGACCGCAGCACGCGCGGTATCGGAATTGAAAAGAAACGCCATGGTGCCGCCCCTCCCTTCAGGCCGCAAAACGCGCGCCGAGCCCGTGGATCATCTTCCGGCAAGCGGCGAGTTCACCGATCTCGATATATTCGTCGGGACGATGGGCACGGCCGATGTCGCCAGGACCGCAAATGATCGCATCGATGCCGGCCTGCTGATAAAGCCCGGCCTCCGTGCCGAAACTGACGGCCGTGAGCGGCTCCTGCCCCGTCAGCTCCGTCAGAACGGCCGCAAGCTCGCTCCCGTTGGCGGGCGCAAGGGCGGGATAGGTGCTCAAATCGTGCCAAGCCACATCGAAGCCGCTGTCTCGCAGGGCGAAGAGCCGGGCCTTGACCGGCTCAAGCAGGGAGGCTGGAGAAACGCCGGGCACGGCACGCGCCTCGATGTCGGCTGTGCAGTGACCAGCGATGATGTTGACCGCCTGTCCACCGGCGATGACGCCCACCTGCAAGGACGAATATGGGGGCTCGAAATTTTGATCGAGCGGCCCGTCCGCGAGCGATTGGCCGTAGGCCACGGCATATGTGATGACGCCGGCCATGGCGTGCACGGCATTGATGCCGAGATCGGGGCGTGACGAATGGCCGGATCGCCCGATCACCTCGAGTCGTGCGGCGGCCTTCCCCTTGTGCGCGCGCACGGGCTGCATTCGGCTCGGCTCGCCGACAATCGCGCCAAGCGGCCTCTCGCATAAGCTCGGCAACGCGGCCAGGAGATGCGGCACACCACGGCACCCCGCCTCTTCATCATAGGAGAATGCGAGATGAACTGGCCGCCGCAGGTTCATCGCCGCAAGTCCTGGGAGCGCGGCCAGTGCGCAGGCGAGGAAGCCCTTCATGTCGGTGGTGCCGCGGCCGTAAAGCCTGCCGCCCTCGCGGCGAAGGACGAAAGGATCCGAGCTCCATTCCGGCTCGCCGGCCGGCACGACATCCATATGTCCGGAGATGATGTAGCCCCGACCCTGGCGCGGGCCGATCGTAAGAAAAAGGTTGGACCGGTCGCCCTCGGGACCGGGCAGAACCGTCACCTCGGCTCCGGCTGCCTGACAGTAGTCGCGGATCCAATCGACGATCGCGCCGTTTGGGGTGCCCACAACAGAGGGAAATCCAATCAGCGTCGCGAGGATTTCTTCCACGTTCATGGCGGTCCGCTCTGCTTGCACACTATCACCGGGTGCAACCAGCCTATCCGCAGGCAGCAGTGTTCCCTGCCGAATCGCGTCGCGCTTTGGCCGAATGTTGCGAAAAAGCACCTCGAACCAGCGAAACCTGCTGGCTTTCCCGTATAATGCTGCGGCAAAAGAGGCATGTCGCGACATGGCGATCGATGACAGGATCAACACCGCGTGCCTTGCGCATTCGTTGAAGGAGCGGATCGACTGAGATGCAGAGGTCAGTACGCCTGAAATCCTTCGAACTGGTCGCGCGGGACATTGATGATGTCGACGTCAAGCTACTGCACGCGCTGTCGATCTCAGTCCGCTGGCCTCATCGGCCGAAGGATTGGGACTTTCTGCGCCGTGCCGGCCGCGGCATTGTTGCCGTTGATGGTATTGGACGCGTTTTCGGCAGCGCGATGTGGTTTCCTCACGGGGAGGATTTCGCCACAATCGGCGTAGTGATCACAACGCCCCGCACGCAAGCGCAAGGAGGCGGCCGATGGCTCATGGACTTGGTCCTCGAGCAGTGCGGCGATCGCAACTTGGCACTCAATGCTACCCATGCTGCCTATCCTCTTTATGTCTCACTCGGCTTCACGACCGAGGCGATCGTATACATGCGTCAGGGGGAGGTCCCACAGGCGCTCCCAACAATGCCGGCCCTGGACGGTCAATTGCAGACGCTATCGAGCGACAGGCTGAAGGAGATCACGGCGCTGGATACGCGCGCGTTTGGGACAAACCGCCAGAGGCTGCTCGCGTTGCTCGCGGCCGATGCCTCGATCTGCACTTTGAGCCGCGGCGGCGAGATCGTCGGCTATTCCATGTGTCGCGAGTTCGGGCGTGGTCACGTGATCGGCCCCATGGTCGCGCGAAACGATCTCGACGCAGCCCATCTCACAGCCGTGCATCTGAAGGTACTGGCAGGACGGTTCGCCCGCGTCGACACCCGCGAGAAGGATGGCGTGTTTGCCGCGTTTCTCCAGCACTGCGGTTTCGGCATTGCCGAGACCGTTACGACCATGTCCAAAGGGCGTCACTTCCTGAACCGTGAAGACGATGGGCCTTGGGTCTACGGATTGGCCGGCCACGCCTTGAGCTGAATGCAAGCACGCTGTCGCCTCCAACCAGCGGTCAGAGGATCAGGTCGATCAGTCCGCGCGTCGATCAACCAGCATAATGCGGTTGCGATCACGCGGCAGGACCCCGGCTGCCGCTTCGAATCTGCTCCGAATCCCGGATTCAGTTCCGCTGCCGACATAATGACCGTCCGACGCCCATCCGCAACGCCATCCACGATGACATGGCCGAAGCCGCGCGCGCACGGCTCGATGCGGGCGTTGCGGTGACCCGCAGCAGATCGGATGTGATGACGTCCGGCGATGACCCGCATGCGACCAGCCGGCCGTCCGCGACGACCATTGTCTGATCCCTGAAGCGCAGGCGTGATTGACGTCGTACAGGGCGATCAGCACGACCATGCCTCGCGCCTGAGCAAGTTCCCGCATGAGGATGGCGTGAGGCGATTCCTGGTGGACCTCGGCCACGGAATTTCGCGGTATCTCGCCCGCATTTGTCGTTCTGCGCTCCGCGAAGATGAAGCCGAAGCGCCGTAAGGCTTACGCAATGCCGCCGTTATTTTCATTGCTGGTCGGACCAGTTAACCCGCTCTGCCAAAAACGACGCAAACGGCTTCACATAAAGACGCGACAGCACAGGGCGAAAGACCACTTAGGAAAGAAGCTGTACGGATTGTCCCTGCGCCGAAAGCAGTTTGAAGGCCTTCGATCAAACGAGACGAAAGTCTCCCCGCCAAGCCAGCCGCCGTCAAAATTGATCACGCCGTCCGCGAAATCACCGCCGGCATCGAGGACTGACAGTCCTGCCTCAACGGCCGGCCGGTTGACGACAACATTCGCCGTATTCAGCAATGCCCGGATCGCCGCGGCAATATTTTCGCGCTCTGTCTGGTATTGCCGGGCCAGAACCCAGGCGAACTCGCACAAGGCCTGCAAACTCACGGCCACGGTGTTCGCTTTAGCCAGCAGGTCGACGGCAATGGCCGCCGGCCTCTCATCGTCGCCGACGCAGAAGCACACTCGTGTCGGCGGTAACCCTCATTCCTTGCCGGGCCCGGCCGCGGCGCCCGCTTCCGCTATCGCCTCGTTGATCTCCTCGATGCTGAGCGCCCGGCCTTTGGTCTTGCTTCTGAGGAAGCCGTGGGGGTCCCGGAACGACCCCTTCGCCCGTGCCGCCTTCAGTTCTGCCCGACCGCCGGGCAGCAGATCAAGCTCGATCTTCTCGCCCGGCTTGATACCCAGATGTTGCAGTACGTCCTCGCGGAACGTCACCTGTCCCCTTGTCGTCACTGTCAACGTTGTCATATCAAAGCAGTCCTGTTCATTGCGCAAGATAATGCAGATCTGCATTATTATCCATGCGAATGGTCGGGCCAAGCTTGGCTTCCTGGGCGACATAATCGCGTTCGATGCCTTTTAGAAAACTGTCAGGCACTGTGGAATCGCTCGTCCAGCCGATGGTCTTGTCGAGAAGGACGGCGCGCAAGCGCAGGCTTAGTATTGACTCGCCGAAGCAACGCTAAATACCGGGATCGCCCGGCTGGCCATTATTGTCAAACTGCAAAACTTATGCGCAGTTGAGATGAGTAGCCCGCCTCCCCAAACAGCTAAAGTTTGGGGAGTGCAGGTCATGGTGATCGTGCAAAGCTTGGTGCCTTGCGATTGCTAGGCGGAAAGAAGGTTGCGCACGGCTTCGCCCTCTCCGATTGCGGGTTCTGGCCCGTTACCAGCCGTCCGTCGACGATGACCTTGGACGTCCAGTCGGGCGCCGGGTCTGGAGATCCAAGATCATCGGGTCGCCTAGAGTAGAGGCTTCGTCTCGCGCACTTCCTGGTTCTGTCCGCGATCGATCCAGCCGATTGAGCAGCATGGAATCGCCAAATTCATGCGTACGGTAGCCGTACGCCGCGCAGGATGCGGAAGCCTTGGCGAGCAGAGCATCGTCGGCAAAGGCTCGCAGGAGCTCGAAATGGCTTTCGCCGGGCTGGTGGACGCCTGTTAGAATCGCATCGACGACGCGAAGTGGCGTGCCCAGCGCGATGCGCCCTGTCGCAATGCCATTTCCGGCACGCACATTGCCGTCGGGATTGGAAGCTGCCTCAAGCGCGCGCACCACGCTCGTGCCGATTGCGATGATGCGACCTCCGCAGAGCTTCGCCCGCGCGACCTGCGCCGCGGTGCGCTCGGGAATGCGGTATGGCTCGTCGAAAGGGAGGCGCAAGTCGAGCCCGGGGTCGCCGGTGGAAGACACGCCCGCGGCATGAGTGAGTGTTGCGAAGCCCACGCCGCGCCGACGCCAGGCCTGGAGCGTGCGCCAGTCGAGTGCGAACGCTGCCGATGGCGTCTCGAACGCCACCGGCCTGGCGGCAATCTTCGTCCAAACATTCCAAAGTGCCAACGGTTCGTGAACATGCGCATATTGGATCGGCCTGCCGTGCTGCGCCAGTCCCGCAAGCACCGCTGCGCGGCTGCCTGGGAAGCGCAACTCGATAAGGCGGGGGTGATCGACAAAGCGCTCTACGATGGCTTCAAGCCGGCCGAGCCGGAGGCGATCGCCTGGTGACAGCGGGGGCGGAGGCGGCCGATTTTCGGTGCGCGTGCGGTGATCGCCCGCGCCGAAGGCAATCGCCAGGAAATTGGTTGGGTCGGGAAATGTCAGCCAGCCTGCCAGGCGGATCTCGATCGCCTCGTCGCTCGGAATATGCGTGCCGTGGAAGCTGGCAGGCAAGGTCGCGGCGTCATTGGCTACGACCAGATCGCCGGCATCGAACAGTGTCGCGAGTTTAGTGCGCGGCAGGTCGCGCGTCGCCCAGTCCGCCTCGACGACCAGCAGCCGGGCGGCGCGCCGATCCGGACGGTCGGCGGCAATCATCCACGTGCCTCGGCGAGAAGTGTTGCGCCGGCCGGCAACGTGTCGAGCATCTGTTCGATGATCTCGGCAGCAGCCAAGTCGGGACGCTTCAATGTCGACGGATCGGCGTCAGGAAGCGCCAGCGCGTGCAGTGGGGTGTCCATATCGCCGGGGTCGAGCGCGAGGAGCCGGATGCCGTCGGCTTTCGCCTCCTCGTCCCAAATCGCCGTCAGGTGAGCAAGAGCGGCCTTGCTCGCGCCATACGCACCCCAGCCGGGATAGGCGTTCACCGCCGCGTCGCTGGAGATGTTGATCACCAGCGCGCCACGGCCCTCGCGCGCGGACGCGGCAAGTGCACCGAACAGTGCTTTCGTCAGCCGGAACGCGCCGACGAGGTTGACCGCGAGCGCTTTTTCCAGCTGCTCGCACTCGGTATCGGCAAGGAGCGCCAGTGGAACGGGCCCGAGGCTCGAGGCATTGTTGATCAGAACGTCGAGCCCGCCCAGGCTCACTGTGGCCTGCAACGCGATCGGGTAGATGTCGTCCTTTTTGCCGACGTCGCCGACAATGCCATGTGCGCCCGTCTCGTCAGCGATGCGTTCGACGTCCGCGGCAGTGCGTGCAACGAAGGCGACCGAGGCTCCGTCTTTGGCAAGCTGCCGCACAAGCGCCAGTCCTAGGCCGGAGGTGCCTCCCGTGACTGCTACACGAAGTCCCTGAAGATCGATGTTGGTCAGCATTGCCGATGCTCCTTCAAACCGTATGGCCGGATGGTACAAGCTTAAGTTAACTTGAGGTCAAGCATTCATTCCGTGGATCGATGCCAACCAGATTCACGTATCGCAGCGCTGCTTCGCCTTGTCGGCCAGCGGGCTGATCGCATTTGAGCGGGCCGGCACAGGAGCAGGCGCCGCCGTGATCGGTGCCGAGTCGGATTGCCTTATCGTCTTAGCGCCGCCTATTGGCTGTCGATCGAGGCGATTTGCCCCGAGTGCGCCGTGATTATCGGACCAGTGAAGGAGGCGCATCGCGGTGACAGCGCTATCGGGTTGCGGCTGCGTGTGATCGACCGGTTTAGCATCGCAAACCCCGCCGATAACAGACGCAAGAAGGCCATGGCCATGCGCGAGACGCCGGGAGCGTTCTAACCCACGTGGCCGGGCCGCACTTCTTCGACCGAGCTGCCTTCGCGCTGAATTCAGCCGATCCCGGCGCTGCAACAAGGCTTTCATTCCAAATTGGGTTACTCGGGCCGTTCTGCGACAAAGAGAGTATCGGAGAGAAGCCCAAGCCGTTCGCGATCCGCGGTGGGTATACGATCTGAATTTATTCGGGTGACGGCAAAGCCGGCGTCCTCGATACGCTCCTTGATATCCAGTCCGTAGGCTCGCACGTGATCCGATCCACCAAAGCGCTCGTCGCGCTCCCTCAGTGACATAGATGGCGTCGCTTCGATCGTTTGGCGATAAATCAGCGGTACCTGGATCCAGACCTGTCCTCGGGGCTTAAGAGATGACCAAAGTTGCCGAAACACATGCCGATCATCAGGCACGTGTTCCATGACATGACTTAATACGACGATATCGAGATCGCTGGTGCGTCGCATGTCCATCAGGTCAATTTTCACGGTATCCGGCCCGTACCGTCCCGGCTCGAAATCGCCTTTGATTAGGTTGCCTGCTTGAGAGAGTCTCTTTGAAAGACCTTTCTCGCTAGGCGCAATCTGGAGAATTTGAAGCTGCCCCACCGGCAACTTGATAAGCCTACGGTCTAGAGCACAAATCAAAAACCGCTCGCGATCCACCGCATGACAAAGCGGGCAGACAAGAGTGTACGCTCCGAAACGGTAAAAAGCCGCTATATCGCGATCGCAGGCATTGCAGTGATGAGCCTTGCTCGTCGGGAGGACCGTCAGGGCAAAGGCTCTGAGCCAATCTCGGTATGAATGAAGTTTGCGTGTGACTCGCCGCACCGTGATACGATCACCATAGCTGCGAAAAAGAGATAGAAGTCGGCTTCCCCGAGCATTGCTCTTCCCTGATGGTTTCAGCATGTCGCCTCCAAGGTTTTTTCACCCAAGGGGCAATAATTAGTGCCAGCTTATATGAAGTCGAGTCTGCGGAGCAGCAGGTCTCCCGATCGCTCGCTGGCGATGCAGGACGTGGGAGCCGGACCCTCGCGCTGACGCTTGGATAGCCGCCACCAGGAACTCGCGCTGGCGGGCTGCTGCCAGTCCCATTGCGTGCCCTGCGTGGCGTCTCCCAATACGCAACAAGGCCCCGCGCGGGGCCTTGTCCTATTAATCTTGCCCTGAACTCATTTCCCCATCATCTGCTTGGCATTCTCTGGCGTGACCGCGGTCGTAGCCACCGTCACCGTCGGCTCAACCGACGAAGCACAATCAAGCAGAATCTTCTTCGACATCTCGATCGCCTGCTTGGCGCCGGTCGGGTAGGTGAAGGTTGCCGCCCAGTCGCCCTTGGCCACGGCCTCGATGCCGCCGGCCGGGCCCGGCAGGCCGTCGGTGCCGATAATCTTGACCTGCTTGCCCGCGCCCTTGGCTGCAAGCAGCGCGCCGGCTGCCATCATGTCGTTCGAGGCGTAGAGCACCTTGATGTCGGGGTGCGCTTGCAGCATGGCAGAAAAGGCGGTCTGAGCTTTGTCGGGCACCCAGTCGGCGGCCTGCTCGGCCACCACCTGGATCTTGCCATTTTCCTTCACACCATCCTTGAAGCCGTTGAGCCGCTCCACCGCCGGCGTCGAACTTGGCAGGCCTTCAAGCACCGCTGCCTCGCCGCCTTCCGGGAGCAGGGTCTTTGCGGTGTACTTGCCCGCTTCGAGCGCGATCTTGTAATTGTCGCCGCCGATGAAGGCGGTGTAGTCTTTACCTGGGTCGCCTACCGTCTTGCGGTCTAGCTCAATCACGGGAATGCCGGCATCCATGGCGCGCTTCACCGCCGGGGTCAGGGGCGCTGCCTCGAAGGGCGAGATCAAGAGCAGATCGACTTTTTGAGTGATGAAGTTGTCGACCTGCGATGTCTGCGTGTTGACGTTGCCCGCGCCATCAGCGATCTGCAGCGTGAACTGGGACACTTCCTTGACCGCCGCGCTCAGTTCGTCATTGACATGCTGGCGGTAGGGCTCGGCGTTGTTTGCCTGCGAAAAGCCGATGATGAACTGGCCGTCCTTGGCGCAGGCCTTGACCATTGGGTCAGCGGCCTCTGCGGTGCCCGCCATGCACAGGCACGTGCCGGCGAGCAGTCCAAGCCGCCAGGCACGCCACGATCCTCGTTCTGTGGTTCTCATGCTCTCTCTCCTCCTTTTTAGGGCCGCTTCGGCCACACCTTGGTTTCTAATGCCTTCCATCTGCCCGCCGTCTGCCTGCTATCTGCCCAAACCCTCGCGGCGGCGCACGAGAGATTGAAGCACGGCCGCCAGGACGATGATCGCGGCGGTCGCGAGCAGCTGCATGGCGGGGGTAATGTTGTTAAGCTGAAGGATGTTGGCGAGCGCGCCGAGCATGATGGTGCCGGCGACGGTGCCGACCATCGAGCCGGCGCCGCCGAACAGGCTGGTGCCGCCGATGACCACGGCCGCGATTGCGGTGAGCTCATAGCCCATACCGTCATTGGCGCTGCCGAAGTTGAATTGACCGGCGTGCACGATGCCGGCAAGGGCGGCGGCAAAGCCGGTGATAGCGTAAACCGAGATCTTGACCATCGAGACCGGCACGCCGGAAATGCGCGCGGCCCGCTCGTTGCCGCCGACGGCAAAGACATAGCGGCCGAAGCGCGTGGTGTTCAATACCAAGGTGGCAATAGCGGCGAAGACAATGAAGACAATGGTCGCCACCGGCACGGTGTTGTTGAACAGACGCTCGCCCAGCACCGCGAAAACAGGTGGCGCCAGGCCGGGACCATCGCCATAGGAAATGTTGATGTACTGGTTGCCCGATACGACCAGCGCGAGCCCCCGCGCCGCCTGCAGGCCGGCGAGCGTGACAATGAATGGCTCGAGGCGAAAGCGGCTGGAAATCATGCCCTGGATCATGCCGAAGACGGTGCCCAATGCCAGCACAGCGAGGACGGTCGGGATGAGCCCGAAGCCGCCGGAGATCATCATCGTTGCGGTAACGACGCTGGAGAGACCGAGCACGGCGCCCACCGAAAGGTCGATGCCGGCGGTGATGATGACGAAGGTCATGCCGATGGCAATGATGCCGGTCTCAGACACCGCGCGCACGATGTTGGCCATGTTGTCGGGCGCAAGGAACAGGATCTCGCCATGGCGCCTCGGCGAGAAGATGACGCCGCCGATCGCGACCAGCACCAGGCCGATCAAGCTCTGGAAGCGCACTACCAAAGCGAGCGGATCGCGATGCACGGGCGCTGCCGCCAACGGGCCGCCTGCAACCGAAGTCGTCTCGTCAGACATCACGCCTCCTTGCCGTTTGCTGCGGCCAACACCGTGTGCTCGTCGACGCCGCCGATGAATTCCGCTACATTGCGTCCCTGGCGCAGCACCACGATGCGATCGCAAAGGCCGATCAGCTCAGGCATTTCGCTGGAGGCGACCAGAATGCCCAACCCCTGAGCGGCCAGTTGCCTCAGCCGCGCATAGATCTCGCCTTTGGCACCGACATCGACGCCGCGCGTCGGTTCGTCGAGCAGCAGCAGATGCGGATTGCCTAAGATTTCCTTGGCCAGTACCACCTTCTGCTGGTTGCCACCCGAAAGCGCGCCGACGGCGATGTCGGGGTTGTTCGGCCGGATGTCGAACTGACCGAAGGATTGTTTCACCGCCTCCGCCTGCCGGCCCGGCGACATCAGTCCGGCCGGCGAGAGGCGGCGGATCACCGACATGACCAGGTTGAGGCCGACAGCCATCCTCAGCATTAGGCCGCTGCCGCGACGGTCGTCCGTGACGAAGGCGATGCCAGCCGCTCGAGCCGCCCTGATCGAATTGAGCTTCACCTGACGCCCATCGAGGACGATGTCGCCCTCCCAGCGACCGGAGAGGCCGGTGCCGTAAAGCGCGCTGAGAAGTTCGGTCCGCCCTGCCCCCATGATGCCAGCCAGTCCGACGATCTCCCCTTCATGCACATCGAGGGAAAGCCCTGTCGGGGCCTGCCAGCCGGCACTGTCGCGCGCCAGCCGGAAGGTTGCATTGCGCAAGCTGAGGAGCGCCCGGCCGACTGCTTTAGCGCGCTGGGGATAAAGCTCGTCGAGGGGACGCCCGACCAGCAGCCGCACCAACTCGGCTTGCGGCGCGTGCGGCTCGGTGACTCCCGCAACGCGCCCGTCGCGCATGACCGTCACCCGGTCTGCGATCTCGGGCACTTCCTCCAGCCGGTGCGAGATATAGACGATACCGATGCCGCCGGCGGCTAGTTTGCGCATGATGTCGAACAGCCTTTCGACCTCGGTCACCGTCAGGGCCGCCGTCGGCTCGTCCATGATCAGCACTCGCGACGCGTAGGACAGCGCCTTGACGATCGCCACCACCTGGCGCTGGCCGATCGAGAGATCGGCGACCAGTCGTGCCGGGTCAATGGCGAGTTCGATCGCTTCCAGCCGTCTGTGGGCCTCGCGGCGCATCGCTGCCACATCGAGCAAGCCGCCCGGGCGCACTAACTCGCGGCCCAGGAAGAGGTTCGACGCCACATCGAGCGTCGGCACAAGATCGAGTTCCTGAAAGATGGTGGCAATGCCAGCGCCCTGGGCTTCGCGTGGATTGCTGAAGCGTACTGGCTTGCCGTCGATCTCAATCACGCCCTCGTCCGCCGCATAAACTCCCGACAACAGGTTCATCAATGTCGACTTGCCGGCACCGTTCTCGCCCAGCAGGGCGTGGATCTCGCCTCGCTTGAGATCGAAATCGACTCCCCGTAGTGCCTGGACGCCGCCGAAGCGTTTTACGGCGCCTGTAACCGATAGAAGCGGCGCGCTCATGCCGGCCTCCCGCAAGATTGGCGGGCATGCAGCGTCGCCTGAAGCCGCACCGAGCGGGGCTCGATATCGGTGGATGCAATTCGGGCACTAAGCAAGGATGCCGCCTGCCGGCCGATTTCGGTGCAAGGCTGCGCAATAAGCGTCAGTCGAGGCTCAAAACAGTCGGCCCATTCGAAGTCGTCAAAGCCGACAAGTGAAAGATCCCGAGGTATGGCGAGACCTTTTTCGCGAACCGCGCGGACCGCTCCGATCGTTGCCATATTGTTGCCGGTGACCAACGCTGTAGGTGGCGAAGGCAATGACAACATCGCGTGGGTCGATGCCGTAGCGCTCGCCGTGTCGACGTTCCCGAGCGGCAGATATTCCGGCACGTAGGCAAGTCCGTTGGCCATCAAAGCTGACTTGAACGCATCGATACGTTCGCGAGTTGTAGCAAGGCCGGGCTGCCCTGCAATGAACCCAATCCGCTGGTGGCCGAAAGATGCGACGTGATCGATAAGAGCCCGCATCGCGGATTGGTTTTCAACGCCGATCTGATCGAAGCGCTCGTCGGCGAAGCGGTCGATCAAGACGCAGGGCAACTTCTTCTCGGCCAGATAGTCGATCGCCCGCTGCGGTGCGCCCGATGGCGCCAGAATGACGCCGTCGACCCGCCGCTGATGGAAAGCACGGACCACCGAAAGTTCGCGATCCGGGTCGTCCTGGGTGTCGGACAGGAAAACCATAAGACCGAGACGCGCGCACTCGGCCTCCACTGCGCAGATGATGTCGGTGAAATAGGGATTGGAAATTGCCGAGATTGCCAGACCGACGCTGTTGGTCGTCGAGGCCTTGAGAGAGCGCGCCAGCTCGTTGGGCTGATAGCCCATCGAGGCAATCACGTCGTTGATGAGCTTCGCCTTCTCGGGTGATACAAAACGGGTGCGGTTAACGACATGCGACACGGTCGAAACCGACACGCCCGCGCGGCGCGCCACTTCAGCCATTGTCGGCATGGCGGCTCAAACGGGGTGCTCGCAAGCGCTCCTCCCTAACTGCGTTTCCCATTCGCTCTTGTTCTGATTGGCGGATTGAGCGAAACGATACCGCAGTCGAAACGTTTGCGCAATCGTTTCGATGCTCAACATGCCGGAAACGAGATCAGCGGCAGTTGCAGTTGATTGCCCAATGACGCTGCTAGAGGAAGCCGGAGGGGCAGTCACCTCATCGCCTACTTTGGGAAGCTGCTTGGTTTCGTGCGAATGTCTTGGAAGGTGGGGAAGCCGACGCTGGCGACGCTTACAATGGGCGACCTTTCAGACCCCGATCTGGCCGGGAGACGACGCACCTAGCCCAGTTCCCAGAGACGAGAGATCGTGCTGCGCCCCAGCGCACTTATTGCGGGGTTGGTGCGATGATAATACCACACGAGACCCATTGCCTGGTGGAACGCCCAAGCGACACCACGGTTCCACCAAAGATCTTCAACTTGAAGGACGCACTGGTAGGTCGCCCTTCGCTCGGCTAGAAGATGCCACGCGACTACTAAATCCAGCGACGGGTCTGCTGGTCCGAAACTGCCGCCATCAAGCACTCCGACAAGACGCCCGCCCTGCACGAGAAGGTTTGCTGGGATAAGGTCCCTATGACTCATCACGACAGACCCAGCTGATGGCAACTCTCGGAAGCGAGTCCACAAATTGCGCAGTCGAGCTACATCAAGAAGACCCTCGCTGTTTTCAAAGCAGACACTCGTCCCAATCATCATGATCGGAGAGATGTCCACCACGTCCTTGCCCGTCGAGCGTCGGCCTCGTGTGTCCGCTTGGCGCAACGATGCCACGAGGTGTGCAAGGTCCAGTGCGAACGCCGATTCCCGATGTATCCGCTACGTTGCCAACGAAGCGGAGCTGGTACTTGCATCAGGCGCGGAGCCCGCATAGCAGCCCCGGGAAGTGACAGCGCGCGGCCCGCGAGAGCCACCACTGATGCTGGCACCGGAATGACGCCGGCACATCCGGCGCTACCTCGTCATTGCGGCTTCTCGTTGGACTTCAAACTAGAGTCGCCCCACTTGGCCGGTCCGCGGAACTCGATCCCATAGCGGCCTGCCAGTTCCGCCACTTCCGTTATTTGATCAGGAACGCGCAGTTCGCGAGCGGCCGCTTCAACGAAGAATTCCTCCAGCCCTCCGGGGGTCAGGATCGTAAGGTTGCGCCCTGGCCCGGCACTCACAACGCGAAACGTATGCGGCACGCCGCGCGGCAGGAAGATCGAGGCACCCCCTGCCACTGGAACAGCCTCACCGTCGAGCCAGAATTCATAGTCGCCCTCGATCACATGGATTACCTCGTCCTCATTGTGGTGCACATGCACCGGCGGTCCACCGCGCGAAGGCACGGTCGACTCGAAGATGCCGACGATGCCGCCACTCTGGTATTTGCCGACGTTGATTGTGTAGATCGTGTCCATCCATTTCACGATGCGCGCTGCGCGCATCGAAGCTGTGGCGATGTTCATCGAGATTTCCTTTCCGCATCCAGTTGGCTAGGTTGTGCTGCAGCGCAGTTTGCATGTTAGGGCGATGATCTGAGTGGTGAAAATCGATTGATTATATGCGGGGTATTGGCCCTGTGAATTTGGCCGCGTTCGATCTCAAGCTGCTGCGCGTCTTCGATGCCATGATGCTGGAGCTGAGCACGGTGCGCGCCGGTGAACGGGTCGGCCTGTCGCAGCCGGCGGTCAGCTCGGCGCTCGGGCGCCTCCGCTCTATCCTAGGCGACGAGCTTTTCGTGCGCGACGGCAACCGCATGATGCCGACACCTCGCGCTCTCCAGCTAAAGGAGCCGGTGCACCAGGCGCTGGTGCAGATCGAAGAGGCGCTTGCGGCAAACGCAGTCTTTGATCCTCAAACGTCGACGCGGTCGTTCATGCTGATCGGGTCGGATTATTTCTCGACCTTGCTGATGCCGAAGCTGGCGGCGAGGATCACCCCGATCTCACCATCGATCATTCTCCAGATGATGGACTACCCCTCGATCGACGTTTTGGGCCTGCTGAGCGACGGCAAGGCCGACATCGTGCTGGACAGGGGGTTTGAAACTCCGGAGTGGATCCTCAGCCGCAAGCTGTTCCTTTCATGGCTGGTTTGCATCGCCCGCCGCAGGCACCTCTTGCTGAGCGCGAGAGGCATCCGGCCTGCGGAGGCCATTCCAGCCGATGTTTTCTGCGCCATCCCGCAGGTATTGCGCTCGGCGGACGGGAGCAGGACCGGAACCATAGATCCCGCGCTTGAAAGGCTCGGTCTATCACGCAAGGTTGCCATCACCGTTCCGCATTTCCACGCCGTGGCGCTAGCCGTGGCGACGAGCGATCTGCTCGGCAGCATCCCGGTCCACTTTGCGCGTCTGGTCGCCGAACGTCTCGATTTGGACATTTTCATGCCGCCGATGGAATCGCCGGCAATGGACGTCACCATGTACTGGCACCGCCGATTCGACCGCGACGCCGGCAACGCGTGGGTGCGAGGCCAGCTCGCAGCGGTCGCTTCGTTCGATGCGTAGGCCGACGAGACCGAGCCACAATTCGGCGGATAGGGTGATTGGCCAGTTCCTGCCTGCACGGCTGCCCGTCGTTCACGTCCCGGCAGGATCGTACTGTCGCTTCCCGAAAGGCTCATAGGAATACTCACCGAACGAAAGCCAGCTGCCGGAGTCGATCAGTATCGGCACCAGCCAATCTCATTGGGGACCGTTCGGGACGTGGCGCGTCGGACAGTGATGGCCGTGATCGAAGGTTACTTGGTCTCTTGGGCTCATGCTGCAGGGCATACATCCCAGCAAAGACCGGGTGATAAACGCACGAGGCGAAAAAACCTCATTCCGATCAGCGAATCTATCAGTTGCAACGCTAGACTATCCGCCTGCCAGTTGACCGACACTCCTGTGGAGAACATAGCCCGCGACGACAATTACGAGTACGCCAAAGATCCGATTAAGCATGTTCTTGTACGAAGCGAGGCGTGTCGCCACAAACATGCCGATCAACCCGCCGCCAATGCCGCCTCCAATAAATTCTGCGGCCAGTTGCCAGTCGACCATTCCCGACAGGGCGTAGTTGAAGGCAGTTGCAAGGCCGAAAGCTGCGACGGCAAGCAAAGACGTCCCGATCGCGTTGATCGTTGGCATTCCGGTCGCCAGGATCAATCCGGGAACGATAAGAAAGCCGCCGCCAATTCCGAAGAAACCAGAGGCCGCACCGGCGACGGCGGCGACTGCAGCAGTCGTCTTACACATCTTGGCATCCACAAGTCGGCCTGCTGTCGAAGAACGGCGCCGGGGGCGAAGCATCAGTGCGCCGACCACAAGCATAAGCAATCCAAAGAAGAATAGCAGATGCGTCCCATCGATCGACTTTCCCAGGGTCGAACCTGCGAGCGCCCCAACCGAGCCCAGTCCTGCAAATACGATTGCACAACGCCACCAGACGTGCCCCTTAAGGGCATGGCCTCCAAAGTTCGCCAATGCGTTGGCGGCCACCGCCAGGGCGCCCGTGCCGATGGCAATATGCGGCTGAGCGACACCGACAACATAGAGCAGGAGCGGCGTGGCAAGGATCGATCCGCCGCCTCCGACCAGACCAAGAGTGAAGCCCACCAGACTCCCTGAGCCCACAGCAGAAAACAAACTACCTGTCATGATGCTCTTCGGACAAAGCAGCGGTCATGAGCAACCATCCCCGCCAGCATTAAGGCTACGAAAAGTACCGGCGCTAGCCCCAGAGACAACGAAGCTACCGCGGGACCAGGACAGAGCCCGCCCAGTCCCCATCCAAGGCCGAAAATCGCCGAACCTAGAACCAGGGGGGCGTCAATCCGCGCACTGACAGGCAAATGGAAGGTCGCCGCCAGAAATGGTCGTGACATCTGCCTCACCAAGGCCGTGCCTCCCGTTGCAACTGCAACGGCGCCGCCCAGCACGAATGCGAGGCTCGGATCCCACGCGCCAGAGACGTCGAGAAAACCCTGAACACGGACAGGATCAAGCATACCCGACAACGCCAGACCGTAGCCAAAGATGGTGCCCGCGGCCAGGGCCGCCATGACCTGTAATTTAGCGTGTCTCACAATACTGCTCCGTGAAGAAGCGCGACCGCTAGAGCGCCGCTCACAAGGAACGTCACAACGGCGACAATTGACCGCGGCGATAGCCGCGCCAGCCCCATTATTCCGTGACCACTTGTGCAACCCGAACCCATGCGGGATCCGAAACCGACCAGAAACCCAGCCATCATAACCAGCGGCAGTGACGCAGTGATGGTTGCGGTCGGCCAACGGTGAAAAGTCAGGAAATACCCGACCGGGCCAAGCAGCAGCCCGGCGACGAAGGCAGCGTTTGTCCACCTATTATTGCCTTGGAGCAAACCGCCAACAATCCCGCTGATGCCGGCAATTCTACCGTTCAGGATCAAGAGCATCATAGACGAAAGTCCGATCAGGGCCCCGCCCAGAAGCGAAGGGAGATAAGAGGTCATGACGGGCCGTCCGAACAGAAGATCGTGTAGAGCGCCGAAACCAATTGGGCAGCCTTATCGGCGGTCAACCGGTAGAAGATCTGTTTTCCATCGCGCCGGGTTTCCACAATTTTGGCGTCCCGCAACACTGTCAGCTGCTGGGATAGGTTTGGTTGATGGATATTAAGTTCTTCTTCCAATTGGCTAACCGAATGCTCTTCTTCAACAAGGGTGCAGACGAGCATCAGTCGCATTGGATGCGCTAGTGTCTTTAGAAGAGCTGCAACTTCGCCGGCGCGGGATTCCATTGCGGCAAGCGACATCTCCATTTCGGTTTCATCGACAAGGATTTCGCTCACCACACTGCTTCTCCCAATGCGTTGAGGGGAAATTTTAGGTAGCGCTTACCGTTTGCTTCCGGCTCTGGCAAACGCCCAGCCCGGATGTTGACCTGCAAGGCATGGAGGATCAGCTTCGGCATAGGCAGCATACGGTCTCGCGCTTGACGCATTGCGGCGAAGCCTTCTTCGGTCATGTCGGTCAGATGTGTATTGGTACGCTTCTGAGTGCCTACCGTGCTTTCCCATTTGGGTTCGCGTCCGCCTGGCTGGTAGTCGTGCCCAGTAAACAACCGCGTTTCGTCAGGAAGCGCCAGAATGGACTGGATCGATCTCCACAGCGTGCGAGCGTCTCCACCAGGGAAATCAGCGCGAGCCGTTCCGCTGTCAGGCATGAAGATGGTGTCGTGAACAAAAGCCGCATCACCGATCACATAGGTGATCGAGGCCAGGGTGTGACCGGGCGAAAACATTACGCGCGCCTCGATTGAACCGACCTTGAAAGTGTCTCCGTCCGAGAAAAGCCTGTCCCATTGCGAGCCGTCTATGTGAAGTTCAGCTCGGTTGTAGATGCCTTGCCACAAACGTTGCACGTCGACGACCCTCGCTCCTATCCCAGTCGGCGCGCCGGTCTTCTCCTTCAGGTACTGCGAAGCAGAAAAGTGGTCGGCATGAGGATGGCTATCGAGAATCCATTCAACGGACAGCCGCTTCTCGGCAACATAATCAAGCATCGCATCGGCGTTGCATGTTCTGGTCGCCCCGGACTTGTCGTCAAAATCGAGCACCGGGTCGATAATCGCGCATTTGCGGGTACCGGGATCCGAAACTACATATTGCACGCTCCATGTTCGGGGGTCGAAAAACCCCTTCACTACCGGTCGGGTCCGCCTGTACCCTTCCAACCAGCGGTTTGCTGCCGATAGGTCTACCCCGAGATTCTGGCCCATTGCAGTAATCTCAACAGGCGACATTCGGCCATCGAGCGCCTCGCCCAGCGCAAATAGGCTCAATGCGCGAGTGCCGGTCTTGCAGTGGGCAAAGACCGCGCCACCAACATCGGCCATAGCTGCCTGGAAGGACCGCACGTCCCCTTCTGTGATGGTCGGCATCGTGACAGGGATGAATTTGTAGGAGATGCGCGCTCGATCGGCAGCCTCTCGTTCAGCTTCGTTTCCGGGCTGGACGGGCTCTTCCAAATCAGGCCGAACGTTTATCACTCCTGCGAACTCCTGGTCGGGAAGCAACAGAATTTCAGATAATGCGGGCTGGGGACCTACAGAAAGCCTATCGTTCACACGGATCATCTCATGTCTGCTCCTACCATCAATATACAATTGTATATAATGTATAATGATAATTGACGCAAGGTGTCACGGCTAAAAAATGGGCGGGCACTTATGGCCACAGTCTTTCCGCCCGTAAGGTCATCGCCGCCCCTGCCGGCATCATCATTCTATCGACGAACGATACCTGGAGACCGCTCGCCGGGCAGATCGAAAGCTCATGGCTGCCCAGCCGAGGTTCACGATCGAGAAAAATCGGTCGCTGCCCTTCTTGTAGCCACATGCCTGCGCCCGTGAGCGTTCCTTGTGAACTGAGGCCGAGCATGCTTCGACAGCACTGATTTTCATGAACCCGAGGCTGTATCTGACCCTTGCCTTCATCGGCCAATCAGAAACTTCCCCGCATCGTTCCGTACGGCTACGGCGGCTGAACATAGTGGTTCGTCTTTGCCCTCGATCAATGAAAACCTAATTCGTACAGGTAGGCTTTGGGGCATCAACACCAAAAGGTGCACTGGCGAGGAATGACTATCGATCTGCCAAAATATCACTAACTGAGGGGAATATAGGGGATGTCCCTTCTGGTGCTTGTGTCGAATTGACAGCGTGGTGATTGAAGGCGGAACCTGATGCCATGCCAAGTTTGCCTCTTCTGAGGCAGGCTGCTCCAGGAGCCGAAAGGGAGGATGAACATGAGGGAGGATTTGTCCGGTCGTCATGCCGATCGCATTCAGGCCGCGATCGCTTCGCACGCCGCCGCGAAATCCGCGCTGGTCGCCTCCTGGCGTCGCTCTTCCAGTTTGCACCGGCTCGATCCGGCCGATTGCACGCCGCCACGCTATCTGACGGAAATCGAGTTGATCGCGGCCCGGCAACGCATTGAACCGCTCGTCCGGGCGGCCCAATCCACGCTGGACCGTCTCTATCTCGCGGTGGGCGGCATTGGCTGCTGCGTGCTTCTTGCCGATCGTGACGGCGTGCCGGTCGAGCGGCGCGGCGCGCCCGTCGACGACGAGACTTTTCATTCCTGGGGCTTGTGGACCGGCTCCGTCTGGAACGAAGAAAGCCAGGGCACCAACGGGATCGGCACCTGCCTGGTGGAACAGCGAGCGCTGACAATCCATCGCGACCAGCACTTTCACACGCGCAACACGGGGCTGAGTTGCACCACGGCTCCGATCTACGATCACCGGGGAGATCTTGTGGCTGCGCTTGACGTGTCTTCGTGCCGGGCCGATCTGACCGAAGCCTTCGCCAATCTTATTTCGGTGGCCGTGGTCGACGCAGTTCGTCGGATCGAGGCGGAGAACTTCAGGATGGCCTTCCCGAAGGCGCGGATCCTTCTAGCGCCAGTGGCCGATAAGGGCTCCGGCGCGCTGATCGCGGTTGATGCGGACGACCTTGTGGTCGGCGCGACGCGGTCGGCTCGCCTGGCGCTTGGATTAACCCAGCTGTGTCTCGACAAGCCGATGCCCGCGGCCGATCTGCTCGGTTGGACGGAGAGCGGCCCCGCAGTTCTCGCCGAGGCGGAGCGCGGTGTTCTGCAGCGGGCGCTGGCGCGAGCCGACGGAAATGTGTCGGCTGCTGCGCAGGCGCTTGGGATCAGCCGCGCGACGCTTCACCGCAAGCTCAACCGTCTGGACGTCCACAGGTCCCACTAACCATTCGAAACCTCACATGACTGTCGCAATTCTGCGACACACCGCGCCTGGCTACTGTCCTTGACACGGTGACAATGGCAGCGGAAATCGCAAGTCTCTCCGCTTAAGCGTCGCATCCCGCGGCGTCGATTTTGGGAGGA
The DNA here is from genome assembly GCF_055811495.1 of Mesorhizobium sp. WSM4830. Classification (NCBI taxonomy): domain Bacteria; kingdom Pseudomonadati; phylum Pseudomonadota; class Alphaproteobacteria; order Hyphomicrobiales; family Phyllobacteriaceae; genus Mesorhizobium; species Mesorhizobium sp. WSM4830. Next base: position 15,993 of record NZ_JBVVQI010000017.1, on the reverse strand, counting down.
GAACATGAACAAGGTAGAATTCTCACGCGCGGTCAAGGCGCCGTTCGACAAGCGCTATGGCAACTTCATCGGCGGCAAGTGGGCCGAGCCGCACTCCGGCCGCTACTTCGAGAACCAATCACCGGTAAACGGTCAGCTGCTGTGCGAAGTGGCGCGTTCGGATGCCCACGACATCGAGGCGGCGCTTGACGCGGCCCATGCAGCCAAAGACGCCTGGGCGCGCACCAGCGTAGCCGAGCGGTCGCTCATCCTCAACCGCATCGCCGACCGGATGGAGGAAAACCTCGATCTGCTCGCATGCGCCGAAACCTGGGACAATGGCAAGCCGATCCGCGAAACGACCGCGGCCGACCTGCCGCTCGCCATTGACCATTTCCGCTATTTCGCCGGCGCCCTACGTGGCCAGGAAGGCAGCCTTTCGCAGATCGACGAGGACACCGTCGCCTATCATTTCCATGAGCCTCTCGGCGTGGTCGGCCAGATTATCCCATGGAACTTCCCGCTGCTGATGGCCTGCTGGAAACTTGCACCAGCACTCGCCGCCGGAAACTGCGTGGTCCTGAAGCCTGCCGAGCAGACCCCGGCCGCCATCTTGCTGTGGGCCGATCTCGTCGGCGATCTGTTGCCGCCGGGCGTGCTCAACATCGTCAACGGCTTCGGCCTCGAGGCCGGCAAGCCGCTCGCCTCCTCGCCGCGCATAGCCAAGATCGCCTTTACCGGCGAGACCACGACGGGCCGCCTGATCATGCAATACGCCAGCCAGAACCTGATCCCGGTCACGCTGGAACTGGGCGGCAAGTCGCCCAACATCTTTTTCGAGGATGTCGTCGCCGAGGATGATGATTTCTTCGACAAGGCGATCGAGGGTTTCGTCATGTTCGCGCTGAACCAGGGCGAAGTCTGCACCTGCCCCAGCCGCGCCCTCATTCATGAGTCGATCTACGACAGATTCATGGAACGTGCCCTCAAACGTGTCGAGGCGATCGTGCAGGGCGATCCGCTCGATCCGGCGACGATGATCGGTGCCCAGGCCTCGTCCGAGCAGTTGGAAAAGATCCTGTCGTACATCGACATTGGCCGTCAGGAAGGCGCGGAAGTGTTGACCGGCGGCACCCGCAATCTTTTGCCGGGTGACCTGGCGGGTGGCTATTACGTCAAGCCCACGGTGTTCAAGGGCAACAACAAGATGCGCATCTTCCAGGAGGAGATTTTCGGACCGGTGGTTTCGGTCACGACCTTCAAGGACGACCAGGACGCGCTGGCAATAGCCAACGACACGCTCTACGGCCTTGGCGCCGGTGTGTGGACGCGTGACGGCAACCGCGCCTACCGCTTTGGCCGCGCGATCCAGGCCGGCCGGGTCTGGACCAATTGCTACCACGCCTACCCCGCGCATGCCGCCTTCGGCGGCTACAAGCAGTCGGGCATCGGTCGCGAGACGCACAAGATGATGCTCGACCACTACCAGCAGACCAAGAACATGCTTGTCAGCTATAGCCCGAAAAAGCTTGGCTTCTTCTGATCGCCTTGTCGTCTACTGCGCGGCCCCGCGCGGGCCGCGCTCCAGGTAAAAAATCGGAAAAGCCATGCATGCGAAAGTCACGGCAACGCCGGCAGCGCTCGAACTGATCGCGGAGATCGTTGCCGAGCATGGACCGGTGCTGTTCCACCAATCCGGCGGCTGCTGCGACGGCTCTTCGCCCATGTGCTATCCGCGTGCCGGTTTCATCATTGGCGATCACGATGTGTTGCTCGGCCACATCCAAGGCGCGCCGTTCTATATCGGGGCTTCGCAATTCGAGGCCTGGAAGCACACGAATCTTGTTATCGATGTGGTGCCTGGCCGCGGCGGCATGTTCTCGCTCGACAATGGGCGGGAGAAGAGATTCCTGACGCGCTCGACGATCTGCGTCGTTTAGGCGTGAGGTAGGCTGAACTGCCTCTTGTTTGCCTCAGCGCAACGAACATCCCTGAACCCAGCAGCAGGATGTCGCTGTTCAAACGTGGACAAGCGGCATGAAACGCAAATTCAGCGACGATGCGACGATGGACGAAATCATGCGTGGGTCGCCGGCGACCATCCGCGTGGTGCTCCAGCACGGCATGCTTTGCGTCGGCTGCCCGATTGCTTCGTTTCACACCGTTTCCGACGCGGCACGAGAGCACGATCTGAGCGAAGAAGAACTCCGTCGCGACCTGCTGGCGGTGACGAATGCCGGTGGCCCGGATTAGGCTTGATCACGCCCTTCCGCAATTACCAGGAGCCGGTGAGGCTCGACCACCGTCACTTTCTGGCGTCCGCTTTTGACCAATCCTTGGTTTTCCCATGCCGAGAGCAGCCGGCTGACTGTGTGAAGTGTCGTGCCGGTCATCTCGGCAATGTCCTGACGTGAGATCGGGAAATCTATAAGGATGCCCTCGTCGGTCTTCTTGCCTGATTGCTTGACCAACTTGAGCAGCCCACGGGCAACGCGCTGTTCCACCTGCTCGGTGGACATCTCGATGACGCGCGAATGAGCGTCCTGAAGCCTGCTGCCCACGGCCTTGTACGTATTGGAGCCGAAACTGGGGAAATCGGTGGCAAATGTCGGCCATAAGCGACTCGGCCAGGCAAGAACGATACAATCAACTGCGGCAATCGCACTTGCCGGGTAGATAGTGAGGCCAAGCGCATGGGCGATGCCCATCAACTCACCCGGACTTATGTATCGCACCGTCACCTCGTGACCGTCGGGAGTTGATTTCACCACGCGCACATGTCCGTCGAGCAACAGGAAAAAGGAATCTGCTTCCTGCTCCTGCTCGAACACCGGCTGGTCCTTGGCAATCCTCAACGACCTGGCCTGTCCGATTATGCAGTCGAGATCCGTAGGGGCTATGCCCCCAAAGACAGGAAGCCCGGCAATCAGCGAGCGATCGAGGCTACCCAACGCTGTGCCCTCCCAAGTGCTGTTGCGCCCAATGCATCCAGGTTCGCCCTCAGCCCGAGCATAGAATGTGTCATGGGCGGCCCTCCTGCGGCAAGAGGCGCTTATTCGCCGCCTATCCCTGAAATTCCAAATCTTGTTTGCGCTGCGGCAAACTCCGTCTGCCCAGTCACCATAGAAGGACCGGAGTGGCGGCCGTCCATGTTGTCACCTATCACGCCCACCTGTTTTTCTCCTTGAAGGGAAGTCATGGCAATTCCACGAACACGGCCGAGCACCTATCCGGCTGTTCTCTCATACGGGTTCCGGCCGTTCTTTCTTATCGGTTCACTGTATGGCGGTGCGGCGATGCTGTTCTGGCTGCTTCTGTTTTACGGCAGGCTCGAGACCTCCAGCAGCTTCTCGCCAGTGGACTGGCATATTCACGAATTGCTGTTTGGTTATGTGGTGGCCGTTGTGACCGGTTTCCTATTGACCGCAATCCCGAACTGGACCGGAAGGCTTCCCGTGCAGGGCCTTCCCCTGCTGGGCCTGGTATTGCTTTGGTCCGCGGGGCGGTTCACCGTCTTCTTTTCGGCGCAGGCAGGCTGGCTGCTCAGTGCCGTCGTAGACTGCGCCTTTCTTCTCGCAGTCGTTGCCGCTGCCGCAACGGAAATCATCGCGGGCCGAAACTGCGAAACCTCAGGGTCCTGCTGCCGGTGATGGCACTTCTGGCGGCGAATATGATGTTTCATGCTGCGGCGCACTATCAAGGCGTGTCTGACATCAGCCGCCGTGTCGGTCTTGGCGCGGCGGTCGTCCTTGTCATGATCATAGGCGGCCGCATCATTCCTTCCTTCACCCGGAACTGGCTGGTGCGTGAGAGACCGGGGCGCCTGCCGGTCCCGTTCGGCAGGTTCGACGTGGGAACGATCGCACTCTCGGCGGCCGGATTGGCGGCCTGGGCCTTCTTTCCCACCCTTCCGGGCACCGGCGCGGTGCTGATCGCCGGAGCGGTCCTCAATGCGGTCCGGCTTGCTCGTTGGGCTGGCGACCGGACGCTGCGCGATCCTCTCGTGCTGGTCCTGCATGTGGCATTCGCCTTCGTGCCAATCGGCCTCCTGATTGCCGGCCTCGCTGTCTTCGTGCCCGAGACAGTGCCCGCGGTGGCCGGCATTCATGCGTTCGGCGTCGGAGCGGTGGCCTGTATGACGCTGGCCGTCATGAGCCGCGCCACGCTCGGACACACGGGCCGTGAACTGCGAGCAAGTACAGGCACGTGCAGAATCTTGCCGCTGTCGTGCTTGCGGCCATTTTTCGGATCGCAGCTGCGTTCGCGCCCACCGAGGCAGTGCTCCTTCATATCTCTGCGGCACTGTGGATCGCATCCTTCGTTGGCTATGCGGGTCTGTTCGGCGGCATGCTCGTTCGACCACGGTAGCAAGTGCGGCAGTCAAGAACCGCAGCTTGAAGGCGGGCGGGAGCAGGCTCGCCGGGCGAGACGGGCTCTCCTATGCACATTTCGCACGCCAATTTGCGCCAGCGCAAATCACCACGTCTGCCGGTCCAGTAGAAGAGCGCAACGGTTAGTGCCGTGACGAAGTCAAGAAAGGAATTCCAATGAAACTTCCCCTGATTGCCGCCGCTATCGCCCTGCTCTCAATCGCCGGTGCGGCAAATGCCGAAGAACATGTCGTACAGATGCTGAACAAGGGAGAGAAAGGCTCAATGGTCTTCCAGCCTGCCTTTGTTCGTGCGGCGCCCGGGGACACGATCAAGTTCGTGCCCACCGACAAGTCCCACAACGCCGAAAGCATCAAGGGCATGATTCCGGACGGAGCTGAAGCCTTCAAGGGCAAGCCCAGCACGGAAATTGCAGTGACCGTTACGCAGGAGGGGGTCTATGGCGTGAAGTGCGCTCCACATTATGGCATGGGCATGGTTGCGCTGATCGTCGTCGGCAAGCCGGTCAACCTGGCGGCGGCGGAAGCCGTCAAGCAGGTCGGGAAAGCCAAGCCGGTATTCGCCGAACTATTCGCCGAGGCGACCAACACCGCTTCTAACTGACCTTCATTGCAGATCTCGCAGATCCCCTCCGCTTAGGCGGCCGGGGGAAGGCCGGGTGGACCGAGGGGGAGGTCCAGCCCGGCCTATTTGATTCTCGATTCCATGCAGCAAAGCCGATGCCTTCCGTCGGTACATTAGTCTCCAAAACAGAGACAACTGAAATGACGCAGTGGATTTGCGCTAGCGCAAAGACTTGGCTGACGCCGAGGCTATTCTGATGACATCGGATGGCCGACACCAAGGAGATGGAAATGCTTACGAGACGCGAAGCTTTGTTGGGCTCTGTTCTTACCGCAGCCGCGGTCGCCACCATTGGTGCAATGCCGGCAGTGGCAAGCGTCAAGGATGTCGCCGGGCTGCCCCGTGAAAAGATAACGCTGGTCCCGCCGCCATTCGTGCATGCTCACGATCAGGTCGCCAAGGGCGGTCCAAAGATCGTCGAATTCACCATGACCATCGAGGAGAAACCGATGGTCATTGACGCCGACGGCACGCAGCTCAATGCGATGACCTACAATGGTTCGATCCCAGGCCCTCTGATGGTCGTGCATGAAGGCGACTATCTTGAGCTTACCCTCATCAATCCAGACACCAATACCCTCGCCCACAATATCGATTTCCATGCTGCCACTGGCGGGCTCGGCGGCGGCGAGCTGACGCTAGTCAATCCGGGCGAGCAGGTTACGCTGCGCTTCAAGGCCACGCGGGCCGGAACGTTCGTATATCACTGCGCACCCGGCGGCGCGATGATCCCGTGGCACGTCGTATCGGGGATGAGCGGCGCGGTTATGGTGCTGCCACGCGACGGCCTCAAGGACGACAAGGGCAATCCCGTTCGGTATGATCGCATCTACTACGTCGGCGAGAACGACTTCTACATCCCCAGCGACGAGCAGGGAAGATTCAAGAAATATGAAACCGCCGGCGACAATTACGACGATACTCTCAAGGTGATGCGCGGGCTGATCCCGACGCATGTGGTGTTCAATGGCAGGGCTGCTTCGCTGACCGGCGACAATGCCATGAAAGCAAAGGTCGGTGAAACCATGTTGCTCGTTCATTCCCAAGCCAACCGCGACACGCGTCCGCACCTGATCGGGGGTCATGGCGACTTTGTCTGGGAACAGGGCAAGTTCGCCAACCCACCGGCCAAGGATCTGGAAACCTGGTTCATCCGTGGTGGGTCGGCAGGGGCGGCGTTGTATACGTTCCTGCAGCCGGGCATCTATGCCTACGTCAACCACAATCTGATCGAGGCAGTCGAACTCGGCGCGACCGCGCATTTCACGGTCGAGGGAAACTGGGACGACGATCTGATGATGCAGGTCGAAGCGCCCAGGGCGATCACCTCGTAGACCGGAGATCCGATCCTCGGTGCGACCCCGCGGCGGAGCCAAAGGGGTTGCGCTTGCGGGCGGAATTGGCACCATGTCCTTTGACCCCGTCATTACCTTCGGAACAACTGCGGCCGTCGCGTTGATCGGTTGGGGCGTAAGCCATGCGCTCGACACGCGCCCTTTTGGGCTCCCCCATCAGACCGCAGTGAGCGAAATGGTGGTCCTGGGATCCGGCTCGTTCGAGCACCCACAGGCTGGGGAGTTCCTCAAGGGGAACCATCCCGTCGCAGCGCCCATAGTGCAGCAAACCATTAAGGCGCCGCTGGAGATCATGAAATACCAGGTAAGCATTTCGGAATACGGACGCTGCGTGGCGGACCGCGCCTGCAAGCCCGTCGACTCACGCAAGAGTGGCAACAACATTCCGGTCACCGGCGTCAGCCACATGGATGCCGAAGTCTATGCGACCTGGCTGTCAGCCCGCACGCGACAGGCATGGCGGCTGCCAACGGACGTCGAGTGGGCTTATGCGGCCAGCGAAAAGTTCCGAGGTGACATCGAGGGCGAAGGCGACCCGAACAACCCGGCGCGGCGGTGGCTCACCCGGTATCGGCTCGAGACTGCGCTTGGGCGGAAACCCGATCCGGAACCGAGGGCTCAGGGGTCCTTCGGCACCAATTCAAAAGGCGTGGCAGATATTGGGGGAAATGTCTGGGAATGGACCTCAACATGCTATTCCCACGCCATAATAGCGATTGATGGCAAGCGGATCGAGAGTTCTATCGACAATTGCGGCGTACACGTTGTCGAAGGATTTCACCGCACCTACATGTCTGACTTCATTCGGGATGGAAAGAGCGGCGGTTGCGCGGTCGGAACGCCGCCTGACAATTTGGGTTTCCGGCTTGTCCGTGACCGACCGAGCCCCGTGCAGGCTGCCCTCCGGCGCCTGGGATTTTCCTGACGCACAAACACATTTCCTAACGCATACACGAGTGCATGATGACATTGAAATCAGCTTTTGCCCATCGGGCGGGTCCTGTCGCGGAACGGCCGCTGGACCATACCGGCGTCGAGCGCACGACGATCGGAAGATTGGTCCGCGAATTCTATGCAAAGGTCAGGCAGGACGGGCGTCTTGGACCGATTTTCACGCGCGAAATCACCGGCGATTGGGAACCTCATCTCGAGAAAATGACGGATTTCTGGTGTTCCGTTATCCTGAAGAGCGGCGACTACCACGGACGACCGGTGCCGGCGCACCTCAAACTCAAGGATGTCACCGAGGCCGATTTCGATGTCTGGCTGGCCTTGTTCCGGCAGACGGCGGTCGAACTCTTCGCCCCGGAAACCGCTGCAGTGTTCGTAGACCGCGCCGAACGGATCGCGACAAGCCTGAAGCTGGCGATGTTCTTTCGTCTCGCTCCCGTTGTGATGGGCGATGGCGAACCGGCAGTCTTCGGCGAAACCCGGTCGGATTGACTTCGCGCAAGGAATGCTTCCCTCGAATTTTCGTAATTTCCTTGGATGGCTCTCAACCTCTTCGTCGGTACGATCGTCATAAGCCTGACGGTAGTGATTCACACTTTTGGCCTTATCGCAGTCACGCGCGCAATGGGACATCTGGTGGCGCGATTTCGCATGCACGGGCGCCGCAGCCGAACCGTTGCGATGATCAGCGTGGTCATGGGGCTCTTCGCCGTGATGACAGCGGAGGTCTGGGTTTGGGCCGGACTTTACCGGTTGCTCGATATCTTCGCCGACTTCGAAACCGCACTCTACTTTTCCACCATCACTTTTTCGACTGTCGGCTACGGTGACATCGTACCCGCTCACGCATGGCGCGTGTTGGCGGCACTTGAGGGGGTGAATGGATTCCTGCTGATAGGCTGGTCGACCGCGTACCTGATCGCGGCGGGGACCCGGATCGGCCCGTTCAAAGCCGGTGAGCATTTCTGAGGGTGCTCACACCGCCACCGAGTGCCTGCCCTTGCCGCTCTCAAGATATGCGTCGAACATTGCTGCGATGCTGCGAACAAAACGGCGACTTTCAGCCGGGACGACGAAATTGTCGCCATCGAGCTTCAGCAACCGGGCCGGATCGGTGATCGCCAGGGAACTTGCCTTGAAAAGGAGCCGCTGGCCACGCTCGCCGAAGCGCTCTACCAGTTCGATCGCCGAAAAGGCGAAATCGCACATCAGTCGCTCGATGATCCAGCCCCGGACGCGGTCATCATCGGACAATGCGATGCCGCGGACTGCGGCCAGTCCGCCCCCTGCAACCATGCGACCGTACTCTGTCGTCGCCGGCATGTTCTGCGCGTAACCCTGGCGAAAACGGCTGATGGATGAAGGGCCAAGCCCGATCAGTGTCTCGCAGCGATCCTCGGTGTAGCCCTGGAAATTGCGATGCAAGGTCCCTGTACGGGCTGCTTGCGCCAACGCATCGCTTGGCTTGGCGAAATGATCGAGCCCTATCGCTTCATATCCCTTGTCCACAATCGCTCGCGCAGCGAGTTGCGATTGGGCCAACCGCTCCGCGGGGCCAGGCAGCCACGCTTCGTCGATCATCGTCTGGTGCTTCTTGAACCAGGGCACATGCGCGTAGCCGAACAGCGCCATCCTGTCTGGTTCCAGGGTCAGCGCCTGCGCTACAGTGGAACAGACGCTGTCGCTGGTCTGGTGCGGCAAGCCGTAGAGCAGGTCCAGATTGACGGAACCGACGCCGCGTGAACGAACTCCGTCGACAACGCTCTTGGTCTGCAGGAAGCTCTGCTCGCGATTGATCGCCTTCTGCACCTTCGCGTCAAAATCCTGCACACCAAGGCTTGCCCTGGTCATGCCGATTTCGGCCAGTGCATCGAGGCGCGCCTCGTCCATGTCGTTGGGATCGATCTCGACGCTGATTTTTGCGTCCTTCACAAAATCGAAGCTGTTCCGCAAGGCAGTCCCCAACGCCACCATATCCTCGGGCTTCAGCATGGTGGGCGAACCGCCGCCGAAATGCACGGCGCGGACATGGCTCCTGCCGGCGACAAAACCCGCAACCGTCGCGATCTCAGCATGCAGCGAACGAAGATATGCAGTCACCGGTTCGTAATGGCGTGTCTGCTTGGTATGGCACGCGCAGAACCAGCAAAGTCTATCGCAATAGGGGATGTGCAGATAGAGCGAGATCTCGTCTCCATTTTCAAGCCTCTCCAACCAGCCCTGCTGGACAACCGCATCGACGCCCGCGTGAAAATGCGGCGCGGTAGGATAGCTGGTGTAGCGGGGCACATTCTCGCCAAGTCTGGTAGCCAATTCCGGTCGCATGTCGTCTTCCGTCATCCTTACAAAATTGAATCCTGGCTGCAGGTCCCCATCGCCGCCTTGATTTCGGTCAAGGCCGGCACGTCACGGTAGACAGCTTGAGCCGACTGCAGCGGCGTTCAGGTGCTTATCGTTCGTCGCTCACTGCGATCATGGGCAAGACGTGCTCGCGTTCGAACGCGATATGCCGGCGCATGCTTTCGAAGAACCCTCGCAGCATGAACCCGACGGCTTCCGGGTTGTGCAACCTCTCGCCATGGCCAATCGCCAGCAGGATTTCGGTCACCTCACCGGCAAAGCATTCGTCTTCGACATGCTCGGCGCGCAGCCGCCGGACTGAGGCCAGGCTGGCAGCGCTGCCAGCGACAGTGGCCTCGTAGGCGGGAAAGATAACCGTCTCTTCATATTGATGAATGTTGCGCAGCAACGGGACGATCGCGTTGGCCGTGCCAAGGCATTTCAGGCGGTCGACATTCGGCAAGGTATCCGCGATTCTTTCCAAGGCATCACAGAGCTGCAGCTTGTCCAGATGCGCGCGTTTCATCAACGCCGCTGGTACCGCCTCTCTGCCGGATATCGAACTGTCGCGGCCTGTTTCCAACCGCGACGATTCCCTCTCCCTGTTCAAAGACAACCTCCTGACCCTTTGCGAGATCAAAGCTGCCGAATCCAAAAGCAAATGGCTTTGACATGGATCAAGGCAGCAATGGGGAGACTGCTGAATTGGTATCGATGCGGATTGGCGTCCGCGCATCGGAATCCGACCTCGGGGACATGTTATGAAGTTCGGCACAGAAATCGTCGCTTTGGGCCTTTTCGCCTTTATCGCGCTGGTGGCTGCCGGGTTTGGTGTGGACGAACCTTTTCGGCAGCACATGTGGGTGCTGCTCATCGTGCTGCTTGGCTTTATCACCATCCTTCTTCGCAACACGAGCTTCGCAGCGCCCGCGGCAATCGATCCGTCCGCCTATATGGATGGACCGATCCGCTACGGTGCCATCGCCACTATGTTCTGGGGCGTGGTGGGAATGCTGGTCGGCGTGGTCATCGCGCTGCAGCTTGCCTACCCGGATCTCAACATCGAGCCCTGGTTCAACTTCGGCCGCTTGCGGCCTTTGCATACTTCCGGTGTGGTTTTTGCCTTCGGCGGCAACGCGCTCATTTGCACGTCGCTTTATGTCGTGCAGAGGACCTGTCGTGCCAGGCTGTTCGGCGGCGATCTCGCCTGGTTCGTGTTCTGGGGCTATCAGCTGTTCATCGTCATGGCGGCAACCGGCTACCTGCTCGGTATCACCGAGAGCCGCGAATACGCCGAGCCCGAATGGTATGTGGACCTGTGGCTCACCATTGTATGGGTCGCCTACCTCGTCCTGTTCCTCGGCACCATCCTGAAGCGCAGGGAACCGCACATCTACGTCGCCAATTGGTTCTATCTGTCCTTCATCGTGACGATCGCGATGCTGCATGTGATCAATAACCTGTCGATGCCCGTCTCGTTCGTGGGTTCAAAGAGCTATTCAGCTTTCTCCGGCGTCCAGGATGCCTTGACGCAGTGGTGGTACGGCCACAATGCCGTCGGCTTCTTCCTCACGGCCGGCTTCCTCGGCATGATGTATTATTTCGTGCCCAAGCAGGCCAACCGACCTGTCTATTCCTACCGACTGTCGATCATCCATTTCTGGGCTTTGATCTTTCTCTACATCTGGGCCGGTCCGCACCACCTCCATTACACCGCCCTGCCGGACTGGGCCCAGACGCTCGGCATGGTGTTCTCAATCATGCTCTGGATGCCCTCGTGGGGCGGCATGATAAACGGCCTGATGACGCTCTCGGGCGCCTGGGACAAGCTGCGCACCGACCCGATCATCCGCATGATGGTCATGGCCATCGCCTTCTACGGGATGTCGACGTTCGAAGGCCCGATGATGTCAATCAAGGCCGTCAACTCGCTCTCGCACTACACCGACTGGACCATCGGTCACGTCCATTCGGGCGCGCTCGGATGGGTTGGCATTATCTCGTTCGGCGCGATCTATTTCATGGTCCCGAAGTTGTGGAACCGCGACCGGCTTTATTCGCTGCGGCTCGTCAACTGGCACTTCTGGCTGGCGATGCTTGGGATCGTCGTTTACGCCGCAGTGATGTGGGTCTCCGGCGTCATGCAGGGCCTGATGTGGCGCGAATACGACGAGCAGGGCTTCCTGGTCTACTCCTTCGCAGAGACCGTCGCAGCCATGCATCCCTATTATGTCATGCGCGCTCTGGGCGGCGCGATGTATCTCGCCGGAATGCTGATCATGGCGTGGAACGTCGCGATGACGATCCTCGGCTATCAGCGCGAGGAGCAACCGATGCCGGATCCTGTTCCCGTCCTGCAGCCTGCCGAATAAGGAGCCGGAAAATGGGCTTGATGGACAGACATGCCGTGATCGAGAAGAACGCCACGCTTCTTCTCGTGGGCTCCCTTCTGGTGGTGACGGTCGGCGGCATAGTCGAGATCGCGCCGCTCTTTTATCTCGACAATACTATCGAGAAAGTCGAAGGCATGCGGCCCTATTCGCCGCTCGAGCTCGCCGGCCGCAACATCTATGTGCGCGAGGGCTGCTACCTCTGCCATAGCCAGATGATCAGGCCGTTCCGCGACGAAGTCGAGCGCTATGGGCATTACAGCCTGGCAGCCGAGTCGATGTACGACCACCCGTTCCAGTGGGGATCGAAACGCACCGGACCGGACCTCGCGCGGGTGGGCGACCGCTATTCGAATGGATGGCACGTCCAGCATCTCACCGACCCGCGCTCTGTGGTGCCGGAATCGATCATGCCAAGCTACGCATTCCTGAAAGATACACCGATCGAGGTGAAGGACTTCTCGACGCACCTGATCGCGAACAGGCGTGTGGGTGTGCCCTATTCCGATGACATGGTCGCTAACGCCAATGCCGATCTCATGGCACAAGCGGATGCCAACGTCGACACGTCCGGCCTCGAAGCACGCTATCCGAAGGCCAAGCTCGGTGACTTCGACGGTAATCCGCAGCAGGTCACCGAAATGGATGCCCTGGTCGCTTACCTGCAAATGCTAGGCACGCTGGTCGACTTCAATAACTATGACGAGGCCGCCGGCTACCGCTGAGGAAGATATCGATGAATTACAATCTGATGCGAGAATTTGCCGACAGCTGGGGCCTGCTCGCCATGGCGCTGTTCTTCGTCGGATGCATTGCCTTCGCGCTTCGCCCCGGCGGCCGCAGGCAAGCTGACGAAGCCGCCCGGATACCTCTCAAGGACGATTGACAATGAGCAACGAGCATATCGATGAAGTCTCGGGCATTTCAACCACCGGCCATGAGTGGGATGGCATCCGCGAGCTCAACAATCCGCTTCCGCGCTGGTGGATCACGACCTTTTACATCACCATCCTCTGGGCGATCGGCTATACCGTCGCCTATCCGGCATGGCCGATGCTGAGCTCCGCGACCAAAGGCGTAATCGGCTATTCGAGCCGAAATGATGTGAAGAACGAGCTCGCCGCAGCTGAAATCGCCAAGGGCAAGTATGTTGCGGCTGTACAGTCGAAAACTGTCGTGGAGATTGCCGCCGACGATGCGCTGCGCGAATTCGCGGGTGCCGCTGGCGCCGCCGCGTTCAAGGTCAATTGCGTGCAGTGCCACGGCTCCGGCGCTCAAGGGTCCAGCGGCTTTCCCAATCTCAACGACGACGATTGGCTGTGGGGCGGAAGTGCCGAGCAGATCCAGCAGACGATCACACACGGCATCCGCTTTGCATCGGACCCGGACACACGCCAATCCGAAATGCCGGCCTTTGGCGACATTATCACGGCTGACCAGATCAGGCAGGTCAGCGCCTACGTCGCCAGCCTGTCGGCACCTGTTCAAGGCGAAAGTCTGGTCGAGCCGGGTGCCAAGGTCTTCGCGGAGAATTGCGTGGCGTGTCATGGCGAAAATGCAAAAGGCAACAAGGAGTTTGGCGCGCCGGACCTGACCGATGCCATCTGGCTTTACGGATCCGGGGAAGCATCGATCGCCGCACAGGTTCGCGCCCCCAGACAGGGCGTCATGCCAGCCTGGGGCGGACGTCTTGGCGACACCAAAGTCAAGGAGCTCGCCGTCTACATCCATTCGCTTGGCGGTGGGGAATAGAGGGGGTTCTATTCCCGGCCCTCCGCCAGCTAAGCGACGAGGCCCGGCTAGCGCCGGGCCTCGATCGTATTTGCGGCATGGGCGATTGACTTGCATCAACGCGGCGCGGCCCATCATGCGGCAAAGTTTGGCCAGCACCCTGCGTTCCGGACGTCGCCCCACATCAGAGATGTCCGGTTGCACGGCAAAATGATCCGCTGCGACTGGAGATATTCGTGCTGGACAACATTCAGGTAGAGCGACTTGAGGCCGAGGCGGTCAACTCGGCCAAAACGCGTCAGCCGCTCTATGCCGCACGCAAGAAGATCTTCCCGAAGCGCGCTTCAGGCAGCTTTCGTCGCTTCAAGTGGCTGGTGATGGCAATCACGCTGTGCATTTACTACCTGACGCCTTGGCTGCGTTGGGATCGGGGCCCGTTTGCCCCCGACCAGGCTGTGCTGATCGATCTCGCCAATCGCCGCTTTTACTTCTTTTTCATCGAGATTTGGCCGCAGGAATTCTACTATGTTGCGGGCCTGCTGGTCATGGCCGGCATCGGCCTTTTCCTGGTCACTTCCACGGTCGGCCGGGCCTGGTGCGGCTATACCTGCCCACAGACCGTATGGGTCGACCTGTTTCTGGTTGTCGAGCGCGCGATCGAGGGCGACCGCAACGCGCGCATGAAACTCGATGCCGGCCCCTGGGCCGCGCGCAAGCTTGTGCTGCGTGTATCCAAACACGCTATCTGGCTGGTCATAGGCGCGGCAACGGGGGGTGCCTGGATTTTCTATTTCGCCGATGCGCCAACTTTAATTCGAGAGGTCTTCACTGGGACCGCAGCGCCCATCGCCTACATCACCATCGTGGTGCTGACGGCGACCACCTACACGTTCGGCGGACTGATGCGCGAGCAGGTCTGCACCTATATGTGCCCATGGCCGCGCATCCAGGCGGCCATGCTCGACGAGAATTCGCTCACCGTAACGTATAATGATTGGCGCGGCGAGCCACGTTCGCGCCACGCCAAGAAGGTGCTTGCCGCGGGGCAGCCGGTTGGAGACTGCGTCGATTGCAACGCCTGTGTCGCCGTCTGCCCGATGGGGATCGACATTCGCGACGGCCAGCAACTTGAATGCATCACGTGCGCGCTCTGCATCGATGCTTGCGACGGCGTCATGGACAAGCTCGGCAAGGAGCGGGGACTGATCTCCTATGCGACGCTGTCCGATTACAACGCCAACATGGCGGTAGCCACTGCAGGCGGTTCTTGCTCGGTGAACCCGTCGCTCGTGCGGACCGACGGCGGCGCTTTCTCCGATAGGTTGGCCCATTTCCATCTCCGCAAAATCTTCAGGCCACGCACCTTCGTCTACATGGGCGCGTGGTCGGCGATCGGTCTTGCCCTGCTCTATTCGTTGCTGACGCGCGACCGGCTCGAGGTCAGCGTTCTGCACGACCGCAATCCGCAGTTCGTGACGCTGTCCGATGGATCGATTCGCAATGGTTACACCGTCAAGCTGCTCAACATGATCCCCGAGCCAAGGACGGTTGTCGTCACCATGCAGGGCTTACAAGGCGCGGAAATGAACGTCGTCGGGCTCGACCTGCCCGCAGATCGCTCATTTGCCATCGCCGTTGAACCGGACCGGCTGAAGATGCTGAAGGTTTTCGTCCGCCAGCCGGCTGAACAGCTCCAGGGGCAAGCGCAAACATTCAAGTTCCGGGTCGAAGACAAGGCAAGTTTCGAAGTCGACGAATACACGGCCACGTTCAACGCACCGGAGATCCTCAGATGAGCATCAATATGCGAAGGCCCCGCGAATTTACCGGAAGGCATATGCTGCTTACCATTCTCGGCTTTTTCAGTGTGGTTGTTGGCGTGAATGTGACCATGGCCACGCTGGCCAGCACAAGCTGGACCGGTCTTGTCGTTGAAAACACCTATGTGGCGAGCCAGCAGTTCAACAAGAAGGCCGAGGAGGGGCGCGCCCAGGCCGCACTCGGCTGGACCGGCAAACTCATCATCGCATGGGGCGAGGTCCGCTACAGCCTCAGCGATGCCGCCGGCACGCCCATTCCCTTGCATTCTGTGAAGGTTCTGTTTCGCCACCCCGCTTATGAGGCGGAGGACAAGTCCGTCACTCTGGCCTCAACTACAGGCCAGGAATTTGCGGCGCAGCACACGCCGAGAGATGGCGTCTGGATCGTCGAAGTCGATGCCGATGCTGGTCT